>NZ_JAMYUV010000026.1:0-74255 GCF_040323405.1 Mesorhizobium sp. M0048 | reverse complement strand
CGCCAAAGGCTCCGCGCCAGCGCCCGTCGCTTCACCCGCCCAGCAGGGCACAACCCACGCCGGAAACGAACTCAAAACTGGATAGAAACTGGGGGCAACGTCAGCGGAAATCCAGGAGCGCTTCGGCTATTCCAACACGGCAAGCGTTGACAGCAGAGAGAGTGAGTTTGAAGACGCAGACTTCTCGTCGCAATGTCGTCTGGGTTCAACGCTCAATCGACCACGCTCAGCAGTGAAATTGCGGCAAGTGGTCTCAAGACAGTTCCACTGTCAGTGGCAGGCCGGGTGTCAAGATCGCCTTCTGAGTCATCGGACGAGGCAACACTCGCTAATTCGAATTGGCGGGCGCGGAGGAATACTGGTTTTTGCCTGTTGCCCTTGCTCGGCCCCGCCAATGCGATCCGTCGGGAAGTTTAGCCGATAATTCGCCTTGAGTCAGTGCGGCGATAAGTAGAGAGCAATCGAGTTCCTCACGGAACGGAACCTTCAGGTCACTCTGAGCTGCCATCCGAAGCGATCTCAATCTTGCTGTCTTCTCGGTGCGTTCGGCATGCTCAGCTTCGGCAATGACCTTCGCGGAGCGGATAAGCTTTCTATTTTCCAGCCAACACATGTGTTCGATCCTGCAAAATTTCTTCTTGGAGCTTGCCGCAGCTTTTCCGCGCGTTGCGCGGCGATCAGCCCAGTTCGGATCCAATTCCGCTTTTCCGCTCGCTAAGCCCTCTCTGGCGCCAATACGTCGTCATGCCCTCTCTCTTCGAGGTTGTCGCCCTTCATTGTAATGAATTCGGTTGATTGGTGATGGTGCCGCTCCCGCCAAACGGCGCGGGCCGTTGGCTGGCAATAGCGGTCGGGCCTAATCGAAGTCTCGCAGACAGTTCCTATTCGCGCAAAATGACACGAAGCATCTTCTGCCCGAATTGAGCCTCGCTCGCCGGGAGCGGCAGCTCTAGCCGTTGACGAACGCCATCAGCAACTCCGGTTCGGGTACGGGCGCGCGTACTACATTCAATTGACCTCGATACCTGCGTTCGCCGGCCCCGATGACAAAGCCGCTGGCGATCGGAACTTCGCCGTTGGCATCGAGCCGGGCAAAAATGTCGGCGACGTTGAGATCTAGCGCCAGCTTGAGATCTGGTCGTGCATCATAGTCTGGTCCGAGCGGCAACTGACGCTTGACCAGTTGCTGGAACGGAGCATTGAAAGTCAGGATCTTCTTCGATGACGCCAAGCCGAAAGCGGGCGAGGGGCAGGCAAGCAATATGGCATTGATTGTCCTGATCGATGCAAGCTTCCGCAGGACGATGTTTTCATCCGCGAGCCCGTTTATGCAAGCCACCCGTATCGCCGATGTCAGGTTACCAGTGTTGGTCGCACTTTCGGCGATTTCCTCAATCAGCATGCCGATCGTGCATTTCCTACTTTCAGCCATCTGCTTCAGAGATATCCAGAAAGCCTTTTCCAGACGGATGCCGCGGCGTATGCCGCCACGCGCGACCACCCGGAATTCCAGCCCGAAATCCTCTTTCGTGATCGTTAGAAGCAGCCGATCACGATTGGTGCGAGGAGAAATGGCGATAGCGCTCACTTATGATCTCCTGACGCCTTGATGGTCGGCTTCAAAAGGTAACTTAGAGTCGTATTGCGGCCGTCTCGGTGTCGACTGAGCACATCATGCCCCGGATGACCAACTAAGTCCTGCCTCCATTTCGAGCGTCGAATCGTCTGTCGCGACACGCGCGACGCCAAAAGCGGCGGACGATCTTCTCTGGCAAGCATTCCCTACGCTCCCGTATCCCGCTCTAATCGATCTTGCGATAATACACCTTGCCGTCAGGCTGCTCTATGCGCCGGTAGGAGGAGCTTGGGGCAGGAGGCACCGGTGCTGCACTGCTCCTTTTGGGCGGGCGTGGTGCTTCGACGATACTGCGTTCGGTCGCTTCTTCACCATCGAGATCGCTGAGCGGCTCCGCCGTGGCGCTGGTCATCTCAACAAGAGGCTCCGCCACGGTAGAAACGTCGTCGTGGACCACCGGTAAGTTCTGTTCAATTCGGGCAATGCTGTCGTTGATCTGGCTGAAGCTACCCTGCAGTTGATTGTCCAGTTTTTCGAACCGGCTTTGAAAACCGTTGTTGACCGTATCGAGGCGGGCCGCAATCCGTTGCTCGAACAATCCGAGCTGTTCCAGCCTCCCTTCGACAGAGCGCAGATCGTTGATGCTGCGGAAGAGATAGGCGGCGGCTGTTAAATTTGCTCCCGTGATCAGCAAGGCGCCTGCGGCGACAACGCCGATCATCCTGGCATTGCTAGGTTTCCCAGCGACAGCTTGTTCGAATGCTTGGGTCGCCGGCCCAATGTCGATCGCCGGCATGTCCGGGTCGCTAATCATCGTCATTGGACCACCACCTTTGCACCGACCGAAACGCGCTTGAAAAGATCGATCACATCGGTATTGGTAAGACGAAAGCATCCCGATGTGCCGTCGAAGCCAACCCCTGAAGGGTCGTTGGTGCCGTGTATGCGATAAAGCGTGTCGTGCCCGTCTCGGGATAAGTAGAGCGCCCGTGCGCCGAGCGGATTGTAGGGACCGGCCGGCACCATCTCCGGCAGCTCCGGCTGGCGCGCGCGCATTTCTTTCGGTGGGCGCCATTCCGGCCATTCGGTTTTCGCCCTCACTTCCACGGTGCCGCTCCAGCCAAATCCGTCACGCCCGACGCTGATCTGATAGCGCAGCGCCTCACCCTCTCGGGTCACAAGATAAAGCGCCTTCTCGTGCTTGCGGATAATGATCGTGCCCGGCTGTTCCGCGGTCTGGAAAGCAACGAACTTGCGCAGGCTGGGGCCCATGGCTGGCAGCGGCCGCTGGTCCGATAGCGCGGAGCGGGCATGGGCGCAGTCCCAGGCCGATACCAGGCCCATGATGCAAGCGCCTGCAAGCAGCGGAAGGAAGCGGTATCTACCGGGCAGGGTCATCGAGCCTCTCTTTGAAAATCCGCTTCAGATCCCTGTTGAAGCGTGCCCGCCCGTCCACTTCGGAAGGCATGATGGCTCGGTTCAGCGCATCGGTCAGCAGCGCATTGTCCAGGGCAACCGATTTGATGTGCGGTGCCTTGAATATCTTCTCGAGTTCGCTGCGCGAAAAATGGTTGCCGAACCATTTGCGCTTGTGCTTGTTGGCGACCAGCGTGATGTTCACCGAATTGCCGCGCAAATCGCGGATCTTCTTGTAGAGCCGCTTGCCCTGCCGCAGCGACGCGACGTTGAGCTCGAACACGATGAAGATCGCGTCGCTCGTGGAAAGCACAGGATTCTGCCAGGGAGTTTCGATGTTGGGCAGGTCGATGACGATGTCGTCGAAGCGATAGGCAACAAGGTCCAGCAGCCGGAACACGAAATCCGCGCCCTGCGGCTCGAATGGCAGTTGCGGCCTTTCGAAGGCGTACAGCGTCAGGCCGGACGGGCGCGAGAGCTTGATAACGTCCATCAGTTCGACATCGAGCCTTTCCGGCTGGCCGATGATGCCGGCAAGGTCGAACTGGTTGAAGAGGTTGAGATAGGCGCCACAATTGGCACTTTGGAAATCGAGGTCGACGAGGCAGGTTGAAGCTGCACGTTCGGTGGATTTTGAGGCCAGGAAATCCGCGGCCGACAAAGCGAGCGTCGTGGCGCCGGCCCCGCCGCTAGCGCTGATGAAGGTGATGATGCGGCTCTTGGTGCCCTGGTTGCCGGTGTCATGGAAGGTGACCGCATTCAGAAGCTCCTTGGCATCGACTGGTTTGTGCAGCCAGTCCGAGGCGTTCATCCGCACCAGGATGCGCGTCTGTTCAGAGGTCAGCTCGTCTGAAACCGCAATCAGCGGCACGGCCGCCCACAGGGCGCGCCCCTCGACAATGCCGGGCTTGCCAAGCAGCTCGCCATTGGCAAGGTCGAGGATTACGATGCCCGGCCGCGTGTCGGGGATCGGGCCTTTGAGAAAGTCATCCGTTTCGGAAATCCGGACGTCATAAATAGCCAGCGCGTCGAGCCGCGTCGCCACCTCGTGCTTGAACTGTGAATCCGACGAGAACAGGGCGACCTGCTTTCGTTTGGTTGGGAGAACCTTGGTGTTGATGGCGTTCATGGTGATGTGCTCTTCAGGTCTTCGCCCGTAACCGTGCTTAGCATGGACGGCATGGTGACGTTGGCAAAGCCCATCAGCCCTTGCAGAAAGAAGAACTGAAAGGTCACGTTTTGAAGACTTACGGTGATTGTTGGCACCGGTCCCCCCAGCCGGGTCTGATAGCCCAAGCCAGTGGCGCTGTAGGTGACCACCACATTGTCGCGGCGCAAGCGCGGAAAGAAATGGCACATCCCGGGCCGTTGATTTGCTGCAAGTGGGGGACAGGCATCATCGTTGGTGTTTGCCGTGTCCCCGCGAAAGACACGGCTGAAGTTGGCGGCATTGAATGTGCCGCCGTTGGTGCAAGCCCCTGTGCCAGCCGTATATGTGCAGACAAAGGGGCCATATGCCGCGGCAACGACTGGCGCACCCGGTGTCGTCGTCGGCGCCGCAGTCGCAAGGGCCGTCGCAATGGGGTCTGAAATCGAGGCCAGCCGGGCGCCGAGCTGGACCGCCTTGGTAGCAGCGTTCCATTGGTAGAAGGCGTGAGCGAAATCGACGAAACCGAGGACAAGGGCAAACAGCAGCGTCGAAACGATAGTCATTTCGACCATCGCCGCGCCGTCGTCCGACTCCGCAAAACGCTTGATCATGATCAGAACCGGATCAGCCGCTCCTCGTGAGAGCCGTTCAGCGTGATCGGGCCGATGCCGATGATCGACAGCATGCCGACCCCGCTGTACGCCAGGGTACCCGCAGCCCTGACGATACAGACCTGCGCGGTGGTTGATCGATATTGGGCGACGCCGGCGACCACAGCATCGTGGCAAGAACCAGCGGCAGCGATTGTCACCGTCACATTCGATTTCTGCCAGCCGCTGACGCGTGCACTGCCGGCTCCCGCCGCATTGCCGAACACAGCGATATTTGCAGCGATATCGGCGCAGTTGACCGCCGCAAGCCCCGCTTGTGTATACAATTGGCTGTTGCAGCGCGCGGCGAAGCGGCTTGCATCTGAAAGTCCGGCTTCCATCAAGAGTTTTTCGTGAATCAGATTGCCGAACTCGAACACGCCACCCGCCAAAATCAGCATCAGCGGCGTGATCAGCGTCATTTCGATGAGCACTGCACCGCGTTGATCGCATCGAAATCTATCCAGATGGCGCAATAGCATTCCAATCATCGCCATCACCGGTAAAGCTGAGCTTCGTCGCGGAGGAAATTGTCTAGCGTGCCCTGGCCGCCACCCCCAGTAACGTCAACCAATTCAACCATCACGGATGCGTCTTCCGATGGCGACGCAACCGGTTCAGTGAGTAAAAAGCTTGCAAAAGCTTCCACCGGCAGATCCGTGCTGTGGCCGGACAGATCGCTGCCGGCAGCGTGGAGTGCATTGCAGTTCAGGATCGCACCGTAAATCAACCGACGGTCAACCGTCGTGACAGGAGGTTGGCAAGTTGCCGACGGGGTTCCGATCTCTCCACCAGTCGACGCCATGCCTACCAACCCGGCTGATATCTCGTAACGGTAGACCTGATAGCGCGTCGGCTTGGTCGTATTCCATGAAGATGGGTAGGCAGCGGAACCAAAGTTGGTGCTCCAGTAACCAGAGAAATTCCAATTTCCATCGCCCATTCGGCCGCCGAGGTATGGAGTGGTCGCGTCGCGTGGAAGGCCCATTGTTCCAGCTTGGGTGAATGAAAGTTGGTTCATGGAAGGACATTGGTTTGCGCTTCCTCGGGTCTTGATTGCCCCTTTGCGGACGTTCGCGGCTGGACCGTATTCAGCACTATTGAAATGGTTGCCGCTGGCTGCAATGCCGAAACGAACATTGAAGGCGTCTTGCACTGGGCCGGCGTTCTGGCCAGTTTTCGTGCTAACGTTGGCGGAACTGTAGCAACCAATCGGCCTTGATGTTGCAATCGTCTGAGCGAGGGCTTGAGCACCGTTCCCCACACCGGCCGGAGGTTCGAGGAAGCCGAAGTTACCAGGGCCAGCGGCAGCCCCATTTCCGACCTTCCTCAGTTCGATCAGTCGACGATGTACAGCCGGGTTGGAGACGGCCTGCTCAAGTGTGAATCCGCCCGCTGCATTCGTCCCGTTCACCGTCTCGTAAGGGTTGCACATAAAAACCGGCGTGAAATCGCACACGCCGGAAGTGAAGCCCGCCACAGCGACTGCGCCAACATTGAAATTGTTGCTGGCGCTGGATGACAAGAAGGAAGCCGGGAAGATTGCAGCAAACCCGACCGGGGCTACAGTGACTTCAACAAAACGGGCAAGTTTGGCGTCATTCAGCTCGTCGGTGATCACATTGGCCGGCAGAATCGGGAGATTGTCGGTGGCCGGCAATGAGCGAAGATATCGGCGTGTTACTCCGGCGGAAGCGAGCGTTTGAGGAGGGCCGGCGGTCGAGAAGGTGTATCGATTGCGTACCAGCGTAGCGATCGCCCTATCAGCACGGCTGATAGAGCCCGACGTCCCGTCCAGCTCAGCCGCGCCTGCCAGGGCAAACGCATCAGCACCCTTCTGCAGATCGTTATGCAGATTGTTGAGCCGGCTCATGTCGATCACCAGCAGAGAAAATCCGATGATCGCCGGCAGCATGACGCTGACCAGTATCAGCGCTATTCCCCTCTGATCGTGCCAGAACGCGCGAATAATACGCAGCATGGCCTTGCTCTTTTGCTCCTTGACGCCAGGATTCCTTGTTTACCTGACGCGCTGATCCTTCTGTTCAATCCGCCGTGTCTTTCGGCGTCCCGACATTGACCGTGATGGCCGGCGGCGGCGGTGGTGGCGGTGGAAACTTGTAACTCTGGGCAAGAGCAGCAGCGCGCGCGCCATCCCCTTCAATGGCGGTCTTTTTCGACGCCGGATTGAGCGGATCGACCGTCTGCAGAAGCGAATTGTATTTCTGGGTGTCGCCTGCGGCCAGTGTCACCGTGTCGTAGCGGTTTAGATAGTCGGCGCAGCCCGCCAACCCGCTGGCACACAAAAGCATGATCAACACCCTATTTCTTGACATAGATCATCTTGTCCTTGGATTTCACGTCGAGCATGTGGCCATAGGGGCCGACGACGCCTTCGCCTAGTTCATATTTGCGCACCATGTCCTTGGTTACTTCCAGTTGGCCAAGCACGAAAAATTCCGGGTCGTTGGCCGGCCGTGTCTTGTCGAATGGCGTCGCCAGTTGCTCGCCGGGCTTCACTGGGCGAACAATATGCGGGGTGACGATGACGACCAGTTCGGTCTCTTCCTTCTGATTGCTTGAATTGTGGAACAGCGCGCCGACAATCGGCACTTGGCCGAGCCATGGCACCTGCCTCTGGATCTTGGTATTCTTGCTGGACAAGAGCCCGCCGACGGCGAAACTCTGGCCGTCGCGCAACTCGACGACGGTCGCCAGCTTGCGGGTGGTGAAGATCGGGTCGCCAGCCGGCGTGAAGCCGTTCAGGTCGCTTACCTCCGGCGCTAGCTTGATATGGATCTTGTCGTCGTTGAGCACGATCGGCGTGAACTGCAGATTCACGCCGAACTGCTTGTACACAATGTTGATCTGGCCGTCGCTGTCCAGGCTGCGGATGGGCACTTCACCGCCGGCGTTGAAGCTGGCCGGCTCGCCGGAAAGCGTGGTGAGATTGGGCTCGGCCAACATGCGCACGACACCCTTTGCCTCAAGCGCCTCGATGATCAGATCGACCTTGATGTTGCTGTCGATGACGCGAGTGATCAGCGCCGCGAACGGATTGGTGTTCGAGAGCAGGCCAGTGAGCAGACCGCCCGGTCCGAGCACCACGTTATCTTCATCGACGGCGGCAATGCCCGTTCCAGTTCGGGTCGTTCCGCTGTTGTTCGTGCTCCTGATCGACACACCAAGGTCGCGACCGGCATTGCGCTTGGCCTCGAGCACGCGCACTTCCAGATTCACTTGCTGGCTGTCATCAACGGTAACGGCATTGATAATCGCGTCGGGACCGTATTGCTGGGCCACTTCCAGGATCGACGCCAGCGTCGCGCCGTCTTTCACATGCCCGCCGAGCCGGACCTTGCCATTGACCGAGCCGATATCGATCCGCGATCTGGGCGCTACCTGCCGAATTGCCTGCGCCATATCGTTGACGTCGACGCCGACCTCGATCTGGATTACGCCAAGCGAGCGCTTGTCTTCGGAAAAGAGATTGACGGTTGTGGTACCGGCGCCCTTGGCAATGACGTAGAGCGTCTTGTCCGTCATCGGCTGGGCATCTGCGATCTTCTCGTCGGCGACGACGATATCGCCAAGAGTGGCATTCACCTCAATCGTCAGCGATTGCGACATGGGCAGGAAGACACGATGGACCTTGGGGTTCGACACGTCGATACGGCGATCGGCTGCCGTAGCCTCAAGGCCGATCGGCAGTAATATCACCGAACAGGCCAGCGCGGCGGCTGCCAGTGTTTCCCGGACCGTTCGCATCTACATTCCCCCCTTTGGCGGCTCTTCGGACGCTCTTTATCTCAACATACCAGAGTTATCTTTGTCGCGGTACGTCATATTTTTCGAGCTTCACGCCCCGAAAAACGCCGATAGTCGCACGGGCTGACGGCTCCGGCTGCACATATTTGATCACTTCCTTAACGACCTCTTGCGCTTCGGGTGCCGAGGTCACGGCCGGAGCAGGCTTTGCTTTGCTCAAGTCGTCGAGCCGGTTTCCGACCTGTTCGACGGCCCGAGTCAGGCCATTGATCTTGTCGTCCGCGCGCTTGCGCTCGGCTGCCGCAGCAGCATCGGCCGTCGCCTGCCTGGCGAGTTCGGCCTGCCTGGCTGCGACATCGGCCGGCGTTTCGCCGGTCAGGTCGGAAAGCGTGATGCGTTGGGTGATCTCGTCCTTGCCGGCGGCTGCCTGGCGAAGCGCGAGCGACAACTGGCCGGCGCCGGCGGCCAGCGTCAGCTTCTGGGCGTCCTTGGTGCTAGCCTCGACAGTCACCGATTTCACCACCGTCGGGCTGTCGGTGCTTTCATCGGCGACCTGGTCGACGGCGAGCACCTTCATGCTCTGCAACAGCACGTCGACGAAACTCTGGTCTGCATCTCCAGGGTTGCGCACGGTGCGCGTCAGGAGCACATCGACCCGATCACCTGGGAAAACGAATCCTGCGACCCCGAGGACGTCGTTGACTCTGATGGAAACAGCTTTCATGCCTTCGCCGAGCACCGCCGAAAGAGTGGCGCGCTGGCCGGGACCGGTAATCTTGGTGGCAAGAACGGGTTCATTGGCGCCGATCGCCTGCAGCGCCTGCTTTGTGCCTTCACCAGCCAGTAAATCCTTTGTCGTCTTGAAAGCACCGGCCGGAACCGCGCCCGCCGGCCATACGATTTCACGCAGCTTGTCGGCCGACAGCGTGTCGCCGAATTTCAAGGATACGGCCGCGACCACGATGGTGTCGCGCGGCACGTCAGTCTTCGCCATAGCACTGCGTTGACTGGTCAGCCAGATATTGGCAAGAACCACCGCGAGCACGCCGAATACGCCGGCGAGAACGATCATGATGACAGTATTTGCACGCACTTTCTTTCCCCGCCAGACTCCGTTCACCCATCGCCTGGATCGACGCCGGGAGAGCCCCCGGCGTCGTTGGTAGGACTAAAGCGATCACGGCAACAGCGCGTAAAGCCCCGTCCATTGGCCGGCAACCCAGCCACCGACAAGAATGATGGTGGCGATCACTGCGACAGTGATGATGCCGAGCAGGATGGTATATTCGACCATGGCAGCGCCGTGTTCGTCGTCGCGAAACTGCCGGGTCATCGTCATGAGCTTTTTCATGCCAAATTTCTCCCTTTGGAGGTTCAAACCCTGACGAGACGAGCCAAGGATGAAATCGCATACCTGAGCATCCTCCGTCGACTTAATCCTAGGGGCCGATAAAAAGCAGAGTCAAACAAGTTAACGGTTCTTTAACTTCTTTATACCTGTGCTGTGCCTGAAATGGTATTAACGTTTCGAGGTTCTGTCTGCAGCAAGACATTGAATCTGCCTGCTTTTCGCCTGTCTTTTAACCATCCGTTCACAATTTCGCCGCTTCTATGGCAGAAGCGAGGCGATATTAGCGGATAGGCATATTCCATTATATCCAAGGGCTTGCCGGAGCCCGAAAGGGGCCATCGTGGCCAAAAAGACGCGAGGCGGTGTTTTGGCAGCCCCTTGTATATTTGCGGCCGGACGCCTCGTTCGATTAGATGAGATGTTTTTTCAACCTGGATGTTAAATATGCAAGAAGTATTGAGTTCGGGAACGTGCTCGGTGCCTGCCGTCTTCGGGGTTAACGTTTACTACCCCCGAAGGCGAGTCCAAGGGGGTAGCGCAAAATGCTGGGCCGGTTCACCAAAGGGTCAAGCGAGCCGCGGGTCGAGCCGAAGCTCGATCCGATCGTGCCGGCAGTCCCCGCACTCTCCCGTTCTGCGGAATTCGAATCACCGGGGGAGGATTTCCTTACGCTCAAGGTCGAGCTCCACCGCCACTTGATTGATCGCTTCAACCTGACGGCCCTTGAGAGTGCGTCCAAGGAGGAAATCCTGAACGAGATCCGCCCCATCGTGCGGGAATTCGTTCGTGCTCGCAACGTGCCGCTTAACGCCCGCGAACTAGACCAATTGACCAGCGACACCGCCGACGAGATGCTAGGGCTGGGTCCGATCGAGCCGTTGCTCAAGGATGATTCGATTTCCGATATTCTGATCAACACCCACAAGCGAGTCTTCATAGAGCGGCGTGGCGTCATAGAGGAGACGGCGATCCGCTTTCGCGACGAAGCCCATCTCCTACGTGTCATCAACAAGATCGTCTCGGCTATCGGCCGGCGCGTCGATGAATCGGCGCCAATGGTCGATGCGCGGCTGGAAGATGGGTCGCGAGTCAACATAGCGGTGCGGCCGATCTCGGTGGATGGCCCGCTGGTCTCGATTCGCAAGTTCTCCAAGAATCCCTATTCGCTCGAACGCCTGATGGCGTTTAATTCGATCCGCCAGCCGATGATCGACCTGTTGCGCATTGCCGTGCAGGCCCGCAAGTCGATCCTCGTTTCCGGCGGCACAGGCAGCGGCAAGACGACCCTGCTCAACGCCTTGTCGAGCTACATCCCAGCCAGGGAGCGCCTGATCACCATCGAGGACGCAGCGGAACTGCAGCTGCAGCAGCCGCATGTGGGCCGTCTCGAGACGCGTCCGCCCAATGTTGAGGGAAAGGGCGAAGTTCGCCAGCGCGAATTGCTGAAAAACGCGCTTCGCATGCGGCCGGACCGCATCATCGTCGGCGAGGTGCGCGGCGAGGAAGCCTTCGACATGCTGCAGGCTATGAACACCGGCCATGAAGGTTCAATGACCACCATTCATGCCAACACGCCCCGAGATGCGATATCGCGATTGGAACAGATGGTCGGTATGGCTGGCATGCCGATGAGCCACGATTCAATACGGGCTCAGATTGCCTCGGCCATCGACGTCATTGTGCAGACGCAACGGCTTTCCGATGGTGGAAGGCGGGTTGTTTCCATATCAGAACTCACCGGTATGGAAGGCAATGTCGTACAGGTTCAGGAACTTTACCATTTCGTCCGCCGCGATGTGACTGCCGAGGGCCAGATCGTTGGGGAATTTCGTGCGACCGGCATTCGTCCGCGCTTTGCCCAGGAAGCGGCGACGCTTGGCCATCAGTTCGCCAAGGACGCGTTCAACCCACAGGTCCCGCTCTAATGCCGACCGGCCAGACGTTGCTCTACTTTATCTATGTACTGGCGGCTGCGTCCCTCATCCTCGCGGCCGAGGCTCTGTATGTAACTTACTCCAAGCGGCGCTCAACCGTCAGCACGATCAACCGTCGGCTGAAGCGGCTCGCCGATGACGCTCCGGCCGAACAGACCTTGCAGGGATTGCTGCGAGAACGTGGGCTTACCAGCTCGGGCGATTTTCTTTTCAATGCTGTTGGCCTGAACAGGCTGTACACCCAATCCGGCGTTACCGGGAATCCGCTGTCGTTCCTCGCGACATTTACTCTCGGTGGACTGGCTCTGGCCCTGGTATTTGCGTTCCTGCTGCACTTCTCCGCCGTGGTTTCGTTGATCATCTTTCTGCTCATCGGATTCGTCCTGCCGTTTCTGGTCCTCCGTCGCGCGCGCGCCAGGCGAATCCAGAAATTCGCGAAGCAATTGCCGGATGCCCTTGAGATGATCGTGCGTTCGCTGCGTGCCGGTCATCCGACTTCCGTGGCTGTAAGCCTTGTCGCACGAGAGATGCCTGATCCGCTGGGCACCGAATTCGGCATTGTTTCCGACGAGATCACCTTTGGCCTTAGCCTTGAAAACGCGGTGCGAAAACTCTCGCAACGCGTCGGTTTCGAAGGTCTGCATTTGCTGTCAGTGTCGCTGTCGATTCAGGCCAAGACTGGCGGCAATCTTACCGAAATTCTGTCGAATCTCTCAGTGGTGCTGCGCGAAAGGCAGAAACTCAGGTTGAAGATTAGGGCGCTCTCGGCCGAGGGGCGAATGTCCGCGTGGATCATTTCCCTGTTTCCTCTCTTGATGCTCGCCATCCTCACGGGCCTGGCCCCCAGCTACTACGGTGATGTGTGGGACAGCCCCTTGATCATGCCAGTGTTCCTGGTTTTCGGATTCTGGGCGCTGCTCGGCGACTTCATTATGTACCGTATGGTCAATTTCGATTTTTGAGGGAGCGGAGCTTTAGAGTTGGTGACCCAGGATATAAGCCTTCTGGTGTCCATTGCCGTCTTCCTGGCGGCCGTAGCGTTTTTCCTGGTTGGCGCGCTCGTCTTCTTGCCGGCGCTGCAGACGAGGAAGCTGGTTGCGCAAAGCCTCATGGCAGAGGGCATTCCTAACCGCCGCTCGCTTTTGGGCCAGGAAGAACTGGCCAAGATTTCAGCACAGCGGCCCGTCGACGCATATTTTAGATCGATCGAAAAAGAACGCGACCAGCCCAGCGCGCTGGACGCAAAGCTCTTTCGCGCCGGCTTCTATCAGTCAAGCGCGCCAATGATCTATACTCTGTCGCGCCTTGGTGCGGTCTGTCTTGGCTTTTCCGTGACGTTTGCGCTCCTGTCGCGGATATTGCCACCCGGACTTCCCGGTCTTGTCACCTTTGCAGGCTCTGCCCTGCTTGGGCTGGGATGCATCGTCATTCCGAGCATTGCTCTCGATCGATTCGAAAAGGGACAGAAGCAGATTTATCGTCGCGGCTTTCCGGATTTCATGGACATGATGATCACCTGTGCCGATGCCGGCATGAGCCTCGAAGCGGCTGTCGAGCGTGTCGGCAGCGAACTGGCTGGCACCCATAGATGGCTCGGCATCCAACTCGCAATCATGAATCTTCAGTTGCGCGCGGGCAAGCCGTTGCGCGAGGCCCTGCGCGAATTATCCGACCGCGTTGGACTGGAGGAGGCGCGCGCGCTGGCTGTGCTGTTCCGTCAATCGGAAGAGCTCGGTACCAGTTTGACGGACGCCTTGCGCGTCTACAGCGACGAAATGCGGGGACAAAGAATTCTCTTCGCCGAGGAACGCGCCAATGCTTTGCCTGTCAAGATGATGATACCGCTGGGGCTATGCATCTTTCCTGTTGTGATGATGGTCGTGATGCTTCCGGTGATCATTCGAATGAAGGGCATTTTCTTCTAGACAGGGATGTGCTTTGGTCAGGGGACGGGATCGGCAAGATCCCTGGGGGATAAAATGAAAAGGCCAATGTGCCTCGTTGCCGCTGCCAGTTTGCTGGTTGTCGTGCTTTCCGGTTGTCAGTCGAATGCGACGGACCCAACGGGGGTCGTCCGCACTAACGAGCCGGCGAAAGTGGAGCTTACTGCCTTCGGCGATGCCTTCGACGGACTGAAGACGGTCAGCGACGTCGAATACTATGCCTCCGACCAAGCCGTTGCCGAAGCCAAGAACCAGTTCCGCTCGGAAAATTATGGCAATGCGGGCGCCCTGTTCTACAAGGCGACGCAACTCGCCGCCAACGACGGTGCCGCATGGCTGGGCCTCGCCGCCTGTAGCGACCGCATCCACCGCTTCGATCTCGCCGACAGGGCCTATGGCCAGGCCTTCCGGCTCATTGGGCCAACGCCCGAATATTACAACAATGTCGGCTATTCCTATCTGCTGCGCGGCAAGCTGCAGGACGCGCGCAGTAATTTCCTCAAAGCATACGAACTGGCTCCCAACGATCCGACCGTCGCCAACAATTTGCGACTCCTGTCGTCCAGCGTGAAGAATCTCGAACGGTAAGGCGCTACATGTTGCTTGCCGGAGCGCTGCTGATGAAGGGGCTAGCGGTTCCTTTGCTGGCAAGGATTGCATGGCTCGACTTCACGACCCAAAAAATATCTAACCGTGACGTGCTGCTGCTTTTGTGTCTTGGGCTGGGTTCGCTGCAGGTTATGTCGATCCTCAGCGGGTCGTGGTGGGACATGGGCCTGAGCGCGGTTGCCGGCCTACTGCTGTTCGTGGCGCTTTTCTTGTTGTGGGCCATGCGCAAGGTCGGCGCTGGCGATGTCAAACTGATGGCGGTGGTTTCGTTTCTGATCGGCGGCAGCGGGCTCCTGGTGTTTTCCGTGCTGTTGCTGGTCTTCGCGCTTGCGACCGCGTTAGTCGTGAAGAATCCCTTGATGCTGCCCGAAGGGGCCTTCCGCGTCTACGTTCAGCATCTGGACCGCAAAGGCGTCGTCCCGTTCGGCGTGCCGATCTCGATCGCTGCTATCTGCACGCTGGCGCTACAGATCTATGGCAACTCACGGTTCTAGTGGTTAAGATCTAACGATTGGTACCCGATCGTAAGCGCGCCCACATCGCGAGCGCCTCCGTCTTCCTATCGGAAGAAAGGTCTGACGCCATCTTGCCGCAAATGTTATATCTAGCGATCCGTCCTCGATCGAAGAAGGATCGCATCAATGGACGATTGGAGAATCGGGAATATCTGGGTAACCAGAATTCTGGAGATGTGCGACCCTCTGCGGACGCCATCGGAATGGTTCCCCGACTGCACCGACGAAGCACTCGAACCGCATCTTCATTGGCTCACGCCCCGATTGATATCGCCGGCAACCGGCCGGCTTATTCTTCCCATCCAGAGTTTTCTGGTTCGTACCGGCCACCACACTATTCTGGTCGACAGTTGCGTCGGCAACGACAAGACGTGCGCATACTTCCGGCATTGGCATCGCCGCAATGACGGCACCTTTTTGGCGCGCCTGGCGAATGCAGGTGTTGCTCCCGAGCAGATCGACTATGTGCTGTGCACCCATCTTCATATCGACCATTGCGGCTGGAACACACGATTGGTGGACGGGCGTTGGATACCGACATTCCCGAACGCCCGCTACATCATGGCGCGGCGCGAGTTCGAGGCCGCACAGGCCGCCTCCGGCGATGCCGACGAACGGACCTATGAGGACAATGTGCTGCCAATCGTCGAGGCTGGTCGGGCTGTGCTTGTCGATATGGATTTGAACTCGATGGCGAAGTGTGGCTGGAGCCGACGCCGGGCCACACCCCGGGGCACGTAGCCATCGGCCTGAGATCTCGAGGCGTAGGGGCAGTGTTTTCCGGCGATCTCATGCATTGGCCGATGCAATGCATATACCCCGACTGGAGCTTTCGGTACGACACGGACCCTGACCAGGCACGTCGGACGCGGTGGGCATTCCTAGAGGCTTGCTCGGACAAGGGACGTATCGTCATGACATCGCATTTTCCCTTGCCGTCGGTGGGAACTATCTCGCGACGCCAGTCATCATTCTGGTTCGAGGATCATCAGCCGCCGTAATCGCCGAGGACGCCGACCACGCGCTCGGACCCGAGGTGGCCGAGCGCGTGGTGGCGCTGACGCTTGTCAATCTGCCGAGCGAGACGACGCACTGGACCGCCGACATGATGGCGCAAGCGGCTGGCATCAGCGCAAGCTGTGCGTCGCATCTGGAAGGCGCACGGGCTGCAGCCCAACCGCTGGCGCCAGTTCAAGCTCTCCAACTATCCCCAGTTCGTCAATAAGCTGCGCGACGTCGTCGGCCTCTATGTCGATCCGCCGATCCGCCGGCTCACGCAATCGTGCTGTCGGTCGACGAGAAGAGCCAGATCCAGGCGCTCGACCGCACCAGCCCGGCCTGCCCATGAAGAAGGGAAGGCTCGGCACCATGACCCACGACTATAAGCGGCATGGCACGACCACCCTGTTTGCCGCCCTCAACGTGCTCGACGGCACCGTTATCGGCAAGAACATGCAGCGGCATCGCCATCAGGAGTTCATCCGCTTCCTCAACGCCATCGAGGCGCAAATGCCGGCCAGCAAGGCCGTCCACGTCGTCGTCGACAACTACGCCGCCCACAAGCACCCCAAGGTGCGCGCTTGGCTCGACCGCCATCAGCGCTTCACCTTCCACTTCACGCCGACGTCGTGCTCGTGGCTCAACGCGGTCGAGGGTTTCTTCGCCAACTTGTCGAAACGTCGCCTCAAGCGCGGCGTCTTCCAATCCGTTGTCGACCTCCAAGCGGCAATCAACCGCTTCCTCGTAGAGCACAACCAGCAACCCAAACCCTTCTCTTGGATCGCCGACCCCGACAAGATCATTGCCGCCGTCAAACGCGGGCACCAAGCGTTAGATTCCATCCACTAGGCGGGCTCTCAGCCTGACATGTTTGGCGCGCAAATTACCTTTTCAACTAATCTCCGAGAACCATTAGCTTGCGCTCAAATTGGCGAAGTGCTTGGATTGCGTCTTGCCGGCGGGACGCCGTATGGACATTCTGAATATCAAAGCGCTCTTAATTGCGGTTCTGATCTTCGTTCCGATCGAATACCTGTTCGCTCTGCGCCCCCATCAGAAGATATTTAGGAAAGCCTTCTTCAATGATCTCGTGTATGCGCTGTTTAATGGCATCCCGATAAGCCTTGGCCTGATTGCGGTTATCACGGTAGCAACGAGTACGGTGGGGCGGCTGGTGCCGGCCTATGTCGGCAGCGCAGTATCATCGCAACCTGTTTGGCTCCAGGTGTCAGAGATCATTGTCATTGCGGACGTTGGCTTTTACCTGGCCCACCGCACCTTCCATGCCGTTCCCTTTTTGTGGCGCTTCCATTCGATTCATCACAGCATTGAAGAACTGGACTGGTTGGCAGCGCACAGGGTTCACCCTGTTGATCAGGCTCTGACAAAGAGCGCGTCGCTCGTGCCTGTATATCTGTTGGGTTTCAGCAGCTCGGCGATCGCCCTGTTTGCACTAATTTTTCACGTCCACGGGCTTTTGCTGCACGCCAACGTCAGGCTGAATATCGGCCCGCTTCGGTGGTTGATCGCGTCACCCCAGTTCCATCATTGGCATCACGCTCACGAGCGCGCGGCATACGACAAGAACTTCGCAGGTCAACTTTCATTGATCGATGCGCTCTTCGGAACGATGTACCTGCCCGGTAACGCTGTCCCGGAGCGCTATGGCGTGGATGATCCGATTCCATCAACTTACGTCGAGCAACTCGCCTATCCAGTGATTCCGAAGGGCAGAATCAATGAAGCTCCCTCCGCCAGAGATACGTGATTTCGTCGGGCGTGCAACGATGACACTCTACTTCACGTTCTGCGCGACTTTGAAGGCCGCAACGTTCTTGGTAGCTCTTGCCGGCGCAGAATGGACTGTGGCGTGGATTATCGATCTCACCGCAGATGTCGCCGCTCTCGGCTTTCTCGTGCTCGTCGTTGTGATGACAGTGGCGCGTCTTCCGCCCCTGGGAACAGCGCACGGAATTGAACCCCGAATCTCTGCGCTCATCGGATGCTTTGCCACCGCAACTTTGATCGCGGTCCCTCGCATCCAGGCAGCTCCGCAGATCGAGTTTGTTGCGGACCTGACCACCATAGTTGGTTTCGCTCTTTGCATCTTGTGCCTGTTCTGGCTTGGCAGATCCTTCAGCATCACCGCGCAGGCCAGGCGGCTCGTCACGGCAGGGCCTTACCAGATCGTGCGTCACCCGCTCTACGTCTGCGAAGCGATCGTCCTGCTCGGCATTCTTCTCGGCAACGCGACATGGGCGACCGTCGCAATCTGCGCGATTGCCCTGGCTTTCCAATATCGGCGGCTCGTGAACGAGGAGAGGGTCTTGCGAGCGGTGTTCCCCGAATACGAAGCCTATGGGCAGACCACGCCAATGCTCATTCCGTCTTTATCCTCATTGTGCCGATGGCAGTGACTGTGCCCCATGCTGACCTGCAGTGTACAGATGTAAGGGCATGCCTGGTGATCTTACACGGCGGCGTTAGGAATGCTTCATTGGCTGACGGAGGTGTTGAAACTCGAAATCACTTAGTAACTATTGCCTTGGTCACAGCTCTTTTCGGGCTGATTGACATTTTTTGGTTGCCATTTTCTACAGTCGATTTTTCACCGAGGAACTGGGTTGACATAGGCAAGGTGGCCCTTGTCCTCAGCGCATCTTGGATGGCATCGGCAATTGCCCTCCATAGATTGAGATCTGATACAAGCCCAATCGCCAGCATAATCAAACATCTTTGTGGCTGCTTGAGAATCCTGGTCGTTTCCGCAGTAGCATTCATACCGCTCGCCATTTCAACCACCGTCTTCATGTACCTGGCGTCGGCCACCTCAAGGCCGCTGGCAGACCCGGTTCTAGCTTCTATCGATTCCTGCCTCGGTTTCGACTGGCGGTGGTTTCTGGCCACGACCAACCAGCCGACTACAGCATCCGTCCTGGTTTTTGCTTATCATGCGCTGGCGTTTCAAATGCCGCTCGTTTTGTTAGTCCACGCGGTGAGAAACCAACGAGAACGAGCACTGGAGTTTGTGGCTCTTCTAGCGGTTGCCTCGGTCTTCACGGGCGCACTGATGGCGTTGGCACCAGCTGAAGGCGCTTATGCCTATTTCAAGCCGGCGCGCGGGCTATTTTCGAACTTCACCACTGATGCCGGAATGTGGCACCATCATGTGCTTATGGCGCTGCGATCAGGCGAGCCGTTTGATCTAATTATGACTAAAGGCACAGGGCTCGTCACGTTCCCGTCGTTCCACACGGCACTTGGATTGGCAGTGGTCTATGCCGCGCGGACCATCCGGCCACTTTTTGTCGTGTTGGCCCTGGTGAATGCCGCCATGATTGTGGCCACGCTGCCGGAAGGCGGTCATCATTTGATAGATGTGATCGCCGGCACAATCATCGGTATTCTCTCCATCATTGCCGTCAAGATGCCTAGCTATGCTCGCGGAAAGGCCGACCGCATTGCGAGATCAGCCGTGGGATCGGACGCGGACCACTGAATTGGCCACGGGCCTTTGACTTCGGCTGCCTGGCAATGACGTGGCGGCGGCGAGACACAGTGAGGAGGAGCGCCGCCCTGCGGCGGCATCTGCGCGGCTGCATGCACAGGAAGAAGAGAAGAAGATCAACATCTCCACCGTGCTCGCCGGCCAGAGGCTCGGAATCACCGAAGTCGCCGACGGCATTTGGCTCGTCTCCTTCATGCACTACGATCTCCGGATATATCGAAATGCTTGCGTGCAACAACTCGGCGCGTTGTGGGAACAGGCTCTGCGCGATGCGCTCACTCGGAGCGTCCGCAGACCCAGCGACGTAGGATTCTATGGTGGAGCTCCCTTAGCCATGCCTGGGGTCCCAAGCATACTGCTGTTTGTAGAATTTGTCTGCGGCGCCGCGGTCGGAATGGCCTGGGTCGCTGGGTGCCAAGTTTTTGTCTTGGCAGGACAGCCGACTGCTTGTTGGCGGCATCGGCGGCTTGCTCTTTGTGTGGCCCTCCGCGCGCATTCCGGGGGTTGGGCGCCTCATCCGCCACCACGCCCACGGCCTGACGCCGACCATGTTAATCGGAGCCGGAATAGCAGGGCTGCTGGGAGGTCTTGTCCTGATTGTGCTGGCCGGTTTCGTCGAGTCACTCATAAGAGGCTGACAGCAGCTCCGAATGAAGAAGATGCTTGGCGCGCACAGATACTTTCCGGCTAGCCATCGGCCGCGCTGAAGATTGCTCGGTAACTAAAATATATAGACTTTGTCCTACCTAGCGCGGGCGCAGCGTCGTACGTGATGGAGCGATCCTGCCCTTTGACGCTTTGACGGTGGCTGGCTCGCGAAATAGATCCCGCGTCGCATCAAGACAATCCCGCCGGCGCGTGCCACCGCCGACTAACGAAAACTCTCCGACGCGCGTCGACGTCTACCCAGAGTGTGGCTGGTGGTAGCGGTTGCTCACGCAACTGCTTGATCTTGATTGATTGGTGCTAGCGGAGAGCGCTACATCGCGAGACCCACTATCGAAGAGGTCATCTGCTATCGGAGGCGCACGTAGCCTAGACTCCTAGGCTAGAGCGGTTCGCGTTTTGGCTGAATCCAGATTCCCAAGATTGAGCAAATCAAATTCGATGTCCCGGCCGTGGAGGTCTTGACTGATGGCGAAGCCTATTCGGTAGATCTGCGGCAGCGGGCGATGGCACGCCTTGAAGCGGCGAGACGAGCTATGAGGTGGCGGCGGCACAGCGCCGGTTGTGAGATGACAAAGCGATCTTGTGTGCGTTCGACCATGGCGGGCTGCACCAAACCTCGGCCTGACTTGACGAGATTACACCTCCTGGTGCTTATCGTTTGTGCCGACGCCTTCTGCTTCGATGTCGCGGAAATCGCATCGACAGCGCCCCTTCCGCAGTATTCTCCGAGCCACCCAATCCCGGTTGATCCGGCGCAACTCTCCTGGCTACTGTCCTCGATGTTCATTGGGGCCCCACGGGATGGGTCGCCGATCGTTACGGGCGAAAGTTGGTGCTCTCTGGCGTGTTGCTGTTCCTCACTGTGGTCTCGCTCCTTGCCGCGTTTAGCCGAGACATCCAATCCTTTACAGTGCTGCGTGGCATTCGGGCATCGCCCTTGGGGCCTTCCACCTCTGGTCATTTCCTACCTGACGGAAATCCTGCCCCCCAGACGCCGTGGCATGCTGATCCTTCTCGTCAGCACCACCGCCGCCCTTGGCCCCCACTGCTACATCTTCATCTCCCGCTGGCTTGCGCCGCTCCAGCCATTTGGGCTCGACGCGTGGCGCTGGGCGTTTTGCCTCGGCAGTTTCGGCGCAGGGGTCTTAGGGCTCCTGTTTCTGATCCGGAATCACCGCGGTGGCTATTCTCGCAGAGCCGGCTGGCGGAGGCTGAACAATAGTCCAGGCATTCGAGCGTTCCCCGAGAATAGACTTCGGAGAAAGTCCTGATTGCACTGCGCGGAAATGTAGGCCTCAATGGGGCCGTCAAGGGAGGGCGGACGCCATCATAGTGTCGGTACGGACAGACCCGCAACCTTTAGCTGTTGAGACAGTGATCGATCCGTCCCGCAAGCGGCGGCTGATCGACCTTTCCGAACTTTGGCGATATCGGGAAGTTGTGTTCTTCCTGGCCTGGCGCGACTTCAAGGTCAAATACCGCCAGACTTATCTGGGTGTGCTCTGGGCAATGCTGCAGCCGCTCGTTGCCATGTCGGTCTTCAGCGTCTTGTTTGGCCGACTCGTGGGCATCTCATCAAACGGAGCGCCATACCCGCTGTTTGTCCTGTGTGGGCTCGTGCCGTGGAATTTTTTTTCGCGAGCGGTTGGCAGCATGACGGGCAGCCTTGTCAGCAACCAGGAACTTGTGAAGCGCGTCTATTTTCCGCGTCTGATCATTCCCATATCCGCTATGGCCACGTGCCTGACCGATATAATCGTCGGCCTCACTCTTTTGTTCGCGGCGCTGCTGGCATTCGGAATCTGGCCGGCACCGCAGGTGATCTTCCTGCCACTGTTCGTGCTCGTCATGGCTGCGTCGGCGACGGGGCTGGGAGTGGCACTATCTGCGATCAATGTCCGCTTTCGCGATGTGGGATATCTCGTGCCGTTCAGCCTTCAGATAGTTCTGTTCATGACTCCGGTTGTCTATCCGGGCAATCTCGTGCCGCACTTTTGGCGGCCGCTCTACAGCCTGAACCCTATGGTGGGGATAGTCGAAGCCATGCGCTGGAGCGTACTGGGCACGCCCGCCGATTGGGTCATGATCTCGATATCGACTCTCTCCTCGCTGGCCCTTCTCGTTGCCGGACTGGCTATTTTCTCAAAGTCCGAACGCGCGTTTCCGGACCTGATCTGAGCAATGACCGACACAGTGATTGAAGCCACCAATCTCTCCAAGGCCTACAGACTGGGGGTGGCGAACAATAGCTTCCCTACCTTGCGGGACGCGCTGGCCAGCGGCGCAAGGCGAATCCTTCACAGGAAGTCCGCTTTGGGTCGACGCAACGGTGGAGACGATCAATTCTGGGCCCTGAGGAACGTCTCCTTCCAGGTGCGCGCGGGCGAAGTCCTTGCCGTGATCGGACCCAACGGCGCGGGAAAGAGCACCATTCTCAAGATATTGGCGCAGATTGTGGAGCCGACTTCCGGTCGCGCGACGATACGCGGACGGCTGGGAGCTTTGCTGGAGGTCGGCACGGGGTTCCACGCGGAGCTGACCGGCCGCGAGAACATCTATCTCAACGGAGCGATACTCGGCATGCGCCGCGCCGAGATCAGATCCAAGCTCGATGAAATCGTCGATTTCTCCGGCATCGAGCCGTTTCTCGACACGCCTGTTAAGCGTTACTCAAGCGGCATGTACTTACGCTTGGCCTTCGCGATTGCCGCGCATGTCGATCCCGATATTCTGGTGATCGATGAGATATTGGCCGTTGGCGATGCCGCATTCCAGAAGAAATGCATTGCCAAGGCCGAAAGCGTCGCCGAAACGGGCCGCACAGTGCTGATCGCTAGCCACCAGATGTCGGTTCTGCAGCGGCTTTGCAACCGCGCAATTTTTATCGACGGCGGGACGATCCTGGCCGACGGCCCGACGGGCGACCTGGTCCGGAATTATCTGCAGACACTGGAAGCGCGAGCGAGCACCGATCTGAGTACACGAACGACGCGCACCGGGCGAGGCCGCCTGCGTGTCGTCGGCATCGAGGTTTTCAACAAAACGGGTCCCGTCGCGTCGGGGCAGCCGGCGGTTTTTCGGCTTCAGGTCGATGGGCCGCGCGAACTTGCACAATGCCTTATTACCATTATTGACGACCTCGGCGATCCTGTGACGTCATTCGACACGATGGAGCACTCCGAGCATGATCGTCAGGGCGAAGTCTACACGGTGCATGTAGAGAGCCTTATGCTGAGACCAGGGCGCTACAGGATTGATGTGGCGCTAGTGGCGGACGACAGAGTGGTCGAAGACCAGGTCGAGACCGCCGCCGTGTTCGATGTCATGCCCGGCTTGCTCGACAACCGACCGGTTACCGCCCAACCCGGCTTCGGCAGTGTCAGCTTTCCGCACCGATGGGTGACTAGGCGTTGACGCTTGCTTTCAAACTGAAGCACGCACGAGTTTACGCCGAATCCGGCGCTGTTGCTTTGCTGTCCACATCATGATCTTCAGGATAAGCCGGTCGGCCCTGCTTCCAATCGTCGGCGGCGCGACGTAGGGCGCACGCGCCAGCCGCAGCGTCCATCGGACGTGGAAGCCTCGCAGTCCACTCTCCTGCAAATGTTGCGCGACCCAGTCGAGGAATGCAGCGCGGGCAGGGTGTTTCCCCATGCCGTCGTAGACCCCTCGCTCAGCCGCCGCCGCCGACGTCGAACCGGAATACTGCCGGTAGCGTGCCAGAGTTACAGGCGTGACAAAGACGGGAAGACGCAGGAATAGCTTCGCCCACAGAGCTTGGTCTTCATAGAGATCGAAGCGCTCCTCAAAGCCGCCGACCGTGCTGATCGCGCTCCTTCGCAAGAGCACCGAACAGGTACACGGAACGTGACCGTTCTGGATCAGCAGAAGTCGCCTTAGAAGCCGCGGGGGCTGATGCAAACGGCCAGCAAGCCCGTCCGTCGGCTCGATCCAGTCGGGGCGCTCACCGTCTGGATACCACCATCTCGTCGGCCCGAAGATCATTGCGGCTTCCGGGTTGGCATCGGCTGCCGCCAGAACCGTCCGGAGCATATGCGGTTCGTACAGATCGTCTGCATCCAGGAAGGCAAGCAAATCGCCGCTGCCGGCCTCTATTCCGGCGTTTCTCGCTGCCGCCGCGCCACGCTTGGATCCGGGAGGCCTGTTCAGCACCTTGATCCGAGGATCGGTTGCTGCAGCATCATTGGCGATCCTGACACTGTCATCCGTCGAGCCATCGTCGACCAGCAAAAGCTCCCAGTCCGCAACTGTCTGGGCTTGGACGCTGGCGATCGCTTCGCCCAGAGTTGCCTCCGCATTGAGGAAGGGGGTTATGATCGTCACTCGCGGCAGGGAAGTCATCGCCGAAGCCATCCTTTGATACTTCGCTTGATCACCTTGCGGCGCTCGCGCGCAAGCGCTTTCCAGATTGCTGAACGAATGCGGAAAGAGGCGCCCTTATCCGCCATTGTGCGATTTAGCCATGTGAGAAACGTGATACGCGCGGCCTCGTCAGTGCCTGCCTCAGAGCAGGCAACAGAGCAACTTTCAGAATGCTGGCGGTATTTTGCCCAGGTCCGGCCGGACACGTAGGCGGGCGCGAATGCGAGCGCCTTGGCAAAGAACGTCTGGTCCTCGAACATCAGGCGAAAGCTGTTCTCGAACCCCCCAAGCGTTGCGAATAAGCTTGAACGCATCAGGGCATTGCATGTTGTCGGCGTCTGGACCTCGTTCTGAAGTAGCAGCTCAAACAGCACGGGAGGCTCGTATCGGGTGTCTGGTTCGACGCCGAGCGGGTAGTAGAAGTCCGCGCGGTCAGCAGCCTCTTGCCAGCTATGCCAGATCAGAGTCCGGCCATAGATCATGCCGAGCGCCGGATCGCTTTCCATAATAGAGACCTGTTCGGAAAGCTTTTCGGGCAGCCATGCATCGTCTGCGTCGAGAAATGCGACGTAGGCGCCGCGCGCTTCCGTCAGTCCACGGTTGCGCGAGGCGCTGATACCGTGATTGCCATTGTCATGGTGAGACAATAGTCGCACCTTGCCCGGCAGCCGCTGCTCATAACCGCGTATGATGGCGGACGACTGGTCAGTCGAGCCATCGTCGACAACGAGGAGTTCCCAGTCGGTGAAGCTTTGACCTACAATGCTGTCAACAGCTTCCCGGAGATAACTCTCACCATTGAACACGACTATAATTGCCGTGACACGCGGCTGTCCGCCTGAATTGTCAGCCATGGCACAGCACCATGCGCCGAAAGTCAGCTTCACCCCAATCGGCGACCGTAACGCGCGGCAATCGGTAAGGGTCGACGCGAGGCCCAGCTTCACGCGGCAGGGTAGTTACTGCATAGTCTATGCCGGCAGACCTTACGGCGTTGGCGGTGCTGCCATCGAAATCTCCAAACGGGTATGCGAATCCCACCACCCGCCGTCCTGTAATCTCCTCGCATTGTTGGCGGCTGCCTGAAATCTCGCGTTCAAGCTCGTCCCGTTTCAGTAGCGGCAAGGATGGGTGCGTACAGGTGTGGGCGCCGATCGAAACGCCATCGGTGTCGGCGAGCTGCCGCAGCTCCGAATGCGTCATGGCGCGATCGCGCCCTCGGGGACTGGCGTCGGTTCCTGCCCATCTTGCCAGCCGCTCAAGGGCCTTCTCGCGTTCGTGTGCACTCAACGGCTTCAGCAGTGCGTGCAAGTTGAAATGGAGCGTCGTGCGGTTGATCGCGTTATTGGAGTCCGCCGGCATTGCGTCCTCCCAAACGCGCCAGTCATAGTTTCGGCCAGCGATCTCGATCTCCAGAGTGTTCGGGAGAGCAGGCATCTCCAAAATGATGCGGGACAGAATGTCCCACCAGAACACTGAGGGATCGGTGATCGCATGGGTGGTGACGAAGACAGTCGCAGGACAGTTCATACGCCGCATGATCGGCACGGCGTTTTGGAGGACATCCGCGTAGCCGTCGTCAAAGGTGATTGCCACCGCATTTCTCGGTGACCGTCTCTCCCCAAGCCGTTGCGCCAGCCATTGCAGGGGAACAATGTCCCGCGCTTTCGTAAGAAGTTCGATCTGGCGTGCGAAATTTTGCGGCGAAACCGCGAGTTCCCAAGGATCGACGAGCGGTTCTGCGATGCGGTGATACATCAGCACGATAGGTCGACCGAAACCGGCAAGCAGGCGCCCCCGTCGCAGGAATTTGCTGACAGTTTGACGCGCTGTCACGGCGCCGCTCATCGCCTGAAAGCCCGCGCCGCGACTATTACCGGACAATAGGGGTCGTGCACATCAAGTAATGCCGAATTCAGCTCATGTTCCGCCAGGCCGTAGAGGAAGGCCGTAGCAGAATACGCGTTTCCGTAGTGACTGACTTCGACGTTCTTCGCCCCGAACCTGTCCGACAGAAGTCGCCTTAGGGCAGCCGGAGTTATCGACCAGAACCAGCTCTCGCCCCATTCTCCCCTGTCAATCGGGCTGACCCAAGGCACTGTAATCAGGAGAACGCCTCCCGGCTTCAGGATCCGCCACAGGGTTGCGACTGCAGCAGGTAGATCGAAAAGAAGGTGCAGGGTCTGGGTGAGTACGATACAATCGAAGGTCTCGGACGGCAGATCGTCGTTATTCGCCAGATCACCCACGAAGGTTGTCAACGGGTGGCCGTTATAACGGTTCAGAACATCGCTTGCGGTAACCCGACTGCCTCCGAAACGCATCGTATAGGCGTTGTCACCGATCTCCAGGACCCTTCCGGATATGTTCAACGAACAGGACGCGAGGAAAGTCTCGACATAGCGGCGGTCCAATGGCTTGCCGCGATCAAAACCGAACTCCGTGCTGAAGGGTACGGTACGCTCGAGGTCACCGAACCGGGCGCTCGAGCGGTGCCGACTTGACCGGCGCCTGAGACGATGCCGGAGCATCACAGCGGTCTGTAACGGCGCTGCAAGCGAAACGGCGATAGTGCTGCTGAGTTGACCGGCGAGTGAAGAGCGGAACCGAAGCGCTGTACCAAGCTGTCCCAGTTGCTTGTCCGTATAATAGCACTTCCATTTTTCGACACCCTGACGGTAGGCGGCCGCCCAATCCGGATTGGTCTGCGCGACGTCCCGCTGCCGGCGAAGGACCTTCAGCGCCGCGCGCAACATCATCGGATTGCTGTTCGACATATTCGTTGCGTGCCGACGGTAATCTGCGAGGTATTCCGGAATGCAGGCCACCTTGTTCGCCCGAGATAGGCGAAGGTAGACGTCGTAGTCCTCGCAAGCCCGCAGTGACCGGTCAAATCCGCCGGCGGCTTCCAATGTCCTGCGGCGATAGAGCACCGTCGCATGCATTCCAATCAGGTTGTCGGTCAGGAAGCATGCATACGGGTCCTCGCCCACCGACCTCAGTGGTACAGTATTCCTGACTGCACCGGCCTCGTCGATGTAGCGGAAAGCACCGTAGACCAACGCGCAATCGGGATTGTCGTGAAACAAGGCAAGATTGGTGGCCAGCGCTACCGGGCGCAGCCTGTCGTCGGCATCCAGGAAGGCAATGAATTCGCCGCGCGCTGCCGTCATCCCGGTGTTACGGGCAGCGGCCAAACCCTGGTTTTTTTGGCGGATGTAGTGGACGTCGTCATATCGACGAACAACACTTTCGGGATTGTCCGACGACCCATCGTCCACAATGATGATCTCATCCGGCTTCACGGTCTGGTTGCGGACGCTGTCGATCGCTTCGGCAAGGAACCGCGCATGATTGTAGGTCGTGATGACAACTGAAACGCTGGATGCAGCGGGGCGGGTGGTCATCTGTCACCCGCTCCGTTTCGGCAGGTCGGGTAGCCGGCAAAGGTCAACCAGCCGACAGATCGCCGACATGCTTCCTCGAAGCTGACAGCCGGCTGGTATCCGAGCTCACGCTCGGCCTTGCGCCATGGAAGTTTCGTCTGGCACTGGTGCAAAAGTGCACGCTCCTCCGATACCATGACCGTTGGGGCCGTAGTCGCACCGGTCGCATTGCGTCCTGCCTTCCGCCACTCGGCATAGCCCGCCTTCAGTCCGCTGCGAACAGGCCTTGGCAGGCTTCGGACAAGCCGCCGATATCCTTGGCTTTCCTTCAGTCCTTGTTTCCATCTCGGAGCAAATGACAATGGCGCTGAAGCCGAAATCGCGGCCAGGTCGAACCCCAGTGCCTCGGCGATCGGTCGGCAAAGATCTGCCCAACTGATCTCTTCCCGGTCTCCGATCAGATAGGTTCGCCCAGAGGCCTCGGGCACTTCGATGGCGAGCTTGATCGCGTGAATGACATTGTCGACATAGGCGCTGTTGCAGATGCCACGACCGCCATCCACCAGGTAGGCGGAACCGTCAATGAGCTCGTCGGCAAAACCACCGGTCCAACTGGAGCGTGGGCCAAAGACAATTCCGGGCCGCAGCACCACTACCTGCACCGCGCCGTCGCGTGACAGTTGCCCGAGACGGCGTTCGGCATGAATCTTCGCATTGTTGTACTCGATCGTCTGATCGTCATGCAGCGCGCTCGTTTCGTCCGTCCCGGGCGGGGGCGATTGGCCATGAACGGAAGCGCTGCTGAGATAGATCAGACGAAGCACGCCGGCAGCGGTGGCTGCACGATAGACGGGCTCGATAGCATCGACGATCGTGCGGGCGTCACCGGCAACTGCATGTACGACGTACTGACAGCCCGTAAAGGCAGCGGTAAGAGCTTGAATATCACGCGCATCCGCCACCATTGCGTCAATCGCAAAGCGAGACAGACTGGCGAAAGCATCCGGCCTGCGAACGATCGGCCTCACATTCGCCCAGCCGGAAAGTTGCAGCAACTCCACGGTGCGGCAACCTATGAAACCGTTGGCGCCAAGCACTGCAACAGTGCCGGTCATTGTCTGGTCCCGGCGGAAGCAGCGACATGGAGCAATTCTTCCGGACCGAGCCACGGCATGTCCATCAGTTTCCGTCTAGCATAGCATCCTTCGACCAGATCGACCACATTGCGCCCAACACTGGCCGGCACGGAAAGGGGGGCCCCATTTCGGACCGCATCCACCAAGCCCGAAATCTGATCGCAAAATGCATCGACAAAATCGCGCGACCGGCCGTCGGCATTGGTGAAGGAAACGCAGCCTGTCGTGCGACTTCCATTCAAGGCGACCTCGACAGTCTCGGTCTCATTGACTGTCCAGGAAATCGAGCCACGTTCGCCCTCAAGGCGGTACAGATTCGGGCGAGCCCAATCCCGGCTCAACCTGACCGTCGCGTCGAAGCCGTCAAAACGCAGCCGGACAAGGCAGTTCGCCTCGACGCCGCCCATTGCGTCATCGGCGTAGTGGATTTCGTCGGGCTCTCCAAACCACCAGGTCAGGAGGTCAAGGCAATGCGTGCCGATATCCTGAAGCACACCACCACCGGACTCCGCGAAGCTGAAATAGCTCATCGAAGCCACCGGCCACTGGAAGGAGCCGCCCTCGAAACAACTGACGCTTCGTAACCGTCCGATCATTCCGCCCTCCAGCATGGCCTTTATCGACCGCGTCGCAGGGAACTGCCTTCTGACGAGCCCTGTTGCCACATGAAGATTGTTGGCTCCCGCTGCCGCAAGGATACGAGCCGCCTCGGAGCTGCTCGTGGCCATCGGCTTTTCGCACAGAACATGCATCCCGGCTTCCAACGCTTGTGTCGACTGATCAGCGTGATATCCAGGTGGCGAAGCAATGATCGCAATATCGGCGTCCATAGCCAAAAGGCCGTCGAAACTGGCCGCAACCTTGGCTGAGGGCAGTCGCGCCTGAACGAGTGCGGCCTGCTTCGCATCTGGATCGAATATCCCCGCGACTGCAACTTGGCCTCTGCTTTGAAGGCGTGAAAGCGCTTCCGCATAGTAGAGCTTTGTGACGGCTCCACATCCGGCCAAAACGAGCCGGACCGGTTCATCTTCCCGGAGTCCTGCAGGCCGCTGCTCGGTTTCAACTAGGATGGACAATCCTGCCTCCCTGTCTTGCAACGAGCCGCAGCATACGACCAATTGTCTTGAGTGAGGGATCGAAGCGGAACGCTTCGCTCATCTGCGCCAAGCATCCAGCCCAATCGCCGGCGCCGAACAGTCGCCGCGCAGTCTCGAGAGCGCTTAGCGCATAGGTCCGCCGGGCCGACGCGGCGACATCGCCCGCAAGCTCGGTTGGAAGATAGCTCTTGAAAATATCGATCGCCATTCGCGTGTAGGCCATGTCCTCGGCACTTCGGATATGGCGCCCTGTGTTCGATTGGGGGTGCATCCGATAAAGTGCAAGGGCCTGCGGTTCGTACCAGACAGGAAATTGAGAAGCGATGCGGACCCACATCTCCCAGTCTTCACTGCATTTGAGCCGCCGGTCGAAGGCGCCGAGTTCTTCGTAGACCGCGCGGCGCACCACGATTGATGGCGTCATGATGTGCTGTTCCAACGCCAGTCGAACCGCCGCATTCTCGAGCCGTCCGGGGCTTGACTGCATTACAGGCGGGATCGACAGCTCCTGTCCGTGGGCATCCATGAAGATCGCCCGGCAGAATGCCGCGCCTGTACTCGGGTCCGCATCGAAGCCTCGTCCGAGCAATTCGTAGAAGCCGGGGCGGACGGCGTCGTCGCCGTGCAGGAGATGTACGAGTTCGCCCTGGGCACGATCCAGGCAGGTATGGAAGTTGCCGATATGCCCTAGATTTTGCGGCTGGTGGAAAAAGCCAACGCGATTCCCACCGATTTCATTCAAGACTCTTTGCGGATCATCGGAGGAACAGTCGTCAACCACCTCGATTTGCATTTGAGCCGGGCCGGGGTCCTGCGCCAGCACACTTTCCAGCGTTGCGGCAAGAAAGCAGGCGCAGTTATAGGCGGGGATCATCACTGACCATTTCGGGCGAGCAGCCTCCCGTGGGAACGGCGAGATCGGATCGCGATACTCGAAGTCACGGATCGCCGTCATCTCTGGAGCACCGAGGACTTCAGCAGGTGCAGCCCCAACCTGACAATGTCGCGTTTGGCCACGTCACGTCCGATACCACCGCTGCGAAGGCTCCGCAGGAAGCACGATCTGGCCGATGGCAAATCGCCTTCTACCAGATACCGCATTGACCATTCATAGAAGTAGCGGGAGCAGCCGCCGCGGGCAGAATTTACCCCCTGCGTGTCCATGACCTGCGCCATGCGCCGGTAGAATCCTTCGATCGCATCCAGCTTGGGTCGGTTTGGCAGTGCCGATATGAGTCCGCCCGGATGCAGACGGTAGACACCTGCTACCTCGTCGACAAAAGCGAGATCTGCTGTCCTTGCGCAAAGCACATACAGCGGCCAGTCAGTAATCGGAAAGAAATCAGCATACCACCACGGCACATTTCGAACGCACGCGGTTCGCATCATGCCGGCGCAAGTCGCGAAAGGATTGCCTTCCCAGATATCCCTTTGCGTCACGATGGGTTTCTGGTCCGCCCGCGTCCACCGCGTCGATGTGAACTCATCGCCATCCGCCACGACTGCATTGTAGAATATTGCGGAGAGTTCCGGGTGCGCGTCGAGATGGGCCGCCTGATCTTTCAGCTTGGTCGTGGATGTCCACAGGTCGTCGCCATCGAGGATCGAGACGTAGCGCCCACGCGCCATCCGGAGTCCTCTCGCGACGACTTCGTTCGATCTCACATTACTGCCGGAATAGATCGCCGACAGCCTTTCAGGATGGTTGGAAACATATCGCTCGACAATCTTCCGGGTTCCGTCGGTCGAAAAGTCTTCACTGATCAATATCTCGACACCGAAATCGGCCTCTTGCATGAGAGCGCTGTCGATTGCAGCCGCCACGTAGCGTGCGTGATTGTAAGTGACAATAAGGACGGTCACGCGAACCGTTGACTCATTCACCTTCCGCTCCGCAGTGCATGCCGCCCGCCTATCTCAGATCACGCCGATCATTGCTGGCTCTAGATCGCGTGAGTTGCCCTCATTTCCGCAATTCCACCATTGGCCTCAAACCAGCGCAATGTGCGCACGAGACCCTCTTCATAGGGCACTTTGCACGACCACCCCGGCAGGATTCTTCGGCATAGGGTCAGGTCAGGACGCCGGTTGGTCGGATCCTGCGGCGCCGGCTCACCATGAACAATGGTCGTTCCGGGAACGAGGCCCGCAACATACTGCGCGATCTCAAGCACCGAAATTTCCCGGTCGTTTCCTACGTTGACTGCTCCCACATGATTGAAGTTCTCCAGCCAGAACAGCCGTTCGAGCCCATCGACAATATCGTCGACATAACCCCAGCTGCGGGTTTGGAGACCATCACCATGGACAACGATCGGCTTGCCGGCCAACGCATTGGCGATAAAGTTGGAAACAGCACGCCCATCATCGGCTCGGGTGCGCGGGCCGTAGACGTTAAAGAGCCTGGCAACCCGCACATCGACGCCGCGGACACGGTTGCTTTCGAAGAGGAGCGCCTCGGTGCAGCGCTTGCCTTCGTCGTAGGAAGAGCGCGGGCCCGTACAGTCCACTGACCCCCGATACGTCTCGGGCAGCGGGTTGACCAACGGATTTCCATAAACCTCCGAGGACGACGCAAAGCAGATTCGCCCATCCTTTTTGAGCAGCTTCAAGAGCCGCATAGCGCCAATTAGATTTGCTGAGACGGTACGCTCGGGCTCCCGCATATAGACCGGCGGCGACGCGGGCGAGGCAAGATGAAAGATCTCGTCGAATTGGAAATCGGATTTGAAATGCTCCACCTCGGAGCGGACCAGCATTAGGCGTTGATCTCGGATATGACCAACGTTTTCTGCTCTGCCGGTCCATAGGCTGTCGACCACAACCAGCATGTCCAAATCGTTTCTTTTGAGAAGCCGGTCGACCAGGTGCGACCCGATGAATCCTGCTCCTCCAGCCAGCAACAGCTTCTTCATCTCATGTCTCGAAGGGGACATAGGCTGTCCGAATTCGTGTCCTCGTTGGGCATTGCAAGCGTCCCTTCTTCGGGAAGCCGCGTCAAATAGGCTCCGCTTGGCCCAAGCTTCTCGTCCATTACTGCAAGATTGCTGAGCACCACGCGGTAGTCGGCTTTCTCGGCGGAATCCGCAAACTCATGAATAGAGTAGTTCCAAAAATTTCTTCCGATCTCCGAGCCGTTTTCCCCTGAGCTGCGGTCCTCGCTTTCCGGTTGGGGAAGTGCTCGCTTCACCTCGCGCAGGAAAATGGCCGCAAATGCGGCAACGAGTTTCGCGAACTGCACAGGTGATCGCCAGAGCATTTTGGTGCAGTTCCTGGCGACAGCAGCAAATCGGCGCGTCATCAGCCCAAGCTTGGCAATCTCGACATCGGTGCGGAAGATCGCATCCAGCAGGACCGGCTTCACCGCCTCTGTGCAGCGGGCAAGTACGCTCTCGAGCACTATCCGACGCGAGATGAGCATTCGCACGAAATCTGCCGACATATTCCCTGGCGTTCGGCGGTATCCGACAAGATGCTCCTCAACGACGCCGAAACGGTATTTGGAGGCAATGCTCTGTTGGATGAAGAAGTCCTCGCAACCCTCTGCACCGCTCTCGCGCAGTCGCGAGGAGTAGCCACCCATTTCGAAGAGAACATCGCGCCGAAACATCACCGAACTGCCGTTGCTGATGAAATTTTTTCCGAGATGCTGCATGAACACCCATCCATTTGGATGCGTCTGCTTCGGCGTGATGATCACCATATCATCGGCGTCAATCGTCCGGTAAAGTGTGTAGACAAGCCCTAGATCATTGCCAGCCGCAGCGAAAACACGCAGCTGCTTTTCGAGCTTGGTCGGGTGCCAGAGATCATCGGCGTCTACAGGCGCTATAAAGATGCCTTTGCTTGCCCGCACCCCCGCATTCCGCGCCGACGCGACGCCACCATTCTTCTGTTGGAGCAATTTGATGCGCCCGTCGCCATCAGCCAGTCGTCGAACGATCGATGCTGTTGCGTCGGTCGAACCATCGTCAACGACTATTATTTCCATGTTTTTATGCGTTTGGGCGAGCACGGACGCCAAGGTACGCTCGATGAATGGCTCTGCGTTGTAGGCAGGGATAATAACCGCCACGAGCGTGTGGGCAGAGTGCTGTGAATTGCCTGGCAAATCCGCCATCCCTAGTCGCGCCCGAAGGAAGAGAATTGCGATCGCCCCCAGATTGGCCAGAAATGATTTTTGGACGAGATATCAATCAGCCAATCAGGCAGCCTGAAGTTCGCAAAGACCTGACGAGAGATTGACGGACGGAGTGTCATCCAAACCCTTCTCCGTTGGTGTGTGCAGGCGTCCGCAAAAAAAACCACTGAATCTCTTTGCTTTTCAGCATTCTTCGTTTGCTGCTATCCGCCGCAACCTCGGCACAGAGTTGCTGGGATCGGTCGTTCACGCATATATTAGCCGAAACTACTATTCGCGCCAAGGAGCTGAAACCGATATAGCGACGGCGGTGGGCTCTATCTCCGCGTAAAAAGGCGGAACCAAGTCCCGGGCCGTCGTCCACTTCAAGTGCTCCGGCGCCGGCAGCAGCTTGCGGGCTTCGTCCTCCTTTTGGCAGGGGAGGTGTGACGATGAACGCCGTAGCAATATTTAATCAGTTAGTTCGCGACCGCCGCTCCTGGTGGGGCCTGTAGCGTAATTGTGATGGTGTCACCCGGAGCGAGCAGAGTATCTTCGGTCGCCTCGATCGTCGCTGCCTTTCCGTCATTGGAACGGGTTACACCCATCATAGCCCGGCGGCCCCCTTCGGCCAAAAGGTCGCTGCGCAGCTGCCTCACGTAGGCGATTTGTTTGGCCAATGAATCCATCTCAGCGCGCATTTCCATCATCGCCGCGCTTTCAGTCTGCAAGTCAGCCAACAGGGTAATTCGACCCTGGTCGGTAAGCTTCTCAAGGCTGCGCTGCAATTCCCCTTGGTCGCGTTCAAGTCGAGAGATCTCAGCGTTGGTTTGCAAAGCGCGGGTCGCTGACAAGAGCACTGCGCGTTGAGCATCGTTGACCATCGTGATCTGAATCAGACCTTTTTCGAAGAGTTTCTTGCGGCGATCAAGTTCCGCCACATCCGCTGCCGCTCCCGCTTGATCCGCCTGCTGCTGCTCCTTCAGGTAGCCCATCCGTTCCGCCGCCTTGGTCGTGGCCAACTTGATTGAAGCGCGCTCCTTCTCCTGATCCACATAGACAGCTTCAAGATGCTTCTGTTCCTGCTGCAAAGCTTCGTCGCGACGGGGTTCGAGGCTCGGGTCACGTTCTGCCTCCGGAACCTCAATCGCCCTGGCGCCGCTCAGCTGCGCCTCTATGCGAGCAGCCTTGATTTGGCTTTCCTGATACTTGATGCGCAGAACGTAGAGGCGGCCGCCAAGGTCCGCTGCTGTCAATTCAGGGTTTCCAACCTCGCCGCGACCGAGCTTATAGCCGCCGCCAGCAGCCACAGCTTGTCGCACAGTCATTCCTGGTCGGAAGGCCTGAGTCCCAGGAGAGGCAATATCCCCGTCGATATAGACCGGTCGGTATTCCTCAATATCAATTATAATCTGATCTGGATAGAAACCGGTCCAATTTTCAGTGCCGTCGGCGGATCGTTGCGGAAGGGACTTCGGTTTTAGGACCTCGATTACCTCCTTGCGAACATCCTCTATTGTCTTCTGGCGAACCTTTAGGGGGCCCAAGACCGGCAAGACAATTATACCGCTCTGGTCGATCACAGCTCGCTTTTGCATCTCGGGATAGCCTATGACCGCGAAGCCGATCACGTCGCCAGGCTGCAGACGGTACTCGTCGACGTTGTACTCCTGTGCTAGGGCAGGGCCATTCGACAGATTCGCGTAGACGAACAAGAGAAACAAGCATGCGAGCGCGGCGCAGCTGCCTGCTCGCCAGCGCACCGATCTATTCAACATTCGCGCTCTCGTGTGTTCGAACGGCTGACAGTCATACACATAACCAACCAATTCAGCCCCTGGTCGCAACGCATTTAGTGGATCGAGCAGTTGCGGATCGAGCAGCATATCAGCTGCTCCAACCTGTCATGAAAATATCGAGTTCACTGTGTCCGCGGTCACAGCGAGTGTCGCCGATATGACTCATTTATCCCAGGTAAAGCTCGGTACAAAAGTCGCACAGGCGGAAGAGTTGGACGGGATCGACATAATGGACCATATGGTTTGCGCCGTTCCCTCAGGGCCATCGCTGAAGCTCTGGCGTGTAGCGGCAGGTGAGACGGACACCTATCCCCGGCCAGGCAGAACCATGGAGTGGGACACGGCGGCTGGCGACGCAGTCCTTCGAGTTGCTGGTGGCATCGTCCTTAATCTCGAGGGACCTACAAAAAGGGGGCGCCAACGATCAGATGTCGATTTTGCAAATCTTGTCGCTTGCGGCGACGCAGAATTCTACGTCGGAAAAATTGGGGTCAGAGGCTCGGTGTAGTCCCCGATTGCTCCACGAGCACACCGCGGATGAAAAGCACGCCTCGCTCTGTCGATGGAGGATCGTGAAGAGGGAAAGCGTGAGATGCTGCACGATATGGTGGCCACGAATGGAACCCCCTTCGTCTCCAGCGGAAGATTGACCCACCTTAAGCGACTTGAGGCAGAGTCAATCCACATTTTCCGCGAGGTTGCGGCGGAATTTCAAAACCCGGTAATGCTCTATTCGATCGGCAAAGACTCGTCGGTAATGTTGCATTTGGCGCTCAAGGCGTACTTTCCGTCGCGCCCGCCCTTTCCGCTACTTCACGTCGATACGACTTGGAAATTCAAGCAGATGATTCAGTTCCGTGATGATGCTGCCGAGTGCGCGGGCATGGATCTGATCGTCCATACCAACATGCAGGGCTTGAAGGAAGGGATCAACCCGTTCACTTACGGCTCTTCCACTTACACAAACGTTATGAAAACCGACGCACTCAAGCAGGCGTTGACCAAGTATAAATTCGACGCAGCGTTTGGCGGGGCTCGACGCGATGAGGAGAAAAGCCGAGCCAAGGAGCGCATCTTTTCCTTTCGAACGGAAAATCACAACTGGGATCCGAAGACCCAGCGCCCGGAACTCTGGAATGTTTTCAACGGGCGGATTCGTCATGGGGAGTCCATCCGTGTGTTCCCTCTTTCCAATTGGACCGAGCTCGACATTTGGCAGTACATCCTGAAGGAAAACATTCCCGTCGTTCCGCTCTATTTCGCGGCCAAGCGTCCGGTCGTGTGGCGCCAGGACGTGCTGATAATGGTTGATGATGACCGGCTGCCGCTTGAGCCCAACGAAATACCGGAAATGAGAATGGTGCGCTTTCGCACTTTGGGTTGCTACCCGCTGACCGCCGCAATTGAATCGGATGCGTCGACGGTTGCGGAGATCGTCTACGAGATGCTGTTTTCTCGAACGTCCGAGCGCTCTGGGCGTCTAATCGATCACGACGAGTCAGGGGCGATGGAAAAAAAGAGGCGGGAGGGATACTTCTGATGAACGCGATACCGATAGACCCCGCAGCGATCAGCCAGTACCTGGAGCGCCATGAAAGCAAGGACCTGCTTCGCTTCCTGACGTGCGGAAGTGTCGATGACGGAAAATCAACACTGATCGGACGCCTGCTTTACGATGCCAAACTGCTTTTTGAGGATCAACTCGCGGGTCTGAGACGCGATTCTCGTAAGCACGGAACAACTGGAGATGACATCGATTTCGCGCTTCTGGTGGACGGTCTGGAAGCGGAGCGTGAACAAGGCATCACCATCGATGTCGCCTATCGATTCTTTTCGACCCATCGCCGCAAGTTCATTGTCGCTGACACGCCTGGCCATGAGCAATACACGCGCAACATGGCGACAGGCGCGTCGAATGCCGAGCTTGCCGTCATTCTCATCGACGCGCGGAAGGGGGTCCTCAAGCAGACGCACCGCCATACTTTCATCGCGTCGCTGCTTGGGATCAAGCACCTCGTTGCCGCAATCAACAAGATCGACCTGGTGGATTACTCCCAGAAGGCCTTTGATCGGATTGGCGCTGACTATCAGACCTTCGCCGCGGACCTTGGCTTCAAAACGTTACTCTCCATTCCGATGTCGGCACGCTTTGGCGACAACGTGGCGGAGCGGAGCGCCAGGTTGGCGTGGTATGAAGGGCCGACGCTCATCGAGCACCTCGAAACCGTCGATGTGGTCCGCGATGAAACAGCCGGCCCATTCCGGTTGCCGGTGCAATGGGTCAATAGACCGAATTTGAACTTCCGTGGCTATTCGGGAACAATCGCACGTGGCGTGGTCAACGTTGGGGATCCAGTCGTTGTCGCACAGTCCGGCTGCACGTCCAGGGTCAAGTCGATCATCACCTATGACGGCCAGCACGAATGGGCGGCGGCTGGCGAAGCGATTACCTTGGTTCTGGAACACGAAATTGATGTTTCGCGTGGTGACATCGTCTGTGCAGCTGCCAGTCGCCCCGAGGTTTCTGATCAGTTTTCGGCCCACGTGATCTGGATGAGCGACGACGAGCTCATCCCAGGGCGGACCTATTATCTCAAGATTGGCTCGCGCACTGTGGGTGCAAGCGTGATGGAGATAAAGCACAAGGTCGACGTGAATACGTTCCAAAAATTGGCGGCCAAGACGCTCCACCTAAACGAGATCGGCGCAGTTAACCTGTCGACGCGGGAGCCGATCGCGTTCGAGCCGTATTCGTCCAACCGCGTTATGGGCGGCTTCATCATGATTGATCGGCTGTCAAACCAGACGGTCGGTGCTGGAATGATTGTTTTCGCCCTGCGTCGCGCATCCAATATTCACTGGCAGGCAGTGGAGATAAACAAATCCATACGATCGCGCCTGAAAGGTCAGAAACCGGTCATCTTGTGGTTTACCGGTCTTTCGGGGGCGGGCAAGTCAACGATTGCTAACCTGGTAGAAAAGCGCCTCGTCTCAATGGGGCGGCACACATATCTTCTCGACGGTGACAACGTTCGCCACGACCTCAACCGTGACCTTGGTTTCACGGATGCGGACCGTGTCGAGAACCTGCGGCGCGCCAGTGAGGTGGGGAAATTGATGGTCGACGCCGGCTTGATTGTCTTGGCGTCGTTCATATCGCCGTTCCGGGCCGAGCGCAAAATGGCCCGAGAGCTGTTTGCTGCGGGAGAGTATGTCGAGATTTTCGTGGATACACCTCTCCACGTCGCCGAGAAACGGGATCCAAAGGGACTGTACAAGAGAGCGCGTCTAGGTCGGCTTAAAAATTTCACTGGCATCGACAGCCCCTATGAAGAGCCAGAGTTGCCGGAAATTGTGCTGGCGGCAGGGGTGAGCGCGTCGGAGGAGCTGGCCGAACAGGTTATCAACTATCTCGCGCATCACGGCTACATCGACCGATGAACCGCGCTTTTCAGCCAAGTGCCACACGTCCGGCGCTATCACTTCGCGGAGGAAGGCATCTTCGACCAGATCTGCAAGCTGACCCAATGGGCAACAGGGTATCATGACGATCGCTCGCGCCGTCGCCGCGCGGTGGCGGTTCAGACAGCCGAGCGTCATTCCGGGTTTCGGATTGACGCTCGGCTTCTCGCTTGCCTACCTCACCCTCATCATCCTCATTCCCCTGTCCGGGCTGATCTGGCGCTCGGCGGCGCTCGGCTGGACCGACTTCTGGGCGATCGTCACCGATCGCCGTACTATCAACGCGCTTGAAATCAGCTTCGGTACCGCCTTCATTGCCGCCGCCGTCAACGTCGTCTTCGGCACGATCGTCGCCTGGGTGCTGGTGCGCTACTGCTTTCCGGGCCGCCGCATCGTCGATGCCATGGTCGACCTGCCCTTCGCACTGCCGACGGCGGTGGCCGGCATCGCGCTGACCACGCTTTATGCACCGAACGGCTGGATCGGCAAATTGCTGGCGCCGCTCGGGATCAAGGTCGCTTATACACCGCTCGGCATCGTCATTGCGCTGGTCTTCATCGGCTTGCCCTTCGTAGTGCGCACTGTCCAACCGATCGTGGAGGAGATCGACAAGGAGGTGGAGGAAGCCGCCGCCACGCTTGGCGCCAGCCGTTTTCAGATCATCACCCGCATCCTGTTTCCGGGCCTCGCGCCGGCCATCATCACCGGCTTTGCACTGGCCTTCGCACGCGGTGTCGGCGAGTACGGCTCGGTCATTTTCATCGCCGGCAATCTGCCCTACAAATCCGAGATCGCGCCACTGCTGATCATCATCCGGCTGGAGGAATACAACTATCCGGCGGCAACCGCGATTGCAGCGATCATGATGGTGCTGTCATTCTTGATGCTCTTGATCGTCAACCTGGCGCAGTCATGGAGCCGCAAGCGTTATGGCTGACGTGGCCATCGCATGGCCGATCGGGAGCGACACCGCCGACCAGCGAGCGACCGGTCGCGCGCTACCTGCTCATGGTCGACCAGGCATCGAGCAAGGGCTTCGGCCATTTGGTCGAAACGCTGGCCATCTGCGCGAGCACAAGAAGGAAGGCCTGAGTGGCATTGGTCGCATGGGGCGCGGCCGCCATATCCGCCGAAAGCGTCTTGGCAAAGGTTGGGTTTTTATTCGCATCTCCTAATATTTGATCGCTCTAACCCGTTCCGATATGTTATGATGGTCAACGCGTTGAGGGCTGAACAGCCAAGGAGCGCGTCGCGCGAGCGGCTGCGAGTGGGACGGCGATGTCCTTTTTGCTTTTTTTGCGCGGCTTTATCATAGTACTGTCGGCATTCGCCATCAGTATATATTTGCTTACCGCCTCGCTCTGGAGTACGTTTGTCCAAACGTTAATTTGTGGGGTCTTGATACAGATTGGGTACTTTGTTGCTGTCATGCTGCTAGTGTGGCGCTCGGTCTCCAAAGAATCCGTGATTCCGAAGCCAAATACCCCACGCGATGAGTCCGAAAGGGAGCAACTGCCGAGCCACTTAGTGAATAAGGTGGACCACTCTCCGCCTTTATAGGGCTCTGGCTGTTTAGATTAGGACGATCAGCAGGATGACACCCCACATCACGATACAAAATGTGACTGCAACCTGTCTTATTCGGGCACCTGAGAGGTGTTCCGCGAGGCGCCAAATGCGCCCAGAACTCTTACGGTGATCGATATCGCGCGGCGGTGATCGACGAGTCATTCCAATCGACGTCCCTGTTTCCGCAGGACAGGCTCAACCTAGGCCCGGAATCTCTTGCTCAGATGTTTTGCCATTTGGCAATACGACCCGATTTCTTCCTTTAATTGGATCGCAGACGTGTAGCGGAATTGCAGACAGCATGGGCCGCGTGAGTTTCATTTATTGCAATCCGAGGTTAAGATTTTGCGTCTTTGGCGAGGAGCGGCCCCCCGGCGTCGATACTGAATTTCGAGACAGTCAGACAATGTGGTATAGTATTTGTCACTACCTATACGCTGCCAGTTTCATCCCACGGGTTTGAAGGCTTATGCTCCGCGAAGTTGAAAATCAGCACCCGGATTCTGCCTTCATTTTTGGCGATCCTCAGCCGGCAACGATTGATCTCGAAACACTCGTGGCGGCAGCGCGACGGCAGTTGAGGTTCGTCCTTACTTGCGCTCTCGTAGGCCTTGTGCTGGGGTTGGCGTATCTTCGGGTCGAGGTGCCCTTGTACGAGTCGACGTCCAGAATCCTGATCGACAAGGACCAGCCCTCCGTCGTGACGAAGTTAACAGAGAGCGGAAGCTCCACACAGCTTGACCCGATGATGCTGAGCCAGGTCGAATTGTTGCGTTCCGACCGCATCGGGCTAAAGGTCGTTGACAGCCTCGGTCTTGCTACCAATCGCCCTTTCTTGTCAGCGCCGTATTCGTTGCTCAACAGTCTCACAGGATCGGTCGCTCGGGTGGTGCGGTCATTCATCGGCAGTTCCGACGAAAGCGGAGCGCCGGCGAAATCGAGTGCGGCGCGAGGACCCGATCCTCGGTGGCAGGCATTTGACATTCTGGCTGAGAATATAACGGTAGAGCGTGTAGGCAATTCTTACATTCTGCAAGTCCAATTTTGGTCGCCTAGCGCTGAAATGGCGCAAAAAATAGCCAATAAGTATGCGGAAATCTATATCTCTGACCAAGTCGGAGCCAAAGATGAGTCGATTATCCGAGCTCGCAGTGCACTGGCGGAAGAGCTCGAGACAGTGCGGAAGCGATCGGTCGACGCCGAGCTCGCAGTCCACAGGTTCCGAACAGACAATACGCTGACCAAGGAAACGCTGGTTACCTTGAGCCAGCTCGAACTTGAGGCGTCCTCTCTCAAGTCGCAATATGAACAGGTCCTGCAGCAGTACCAAGCGAGCCTGCAGAACTTTTCGATGGCGTTGACGGAGGCGCGGGTTATCTCGGAGGCACCATACCCCAGCAGCCCGAGTTCTCCGAACAGCCGTCTTTCGTTGGCGGTCTGCGTCGTGCTCGGCGGCATGATTGGCGCCGGTGTGGGCGGAGTTCGAGAGTACCGGGAGCGCTTTTTCCGCACGAGGGGTCAAGTGCGCGATGAGCTCGGACTTGACACGCTCGGAATGATCCCGTTGCTGGACGGAAAGCCAATTCGCCGAAACAAGCGTGATCGTGCGACCGAAGAGCCGTCATTCATCGAGGTGGGGAACAGCGCTTTCAACTGGGTAGAGCAACATCCGCGCTCGGAATTCGCTGAAGCGATGCGAACGGTGAAAGTCGCTGTTGATGTCGAGTTACCAGGGAAGAGCACCAAGGCGATCGGCATCGTTTCCTGCCTCCCGGGAGAAGGGAAGTCTCTGGTCGCGGCTAATTTTGCGATGGTTCTCGCTATGCAGCATTGTAGGACGCTGTTGATCGATGCCGACATCCACAATCCGGGCTTGTCCCCTATGTTAGCCAACGGCTGGGAACGAGGCCTGGCCAACTTGTTGGCTGGACAGTTCAACGCGAGAGATTTGCTGGCCCATCAGTCATTGCCATTGCGGTTCCTGCCCGGCGTGAACCAGAGCCAACAAAAGCTCGCAAAGAGCGTGCAGCCTATCGAGAAAATGGGCGACTTTCTGCTCAAGGCGGGCTCTACGTTCAATTACGTCGTCGTTGATTTGCCCCCGTTGGCTCCAGTCGCGGACGTGAGGTCCTTTGTCCAGCACCTCGACGGCCTTATTCTGGTTGTTGAATGGGGCGTGACCGCTCGTACATTCGTGCGCGAAAGCCTCAACAACAATCCGATCCTTGCGGATAAATGTATTGGCGTTCTGCTTAACAAGGTCGATCTCAAAAGAATCAAGCTGTATCAAAAGTTCGGCAGTGCCGAATTTTACAGTGAACGTTATAATCAGTATTACCAGACTTAGTTGTGGAGCAAGCATTTTTTGTCTTATGCAGATAGCCCAAGGAGGGCTTTGACGGACAAACTCCTCGAATGCCGAGAATGACGACGGCTTATCCGCGCCAGATTCAGGAAATGGTGTTCGACGAGCATGACCGGGCGTTCGCCTGAATATGGCGGTGGAGATGGTGTTCGTCGGCAAGGACCGGCAATACAATCCCGAGCGCTGGCATCGGGCTGGGAGAGGCGCCAGGTCGAGAACCATGTCAGACAGGTGCGATGCCGAGCCGTCAAAATTCACGATCGGCCCGGCTATCCTGGTCGCCAGTCCTTTGCCGGTCCTTACATTCCGCCACCCAACACCGCCGTAGCGCGGACACGCAAAGCACCCTGCGAATAGGCCTCCAGCATATCCTGTCGTGCCTGCATTCCAATCCTCTTGCAGAGCGTTTCATCGCCCGCCAACACCAATGCTTGCATTACCGCCATCTCCGCTGAGGAAACAGTAAGCTTCAGCATATTCTCTCCATGCTTGCCGTAATCCCGGATACCGCCGACGTCGGTCGCGATAACCGGAAGGCCGGCAAGCATCGCCTCGGCGACGACGATGCAGAACCCTTCCGTATCGGACAGGTTGATGAACATGTCACGATCACAGGCTAGCTCGGACCAGCGCGCGACATAGCCATGGAAATGCACGCGATCTCCAATGCCGAGCTCATCCGCCTTGCGCGAAAGCGCCTGCCGTTCCGGCCCGTCGCCGTAAAGATCGAGGCTTGCCGAAACGCCCCGGTCTTGGAGCATTCGGATGGCCTCAATCAGGCGGTCAAAATTCTTTCGCGCCATAAGGCGTCCGGCTGCAGCAAGGCGCAAGGGTGTGTGAAGCGCGTAGTCGCGCTTGTGGGAGGAAGCCTCATCGGCACGAAACAGAGGCACCACATGCGACCGGCGCCTGCGGGGCAGGAAGTATGCTTGTGTCTCCCGGAGCGTATTTTCGCAATCAGCCCAGATTTCGTCGACACGCCAGGACAGCGCCTTGAGCACAGGGCCATAAACGCCTTCGGCACGCCGGGAGCGGTAACGGGCGATGTGCTCGAATGAAACGCAGCGAAGCCGAGGAGCGAACATCGCAGCGAATCGTCCCAGGAGATTGGCCTGCTTGAGCGACAACACAACCATATCCGGCCGCCACTCCCGGATGAGGCGTAACATTACAAAGAACGTGCTCACGAAGGTGCGCAAGGAAGGCTCTTCGCTCTGCGACGTCAGGATAAGATTGTGCTCTCCGACCTTTGCGGCGATTTCATCGGCAAGAGCCCCGCGACCACGGCAACAGGCTAGAATCTTCAGCTCATGCCCGCTGAAAAATCCTGCTTGCAGCAAAGTCAGCAGCCCGTGCTCGGCACCACCGGGATCGAAGCCGTTGATGAAGTAAAGAATTCGCATGTGATACGGAAGCGTTCCCGATTGCCTTGTGCCTCTAGCGCTGAGCGCCCCGATATTCGTCAATGCCGCTCCCTTTGCGCAGGGCGCGGTAGAACAACAGCTTGGCTGCGCGGCGCACCTGGGGCTCCACGCCCCTCGGCAGGACGCAAAGAAGGATGTAAACGTAGACGCGCCAGGACAATGGATCGTGCCACATCGCGCGAATGAGCAAGCGCGCTCCGCGTTTCTTTTCGCCTTGAGCCACGCAATCATTGCCCGCCTTTGCGTACAAACGCGCGTTGCGCCGACGCGCGAGGTGCGTAAGTTCCGGCCGTCGCATGACCCATTCTCGCGTGAGGCGTTCGGCTACCGGCAGAAGCGCGTCGAGTCTGCGGGTTATATTCGAGCCATGGCGCCGTTTATAGACGAGTGCTTCGGCCACATGTTGAAATGTCCAACGCTCGGCTGCGCGCATACAAAACTCTGTATCCTCTCCAGCCCTGAATGCCTCATTGAATAACCCGATATCTTCGACCATCTCCCGCCGCATAACCATACTGGAAGGAACAATCGGCCCGTCAAGCAGAAAATATGTCGGCAACGTATCGCATTGGTCCGCGCGATAGCGGCGCACGGCGACGTGTAGAGCATCGGACAGATCCGGCGCGGAAAAATCGACAAGATCACCATAGACAAGACCTGCCTTGCAGCCATTGCCCAAGACGGCTAATTGACGCTCAAGCTTGTCCTCGGCCCAGAAGTCATCGCCGTCGAGAATTGCAATAAGATCACCGGTAGCATGTCCGATGGCAAGGTTCCTCGCCGATGAAGGCCCGATACCCGCCGTCGTCAGGACATGTACGCGCGGCTCCCTGCGACCCAGCGATGCAATCACTTCCGACGAGCCGTCCATCGAGCCATCATTGACAATGATGATCTCTTTGATGTGGCTCGACGCGGTCTGATTGATCACGCTTTCCACTGCCTGCACGATGAAGCGTTCTTCATTGTGGCATGTCAGGACAACCGAAACACTCATCTCGTGTTTCCTGACAAGGGGCTCCCGAGAAATCGAGGATGTGTCATGCTCCTGGGGTGGCTCCTCCGCATCCTGTGCAATGATAGGCAAAGCCCGTGCCGCGTCAATTCAGGCAGGAGCGAGACAAGACTCAGCGTGACGAAAGCTCGTGTGCCGGAGGCTTCTGTTCCAACGTAAAAGGCGCAAGGAACAAGGAGCACGAGGGGCAGAAGCCGTGCCTGGGCCGCTCCGATCAATCCGTGAGAAAGGGCCCAGCTTAGAGTACGGCTTAAGCGAAACCATGCAGCAATCCATATGAGAACATAGAGGCTGAGCCCAATGATGCCGTTCTCGGTGAGGATGCGTTGAAACTCGCCATGTATCCCCAGCCGCAACTCGCCAGGAAGTCCGGTGAAATCCGTATCGATAATATTCTTGAATTGGTTCGTACCCACGCCCATCAGTGGATGTTCGGAGATGAGTTGTCTGGACAGAGTGAAAGCAAACGCGCGCTGGACATTGCTCGGGGTGTCTCCAGGGGCATATTTCCCCGTCGCGGCCAGATATTCGTATTGCCCCATGCTCAGCGGATCGAGAATGGTCTGCATTTGCCTCTCGACATAGGCGTTATCCATCGTGGTCGATAACATGAAAAGACCCACGAAGCCGGCGGCGATCGCTGGTACCATCGCAGCGAGCCGTCCGCGCATCAGAAGCGCAGCGGTCAGAAAGAGAAAGATCAAAAACGCCTTGCGTTCCCCGGATAGCAGGAGCAGGGGAAGTATCCCTGCCCATGCAAACCAAAGGGCGCGCCGCTTGGCCCGTTTGGCGAAGAGGAGGAGTCCCGCGAGCGCAATTGGAAGGAAGGTGAATACGAGCCTTGGGTCGGCCAAGTGCTTCCAGCCGACCGAGTAGCCATGAGCCACATGCCAGGAGATCGTATAGGCGAGAATCAGCACCATGCCGAAAAGCAAGATGTTGACGGCCTTCTGCGCCCCGAGCCATCTAGCCTCCTGTGCGATGGCGAACGCAAAGGCGCCCACGGTGGACATCTGCAACAGCTCGCGCAGGCCGTTCTTCGCGTCCACGCTGAAGGCCGAGACCATGTGCCAGCCGAAGAAGGGCAGGAGCAGCAGAAAACCGGCTGAAAAAGCCAAATTTCGCCAACGCCCCGTCGCCACGCCAAGGATGAGCGCCAGCAAGGCGATCAGCTCGAATGGACGCAGCAACACAAAACCCGTCTCGAGCCTGATTGGCAGGAAGAGGCTCAGTATCGCGAATGTGAGGAGATAACGCATCACAGCCCCCTCGCGGCGCGATATTCTTTTAGCATGTTCTCTTTCCCGGAAACAGCACTTGTTGGATGTATCAATGCCAGCCCGCGGAGAAACACTTCACCCTGCTCCAGCCGACGACCCCATCGTTCCGCCCGCTGTGGCAATCGCATATCGAAGAGGTTTCCGCCTGTTGGGAAAGCTCACCCTCCTCGGCTGCGGGGAGGCTTACTGGTGGCAGAACTCATCAGCAGTCCGACGAGAATGGTGACGCATCCCGACGGCGTGCGGTCGATGCGGCCTAGCCGACGGTCTCGCTCTCCGGTGTCCAGGCTTCTGGCTGGTTGAGCACAGAGATGGCAGCGAATCTTATGCCCGGTATCCCGCGAACTGAGCTCATAGCTTGTGCCGGTTTCGTCCACGATCGGAACGCCGTCGCGATACCAGAGACACTCTATTGCGACGCAATCACGTTCGATACGACAGTCAGCTCTTGGACTGGTGAAGCCTCGCCCGAGAAGACCGGCAATGCGCTGAATTCCGGCGGGACATCAAGGGGGATGGGTCCGCGCAGGACTCAGTGCACTCCATTCAGTGCGCAGAAACTCTTTGAGAAAAGCAAGGGACATATCCGTGGCGGTGGTTCAATCTCACGTCAGATACGATCGCTCGTACTTATCGCCGGAAGCACATAAAAGCCTGAGAGTTTAGGACCGGGCCCAAGCCCGGAAATGGAGAATATCCGATCGAGATCGGGGCGAAGCGGCGGGCGAGCCTCTGCCGAAGCACCCTGTAGTCAAACCCCTTGTGATCGAGATAGGCGCCGGACTTGCTCCGTGGGACCTGTTGCCACAGAATTGCCGCACGGAATAGCTCCCAGGCGCTGTATCGCCATCGCGACTTGTTTATGAAAACGGCGTTGGGGTACTTGAGCAAGAGAATAGGCCCAACCATAATGGGCACGGAGATGATCAGAACTCCACCAGCCCGAAGAGAGCGCTCACAGAACGAGATGAACTCCTCTAATACGTGGTCGTCGACATGCTCGAGGGTTTCAAAGGCAAGCACCGCGTCTAGTACCTCATCAGGTATCTCTCCCAGGCTCCCTACCGGCGTGAACGATGGGGCTTTTGGCGTCACATAGGGATCATAGCCGTAAAGCGGTCCTTTCCAGCCCCGGCTGGCCAGCGTGTTAAGAAAGTCGCCTTTGTTTGATCCGAACTCGAGGATAGCGCTGCTTGGAGTGAGATGTTGCTTCACAAGTCGGATACCCCTCTCATGCCGGCTTCGCTGCGCAAGCCGTGCAACCGGGTTGGGGCTATTCACCGTCAAGCGGTCATAGCTGAAGGGGTTCATATGTTTCTCCCGGGGCGAAAGCAACTAAGAGGTGACGTTGCCGCCTGTCCTTTTTTGCTCGGGCAGATGATACCATATCCAAGCCGCGAAAGCTCATTTGCACGATTACCCCTCTATGAGGTCCGCTTCGGCTGTCCAGGCTTCCGGCTGATCAAGCAAAGAGAGCGCACGCACCTGGCACCGGATCCTGTGCCCAGCATCACTTGCATTGATCTTGTATTTTGCACCAGTTTCGCCGATGATGGGAATTCCGTCACGATACCAAAGGTACTCGAGAAGCGACGCCGGCACATTCGGTTGTACGCTCAGCGTGCTTCCGATGGAGGCAGAGCCGGAAAGCTCAGGCAATTGCCCGAAGCCCGCAGGCACCTTGGCAAGGTCCGACTCCTTCTGGCGGACCCGAATATAGTCTATGACCATGTCGTAAGTTTCGGATGGATCCGGCAAAATTCCGCCCTTGCCGGATCGAAAGCCCAAATTGACCATGATGTATTTTTGCGCGGCAAGCTCCGGCGTGGTCGCACAACGTGCCACTTCATAGCCATCAATCACGAAGAATGTGTAATCATCTTCGATCTGCGCGTACCACGTATGAAACTCGCCGTCATATATGTCTATGGCGTTGGGGAAGCCGTTTGCTTGGTCGATCGGGTAGCCGGCGATCTTCCGGCGAACGTCGGCGGCGGCGATTTGGGGATCGAGATAGGCAAGCGCCGGCTTATGCACATGCTGGCTGATATTGATCCACGTCCCGTCCTTCCCCCCATATTCCCAAAAGTCAGTTTCCAGACGATTCCGCGTCCGCCAAAACAGGTGCTCCTTGCCATAGGCCCAGAAGGCAGGAAAGAAGCCCGGACGCGGCGCGGAAAGCTTCGGGAACTTGGCGCGGATCTCGAAGATGCCTTTTCCCCACCACCGACCTTGGCCGTTGTTGTTGACCGACGAAAACGCGCCGGTCCTCCAAACCTTGTTGTGGACGAGACGGAGCGACAGTGTGTGGCTGTCCGCATCGTGAATGTATGAAGACGGCGTCTTGGAAATCCGCTGTGCCTTGGCATCCCCGCCGATATTGGTGAGGTGCGTCGGCGCGAACCAGCCGCTGCTCTGTGCGCCTGTCAGATCGTCGACAATGGTGTTGGTTTCGAAATCGTCGAAGAACACCGTCGTATAGCCGCCGATGTCGGGCGCCGCCTGACCGCGATGGGCTTGGTTCGTCCTTTTACCAACCGCCGCCCAGCTTGCCCAGGCCTGCGTATCGAAGGCATAGCGCGCGGGATTGTCGTTCGCATCCACGGCTGAGGGAGGGCTCTGGCGATAAGGATGATCGTCGGGCAGGGCGGATTGCCGGCCGACGCGCCACATGCCCCATCCCATCAGCTTATCGATCTGCGAGTCATTCAGTTCGCTTTGTCCGATGATGACGCAGTCGATCGCGACATCGGCCCTCATCGGATTGTTCACATCGCCCATGAAGCTCTGCGATTTCATCCGGTTGGGTCCCAATGCATAAATCGTCTGGCCGGCCGTCTTGACCCCATTCAATACGGCCTGCATCACGAATCCGCGGCGGTACCCGACCATGACATTCCAGTCGCCAAAATCCGTCGAGCATTGCCCTTCCTCGCTCTTAATCTTACCGTCATCGATCTGCGAAACGAATGCGCCTGCCGAAGGCCTGAAACAGACCCGCGGTTGGCGATGCACCGAGCCACCCTCCGCTCCATTGACGCAAAGAACGGAAACGTTATTCGCATCGGCGTTGACTGCCGAATTGCACCGGGCGATCACGAGCCACCACCGGTGGAGATAGGGGGCATCCTTATCGACGGGCCAGGTCAACGCCTGTTTCGTGTCCTTCTTGAAGAGGACGCCGCCGCTATTCGGAAGCTTTGTCGGGCGCAGAGAGGGCTCGGCTTGCACCGCAGCCACCGGCTTCACGCCGCCGGATTGCCAAGAGGAGACTTCGCCTTCGGCCAGATCTTCCTGAAACCAAGATTTCACAATCATTTCCGGGAACAGACCAGGATGCCAGGAGTGAGCTTTCGGCTGCGAGCCTTGCGCCGAACCGGCGGCGCGAGCATCCCGTCCTGGGCGACCGGATGCCGCCAGCACAAGGGCGGCGCATGCGGCCCGCGCCAGATCCCGGCGAGAAATGCGGTTGGTCATTGTCGTGTGCCAATAATTGCTGGTTTCGGGATGAGACTCCGCATGGACACCCGTTACTTACTATCGCGCTTCTCCTCACAAGCTCCGCAGCATATCATAGGTTCCAGTTTAGCCTTTCAACGACAGCCAGGGAAGTGGGTCGCGCCTGATGCGATAACGGAGAAAGCAGATGCAGACCGCTGACAGGATCGGTGCTTCGCCTCCCACCAGGCCGGGCAAAGCTCTTCCGCCCAATGCGCTTCTATTGAATTGCTTTGGCCGAGGTGGGTCAAACATTGTCTGGAATATCATCGGCAGCTCGCCGGATGTGTTGATGCCATACCGCGAATGGCATGAGGGAGTGTTCGGACGCTTCTACAAGCTGCGCAAGGCTGCGTGCCATATTGGCGGGGCCGTCAACTGGGCATCTGTTCCCGTCTTTTGGCGTCATATGCGCGCAGCGACTGCCGAGACCGTCCGCCCCGGGGAGCGCAACGAAAAGTCCCAAGCACGGTACGTCGTTTTAAAGGTGATGGATTACTACATCGCATTCGACGACGCGATTGCGCGCGGCTTTGCGGAAGCGCGGAACCTTGTGCTTACGCGGCATCTGCTGCCGATGTGCGAAGGGCTGATCCGCAGCGGTCTCAGCGAGGCGCGCGCGATCAGATGGTACTAGCCTGATGTTTAAAGCTTCGGGGAAACCGTGATGCGCTATTGCTTCGATTCGAGGACTTGGTCCGATCACCGGAGGCCTTTGTCACAAGCCTTTACGAAGCGCTCGGCACAGCGGCAGCGGAGGACGGAAAGATCCGGTTCAAGGTTAAATCATTTGGGACGGGGCGCGTGGCGAACGCAGATGCCGCAACTGGCGAAAAGCTGCGTATAAAATTGGATGAAACAGCCGATCACATAGCACCAGACGTCAACACCCGAGCGGTTGCCCGCCTCGATCGTTCAGCGCGACAGCGGCTTTGGACAGGCACAGGCAGACCGCGGAATTGTTCGGCTATGGAGCCGACAACTTCTGACCCGTTCGTTCAAACGTAAGCGGTCTTCTGGAGACACCTTCGGGGGCGGGCCTGAGGGACAATGTTCGAAGTCTTTGAGGGCTTCGACACATGACGATTTCAGAGCCTCCCGCTGCACGGTGTGCTTGCGAAACGCCACACGCCCTGATCGCAGTAGTAGGCCTCGGGATAGCTCTGGCGCTCCGTCTAAATCTTGCGAGCGCCGCCGAACGCCTCGATCAAACCGGCGGAATTGATCTGGAGAGCGCGATACGGATGATCATTCGCCGCTTCCCAGACCGCCGTTACGGAGTCGAGATCGCGGCGCGGGCGGCGAGGATGGGATATATGCACCATCGGCTTGCCGCGCAGCGGAAGAATGCTATTGTCGATGATCGACTTGGAGCCGGCACGGGCAGTGACGATAGCGATGTTCATCGGGCGCTCTTACAGCTCTATTAGTTGCCGGCCGCAGACAGAGAGTTTGACCTGCCCGAGCAAAATGCGACGGATACTCGGCACATGGGCGGCACCCTAGCAACGCTGCGCGGCCTCCTCTTCAAGGTGGGAGCCCTGCGTCCGTTCCAGCGTGATGTGGCGATTGCGTGGCTTCGCCACGACAGCCGGCAGGTCCACCTGCAGGAGGGCTACGGCGGGCAACCGATCGAGCGCTTCCCTCCCTACGAGTTCTTTCGCCGCTACACCTTTGGGGATGTCGACGGTGCGAAGGCGGCGTTTCGCGCATGGTACGTCGAGCAGTTTCGCAAGTACCAAGGCGTTTCCAAGGCGAAGGGCGGCCTTCACAACGGCTCGCTGTATCGCCAGGTCGTGGTCGAGCACCAACGCGCCGGCATGGTGCTCGCGGCGAAGCAGCCGGTCTTTCAGCAAGACCTTGTCGAGCGCGCCATCGATCAGCGAGTCGACGAACGCTTCGCGTTTTTCGCGAGCGTAAAGGATCGCGGGTATCAGCCCGAGGCGTCGGATCCAGTTTTCGGTGTGTTGCACGACGACGACGACACGGTCCACCTCATGGGCGGACACCATCGCGCGGCCGCCGTGCTTGCGCTCGGCCACGAGACGCTCTCGCGCGTTACGGTCCTCACTCCGCGCACGCGCGCCCTGTTCTCGCGCCTGAGGATTGTGAGGTGACGCCAATGACCGACGAAGAATTTCGCGCTTGGGTTCAAGCCGAAGAGTGGTACCAGACCATCGAGCTCTCCAACGGGCTCACCACTCGCGGAAGCGTGGACTCGCGCGCACGCATCGCATTGCTCGAGAAGCACTTAGACGTGCGGGGCAAGCGCGTCATCGACATCGGTTGCAACTCAGGCGCGTACTGCTTCTGGGCGAAGAAGCGCGGTGCGCGCGAGGTGGTGGGAGTCGATATTCTCGAGAAGCGTATCGTGCAGGCGCGGACTCTCGCGCAACACGAGAAGGCCGACATCTCGTTCCAGACGCGCGGCATCGCCGAGCTCGGCGACCTCGGACCGTTCGACGTCGTCATGTGCTTCGCTGTCCTAACGGAGATTCCGGATCTCCTCGGTGCGCTGAGCGCGCTGAAGAAGGCAATCGGCGGGGTCGGCTTGCTCGAGCTGAGCCTCGCCAAGCCGCTCGCGTACCTCTCGCATTCGAAGAACTTTGTTCGTGGCTACAACGGCATCTCGAGGCGCAAGGCCGTGCTCGAATTGCGCGAGAACAAGCACGGCTGGATGCTCGATCCGAGCCTGGAGGTCGTCGAAATTGTGCTCGGCTCCGATTTTTCGGTGACCGATCTCGGGCCCAGCGTTCGGTACCAGATGCTGAAGATCGACCGAATCCGCTCGCCGCTATAGCCGTACCTCATTCGACTCCCCGGCCGTAACCATCGGTCGAGCAATCCGCATCTATAAGGGTCCCGAACGTTGTGAACCAACGTTAAAACGGGCCGTAAGGAAAGCCCATTGGCTGGTCGTCCTCACGCCATTCACCAGGGCCGGCATCCCGCCGAGCCACCAGCCCGCTCTGGATTAGATTACAATCTTCGTTCTTTCGGTGAGGAGAACCATCAAGCGGGATCCATCGCGAGCAAGCAAACACGATGGATCCGGCCCCAGAGTGTTCAATCCTTAATCAAGCAGTGCTCGGTTCCAGGGATCGTAGTTGATTATGTTGGCGCTCGGGGCGACAGCATTGACGTATCCACTCCACCTATCATACCACCTGTCGAGCCAACGAGGCGCACCGTAATCTCGAGACAATCGCCTCGCTTGCATCAAGCGAGAAGCCGCCTTCCCGGCTTCATGGCGTCCGCGGAAGCCGGGCAGAATGCTGAGCGCGGCCCCGACGAGAGCCGGACCTCGTTCCAAAACCCTGCGACCCATGGCATGAGTGAGGCTTCTCCGGGAGTTTTTGGCCGGCTTTTCACGCTCGAGGATCTCTGCCTGCACAAGCTGCTTTATCAACCGATCCTTACTTGGCCGCAGCGTGATCACGGTAAGCGACTCCGCACAGGTGATCAGATCGAGAGCTTGGTCCCCCCGGTAGGCGCCAAGTCCGGTAGTCTTCGGGCGTAGAATGTCGTAGTGCAGCACCAACCCATCGAGAACCGGTTCTTCCAGAGCCAGTTCGTCCCGGCGCACAAGACGATTTGCTGTAACCTGCGGCCACCGCTCAACGCCTTTCGGGAGGAGGGCGGTGACATTGTCAGGGAGCCCGCCCGCTGACAAATGATCCAGGAAGGTACTCTTTCCGGACGAGGTTGGTCCAGCCACAATGAGCAGGTGCCGGATACGACGGCGCGTCGCCTTTATTATTGTGCGATCCTTGAAGGCCGAGCGGTACGTTTGCACTTCGCAGAATACGCCAAAGTGGTTTGTCAGGATCTGTGTGACAGCCTCGGGCGAAAAAAAGTACTTTTGCTTCGCAGTTATCTCGTTTGTGACCGCATGTCCTTCTGACACATAAATCACTGGCCGGCCCTTAAGAGCCCATCCCACTGCAGGCGTGATGTTAAGCTTGCGCGCATCGTGCCCGCCAAAGCCAGCAACTTCGACGATTAACGAGTGGCGCGTAATCTGCACCAACTTACGGAGACTGCCGATCGGATCGGCCAGATGATGCAGTACATTGAGGCACAGAACGATATCGAAGGGATCCGCATCCGAAATTCGCTCAATGTCAGCCTGCAGATATTCGGGTGCATAGCCCTTGATATCCGCGATTATTTTTGCCTGTCGGATCCGCTCTGGATCGATATCCAGGCCGCGCACATGTCCAGCTCCCCGCTCGCAGGCGATCAAGCTGAAGTAGCCAAGATAGCACCCGACATCAAGAACGCTTTTACCGGCCAAGTCCTGTCCAAACGCAATATCACACAAGTCCAGCCGCGAAGCCCCTGGTGTACGCCGTCCAAAGGGCAGGTCAATCGCTTGGTAACCAAGTTCTTCGGTGCACAAGAACTGATCAATTGCCCCCTCGGTCCATTCCATTCGTTGGGAGCTTGGTGTCGCGTTCATAGTCGATCCTCCTTCGAGCGCAGCGCAGCGTCTATTTCAGCTTCCTGGGTGTTATGCTTTGCAGGACTTCCCGCCCATATTTCCCGAAGAGGAGTGAGGCTCTCAGATAGAGAGTGACAACGGACAATGTACCTACAACGAGAAGCCCGGTCGCGAGCACAAGATACTCGGGCGATCCGGCAAGCAGCATTTTGACCGCGGAGCCAGTGGCGAAGACCACAGCGGCGAATGCGACAGGCGGTACATGGACGAGTACGAAATCCAGAGCTGATAATCCTGTCATCCGACAACTGACCGCCGCATAAAGGATAAAACTCGTCACAATGGCGCCGGACACTGCAAACGCCACCGCGTTCACGCCGTAGGGCGCCGAGAAGAATGCGAATGAAGCGACAAGGGCCATGTAAGTGATTTGCATGGAGGCCATTCGGTAACTGCGGCCTGTCGCAAGCATCACGGCTGCGCATACTTTGTAACCGACACGGAAATAAATTACTGCAGAGAATGCGACAACAGGAGCGACGGCGTCGATCCATTTCTGACCGAGGACTGTCAGGACCAGCTCGTTCGCAAAACAGCATAAAAACGCGCTAGTCGGTAGGGCAAGCGCCGCCGTCAACGCATAACCCTTGAGCTGAGCGGTGCGGAGCCTCGCCTTATCATGATGAACCTTCGATAGGAGCGGGAAAACCACACTCTTGTTCAGATTGCCGAACAGATTTGCCGGCATCGCGATCAGATAAAACGCGCGCGAGTAAATGCCAAGCTCTCCGGTACCGATCAAGCGCGCGACAATAACATTGTCGATATATTTGGCGGTGAAGCTCGATATACCGGCCAGCGAATAGCCCAGGCTCTGGCTGCGGATATCGCGGTAGGACTGCATGTCGAAACGAGGACTCACGAGATAGTCCCTGGCAATGAAGAGGTAGATGCTGGCCAAGATGAGCGCCTCGGCCATGTACGCGACCACCAAGGCCCAATAGCTCAGTCCGAAATAGGCAAGCGGAATGGCTAGGCCGACGTGGGAAGCAATCCAAGCGACCAGCCTCGCTATGGAGGATATTTTGAATCTCAGGTGTCGCGACAAAATGGCCTCGGCGGTCAGATTGAACGCGTTCGCGACCATCATCACCGCAAGGATGCGCGAAACGAGGACCAATTCCGACACATGAAGGAAATCGGCGATCTGACCTGCAAGCAGCCACTGAAGCACAGCAAGGCAGGTGGCGATCAGCAGAGACAGGAATGAGATGGTTCCCATATGGCGCCTATCGAGATCCTTCCGCTGGACCACGACTTGCGACATGCCGAGATTGGCGATTGTGTTGCCGAAGGCCCCCACGATAAGCGCGGCGCCAACGACACCATATTCCTGAGGAGAAAGCAGGCGAGCAAGGACAGCCGTGACAAAGATGTTCAATATGGTCTGGGCCAGCAATGTGGCACCAGACCACGAGAGGCCCCTGGCCGCGCTCCGTGTCAGCTCCCTATGTTCAGTTGTTTGATCCAAATCGACTTGCTCCAGACTGTCCAGTTGGCCTGCGGCGTTTCCGTGCATGCAAACGCGATCCAATATCGTGGGCTATTTTTCTCGCCCACGCCTCGCGGGTGAATTCGCGCTGCATTCGCCGTCTCGCATTCTCGCCAAGCCGCGTCCGCAACTCGGTATTGTCGCGCAATTGGGTCAGCGCCCGAGTCCAGTCCGTAACATCATCCGGGGAGCAAAGAAGTGCGGTTTCGCCACCGGTGAATATTTCTCGCAAAACCGGAAGATCGCTGCTGAGGATGGCTTTTCCATGCGCCATGTATTCGAATGCCTTCAGTGGCGACATCCAGTCGGCCAGGTTCGTAGCATTATTGCCGACGCCTCGTACAACCCGCTGATAGGGCGCGAGCGCCACGTCGAAAGCCGCAAGGAAGGACGGGATCCGGGCATGCGGCACATATCCGTGAAAGATGATATTTCTCGCTGATTCTGCCCGAGCCCGCCACTGGTCGATGTCATCCTGTGCCCCACCGACGATATGAAAGGTAGCCCAAGGGCAGGCTTGCGCAAGAGGAAGTATGACTTCCATTCCTTTTCCTGGATAGAGTTGCCCCGCATATCCAACATTGAAATCCCCGCAGAGCGGAATCGCGCCTTGCTCCGGCTCAGTAACGAGATCGCCGCCGAGCGGCGTGGACAGGATACGACCTGACAGCTCGGGCCACCGGCTTTCAAGGTGTTTCCTCAACGCTTCGCTGATGACGACGAGCGAAAGAAGGTTTTTCGACTTCGCCAGCATGTTGAAGCGCTTGATGACAGCTTGGCGCTCGGCTTCAACCGGGCTGTGCAACTCCAGCACCGTTGGCATGCCCGCTGCAGCCGTAACCCTGGCAATGGAGATCGACCGTGTGATCACGGCATCGCGCGCCGTCAGCCATGCGAGCAACGACACGGCACCGCCAAAGACAAGCTGTTGGGCTGGAATATGGTCGAATGGTATGCACCACAAACCAACACGCCGCTCTGGATTGTAGGCCTTCCTGATTTCGCTCCACTTGTTCGTGCCGGGTCGATCAAGGGGAATTGCAAGAACGGTTCTGCAGCCGATTGCTTGAAACGCGCTGCATGCCTTCACGACCTGCACGGTATTTGCCGCCTGGCCCGGAATAGGCACGGGATGCGCATAGACAAGCTTCAAATTACTCATTGCTTAGGCCCCAAATCACCGTTGCCGTCCTGCTGTCATCGCTTCATTAACCTAAGTCTTTATGCCGACGGACAGGCACCCCCCCAGCTAAGCATCGCGACATAAAGGCAGCACTGGTTCACTGAAACCGGCTTGCCGCCTCCAGCAGCAATCGGCGTATTCCGCTGGCGCGCGCAAAATCGAGAGGCCATGAGAGAAATGGCAGCCGCCTGCGCGCCAACGACGCCGCCCGTATGAGAAGGCGTTCCAGACGGAAGCCGACCTGGCGTTGAACGGCGTCGTAGTGGAAGTCGATCTCTCGCTTCTTTTCGAGCGAAAGTCCCGGATAAGGATGCCAGAACGCCCTAGCCGCTTCGAGGTTGAAGCTCGGAAAGAGCGGCAGATTGAATTCCGTTCGTAGGCGCTCCATGGAGGGTTCCAGCTTCGAAAGGAGCGCGGCTCTGTCATCGGGCGAGAGATATTCGTGATTGTTGTTGGGGCTTGTTATTCTCTTGTCTACCAATGCAAATATCCCACGCTCCAATTTGCGCTCGGAATAACGAATATGTTGCTTTCTAAGCCGCATATATTCCAGGACATCTCGGCTTAGCCTCTCATTGGCACGAAGATTCGGCCGAGTGAAAGACGAGATATCCTCAATATTGAGAACATGTCTCACAAAATCGTCGATCAGATTGGGCAAGGCCGCTTCGTAAGCGCGTACCGAGCAGGCGCTGCTCCCAAAGACATCGCGCCAAATGGATAGGTAAAGATGATAGTCCAGCATGTCATCAATCATGTGGAGAAAGTCGCCAATATCGCTGGTAAGCAGAGCCACCTTCTTTACATTTTGATTGTACAGAGATTCAAGATAATGATCTGGCCTTCGTACGTAGCATAGTATGTGGCATTCTACTTCGGTCGGAATGGCGGCGCGCAGGCGCTCGATGAGACTGCGCTCTTTTGCAAGGGCCTCCGCGCTCGTTTTCTCAGCTTTAAAGCGCGTCAGGTACCGCACCATAGCATAAAAATTCTCGGAGCTTGCGATGATTGTGGTAGCTCCGTTTCGCTCTGCCTTTCTCAAATTCTCAAGAATGAACTGTCGGAATTTCTCTTGTCCATCTATCAAAAGTGCATTGGCAATGCTGTTGATATCAAACTCATGGGCTGGCGAGGCGTAGCATATGCCAGAGTCGTTCAGCCTTTTCCTGTTTGCGGAAAGGAAATGCTGTAGCGCCGTGGTTCCCGTTTTATGCGTGCCGATATGAAGGATGAGCCTCATATTATCTTTTACCCGCAGGTTCGAGAAAAAACGAAGCAAGCAATGCGGACATAAGCCGTGAGAGTCCGCCACAATATCTCGCAAGCAAGCTTCAGCGGGCGCATCGCAAAGCTTTCTGCATAAGCGTGGCGATGAGACTCATTTGCCGTGTTGCGACGCTTTCCATGCTGAATCGCGCAGCGACAGTTTGTACTGCGCGGCGCGCCATCTCATCACGTTCGGCTTCCGATAGGTTGAGCGCGCGAAGAAACAGTCCGCAATACTCCGCATGCGAGCGAGCCAAAAAGCCGCTGCGCTCGTGCTCTACAATGTCGGATGCACCGCTGACATCGGTGATAATCGGGACCACCCCGCAGCTCATGGCCTCGAGCAGGGCGTTTGACATGCCTTCCGACGCCGAGGTGGAAAGATAGAAATCAGCCCGCCACAGAAAGGGAAAGACATCTTCGACCGCGCCGGCGAATGTGACCCTGCCGGAAAGGCCCAACCGGGCAGCCTGTTCCTCGAGAGTGACACGGCACTGACCATCGCCCAGGATGGTGAGTTGCGCCTTTGCGTCGGCGGGAAGTGCCGCGAACGCATCGATCATGTGCTCGAGGCATTTTTCCGGATCGAGACGGCCAAGGCAGATAAAGCGTCGGCTGCCATCGGCGCTCGGCTCGCGGCGCGACTTGCGGGGCAGATCGATCCCATTCGGAATCATATGAATGCGATCCGCGCCGATGCCATGTCTCTTCAGATCACCAGCGATTTGGCGGCTATTGGCGATGAAGGCCGTGACGTGACGTTTAATCAAGGCGGACGCCCAGCGACCAATGATTTTCTTTTCGCGTACAACGTCGAGATCGAAACACCGTCCGCCCCGGCCCAATTTTGCGAGAACCGGTTTGCGCAGGAGGGCTCCTGCCAATGCCGCCGGAACAGCGTGAAGTCGGGCATGGATGATATGTACGACATCGAATTCGTCGCGACGGCGCAGCATCCAGATTACAACCTGGACACACCACGACAAGAACGACAGCATATGCCGCCCGCCTAAATTCGGCGCCGCGCGCAAACGAAGGCGCTGGATGGGCACCCCGTCGATGACGGACCGTTTCGGCGTCGAGTGCGACAATCTGGGTGCCATAATGGTTGCGGAAACGCCCCTTTCAACCAGCACCCGAGCAAATCGGCGCGTCTGTTGTTCGGCACCGCCATATGACTCAGGAAAATAGGTTGGGAGCACGAGCAGAATACGTATGCTCGGAAGAGCTTCGGCTTGGGGGGGCTTCATCGGATGAGCAGAGACAATTTCTGTTACAATCATATCAATCCGCCGGATAGCGTTCCTGGAGCCACTGGCGGCCACCCCCCGTCCCATGTGCAAGAGAAGATGACTTTGTTGGCATCTCACCACCTTTCAGCGCATCGATCCTCTTATCGTCCAGATCGACGCACCCGAAATCGGTAAAGCATGCATCGCTAACCAATCCGACAACCTGCCCGATCACTGTCAAACGCATAGGTCACACCCGTTCATCGCGGAAGCGTCACATTTCGGACAGGAGGCCTTGTTGACACTCCCCTGCTTGCCCGATGCTGGTCAAGAGCCTCGCGGTAAATGGCATCGATGCGCTTGCCCATCAGCTTGACGTCCCAGTTCGAAAGATCCGTCGCCGCGGCCCCTTGGGCGAGGCAAGCCAGTCTTTCACGATCCTCCAGGACGGCGGCAATGGCGTCGGCCATGGCTGCCAAATCGTCCGCGGGTGTAATCACACCGTTGATACCAGGGCGGAGCACTTCGCGAAGACCTGGCAGATCGCAAGCGACGCATGGCTTGCCGCCGGCGAGATATTGCATGACCACGCGGGGCAATCCCTCCCGCATGGAACAGAGCAGGCAGAGATCCGCGAGCGCGATCAGCCGCTCGGGGTCGTCCCGATAACCCGTAAAGACCACTTGGCGCTCGAGCCCAAGCCACTTGGCGCGCGATTCGACGATCGAGTGAAGCGGCCCGTCGCCCGCGAGCACAAGCACCGCGTCGGGTAAGCGGACGGCGACTTTCTTGAAAACGTCCAGAAATTCCGCGTGTCGCTTGCGTGGCTCGAATGCCGCGATCATCAAGAGCACAGGCGGGCGCGGCGCGCCCGGCGTCAAGCGCAACAAATCGCGCCAATCGTCGGGCGGACCGGCGTTGTGAAAACGATCGAGATCGAATCCGGAACGGACGACATAATGGTTGTCTGGATGTCCGACTCCTGCGCTCAAGCACAAGTCACGGATGCCCTCGCTCACGCTGATGAACGCACTGGTGACTGGCGCTGCCAGCTTTTCCAAGGCGAGATACACAAACCGCTCGGCGACGCCGACATTGATAAAAGGCACGATATGCACGCCATGAACGATCGCTGGAACTCCCGCCGCCCATGCGGCGAGACGCCCGAGAATGCCTGCCTTGCTGGTGTGCGTATGCACGATGTCGGCATTCAAGGTGCGGAATCTCCGGGTGAGCGCCAACAATGCCTTCACGTCGGAGACAGGCGAAATGGATCGGGTCAAGCCCGGGACGCCAATGAGTTCCACCCGCGGGTCCACTTTAGCTACAATTTCCGGGTGGACGGCCTCGCCATGCAGCAGGACAACATCATGTCCTCCTTGCGCGGCCCAATTGCAGGAATGGACGGTATTCTCATCAGCACCGCCGTTGATGAGACGGGTGATGACATGAGCGATACGCAGTCGATGCCCCTGGTCAATCTTGCCTTCCGCAGCCTGTGCTCTCATATCGCCGCACCGATCGCGCCGAATCCATCCGGTGGCTGCGTTCCCAAGCCGAGCCGCACTTTCGGTCTCATGCGTCCCGATATCGGTGCTACTGCATTGGGGTGACATGCCACACCTCGGTGGGTGCCGTATGGAGACGAACCCCGAATCCTGGGATTACCCCTTGTCCTTTTGGGTCGTGGCACGTGCCGTCCATAGGAGGGTTATCCCAACGGCTTCCAGTCGGTCAGATCAGATTTAGCTTGTTGGATTTAAACGTCTCAGATCAGATTTAGCTTGTTGGATTTAAACGTCTCAGAGACGTGTCGCTGTTACCCCGGGCACAGCGGAGCGATTATTCTGTGATATGTTACGTGCTAATACTTTTGCGTTTGCGCGGAATCGGACTGGGTCCAAAGGACTAGTCATGGCAACGCTTTAAGGGACCTGGGCGCCTTAGCCTATCAAGGGGACAGAAGCCATGGCAGAGGGCGGTTCACCAGCAGATTGCGGATCTTACTCGTGCCCCAAAGCGACTTCTTGTCGATGTCCTCCGCTGCCAGCCGGTTGAGGCGCGCGAGCGTGCATTCGATCAAGACATTGTCCCTTCCCTGGTCGGCGGATCCTACGGGGACTGAGTCGAGAAGCATCCTGGCTTGGTTCGCCATAGCCGGCGAGCTGGCCCTCTTCATCGCGCTGGTCTATCTCCTTAGGCTCGAGACTACTGCGCTTGTCCGCGTCCTACTCGTTGCCCTCGCCGGCTGGTGCGTGCACTACTTCCTGCCACAGCGTTACCGGCTGCCGTTTTTCGTGCTGCTCTCGTTCGCGGCTATCGCCGCGGTTTTCGCGAACCTTGGGCCCAACTGGCACCACTGGAGATTTGAGGGCCTCATCGATGCCGCCTGGATCGTCGCCATTGGGCTCGTACTGATCGGAATTGTCCACCTACCGATCGCTTTTGGATGGAGAGTGCTGGCGTTGGTTGGCGCCGGCTGCGGGCTCGCCGCCGCACGAATGGACTGGATTGTGACCCCGTGGACGCGCGCCGTCTGGCCCGTGCTCGCTTCCATGTTCATGTTCCGTCTCATTGTCTATGCGTACGAAATGCGGCGTGACCAGAGGATGGCGACGGTTTCGGAACGTCTCGCGTATTTTTTCATGTTGCCGAACGTGTGCTTCCCGCTCTTTCCGGTCGTAGATTTTAGAACTTTCCGTAGCAGCTACTACAATGCTGACCGGCATTATATCTATCAAACAGGTGTTCAGTGGATGTTTCGCGGCGCTATCCATTTAATATGCTACCGTATCGTGTACCAGCGGTTTGTGATCGATGCTGCGGACGTACACAACCAGATTGAGCTTTTGCAATTTATCATATGGCCATTTTTACTTTATCTGAAGGTTTCAGGAACTTTTCACATAATCACCGGGATTTTGCATTTATTTGGATTCAACCTTCCAGAAACCCACAATCTGTACTTTCTTTCCTCAAGTTTCACAGATTTCTGGCGTCGAATAAATATATACTGGAAGGACTTCATAATGAAAATTGTATACTATCCGTTGTATTTTCGTTTTCGACGCTGGGGAGAGAGCGTAGCGCTGGTCAGCGCGACCCTCCTCGCGTTCCTCGCGACTTGGCTGCTGCACAACTATCAGTGGTTCTGGTTACGTGGCACCTGGGTATTCACCTGGAACGACTTCCTCTTCTGGATGATCCTGGCCGTGCTTGTGACGATCAACGCCCACTATGAAATGCGGCACGGTCGCACGCGGCGCCTGCGTGGCGGGGCACTAAGCTGGAACGGTGCGCTGCAAACTGCGGGCCGGACCATCGGCGTTTTCATCGTCATCTCGCTCCTTTGGTCGTTTTGGAGCGCGAGCTCGGTCCCGCAATGGTTCTCGGTCTTCGACACCGTGGGCGTGGAAGGCCCTGGCAACACGACGCCTGCCCTCGTGCTGGTCACGGTGGCAGCTATCATTGGCATTCCTGCCCTTGCGCTCGCGCGTGGCGCCGCCGACCGCCAGTACAGTTTCCGGCGGTCGGTTGCGTCGGTCGGTGTCAGCGGATTGATCGCGGTTTGCATCGCGCTCCCCGGGGTTCGCGATCGCCTCGGCGAGACGGTCAGTACCGCAATGGCCGACATTAGAATGCCGAACCTAAATACCCGCGATAGTGCGAACCTGGAGCGCGGCTACTACGAGAACCTCGTCAATGTCGGCGCATTTAACCCAGAACTGTGGATTGTTTATGGCCAACAAGGGAACGTATGGGACAGTTTAAGCGAGACGGAGCTGATTGAGTTCACGGGAGCGCTTCCCACGACCTATCTGCGTCCACTCTCCCAAGCGGACTTTAAGGGAACGCAGGTCCATATCAACCGCTGGGGTATGCGAGATCAAGACTACGAAAAGATTCCTTCTCCCGGCACCCTACGAATCGCAATCGTCGGCGCTTCGCACGTCTTCGGCGCGGGCGTCGCGGATGGGGAGATTTTCGAGGGCTTGTTGGAGCGGCGGCTGAATGAGCAGGCGGCCGACAGCGGGTATCGACACTACGAGGTGCTGAACTTTGCCGTCGGGGGTTATTCTTCTCTGGACATGCTCGCCATAATCGAGGATCGGGTGCTCGCATTCAAACCAAAGTTCATCTTTTACTTCGAGCACAGCGCGCTTGTTCCACGAATGCTAGAGAATCTCGTGCAAGCAATCCAGAATGGCTCCGCATATCGCTACGACTTCGTGCGCGACATTGTACGCGAGAGCGGGATAGATCACAGGGCTGACTCCGAGGTGCTTAAAAGAAAGCTCACGCCCTACGGGGAGAGACTTCTGCATGCGATCTATTCTCGAATGATGGAAACAGCGAAGCGAGAAGGTGTCGAGGTCTTTTGGATCTATCTGCCCAGACCCAACGAGAAGATCAGTCCCGAGCTGGAGAGGCGCCTCGCTGCCGGGGCTGGATTCAACGTTCTCGATCTTTCCGGTGTGTATGACGGGTATGACTGGCGGACCCTTGTTGTGGCACCTTGGGATGATCACCCAAACGCCGCCGGCCATCGGCTCATCGCCGACAAGCTTTACGAGGTGCTGCGGCAACACCAGGATCTCATTCCCCTGAACCTTGCGGTTGCTCCACAAGAGGAGGAACAATGAACGCGATCCAGATCAGGACGATGGCCAAGGATTTCATATTGAAGGAATTTCTGCCCGGTGAAAGGCCGGAGAATCTGACGGATTCAACGGAGCTGATAACTGACGGCATTCTCGACTCGTTGGCGACGCTTAAGCTCGTTGCCTACCTGGAAAAATCCTGCGGTATCGAAATCGCCCCTGACGAACTCGTGCCGGAGAACCTGAACTCGATCGCCCAAATTGCCAATTTCGTCCAGTCGAAGCAGGCGTCCACATAGAGCTCGCCATGACGGTCGCTGCCTTACACGAGTATCTGGAACAGAGCGCGAGGCGGTATCCCCAGACATGCGCCGCTGTCGAGGCGAGCTCTGGGCGGCAGATCACCTACGGCGAGCTCGACGCGCTGTCGGACCAAGTCCGCGACCATCTGCGTCGGATCGGCGTCCGGCCGGCGGACCGCGTCGGCATTTGCCTTCCAAAATCGATCGCCTCGCTCGCTGTTCTGTTCGGCATCTTAAAGGTGGGCGCGGCCTATGTGCCTGTCGACTCTCTGGCACCGCCTGCGCGTAACGCGTTCATATTTAACGACTGCGGCGTGCGCGCGATTTTCGTGGAGGCGTCCCGAGCCGAAACTTTGCGCTGTGAGTTGGCGCGCTTGGCTGCGGAACCTTGTCTCTTACCGCTCGACTGGTCCGACGGTCCCTCGCCGCTCGCGACGTACCTGGCTCGCGTAGAGGCCGGCGGCTTGGCGGTGGAGGACGAATCGGCGCGGCCGGGGCCGGACAACCTCGCTTACGTGCTTTACACTTCGGGCTCGACCGGCCAGCCGAAGGGCGTGATGCTGACGCATCGTAATGGCTCGAGCTACGTGGACTGGTGTTCCGATATCCTCGCCCCTGACGAGAACGACCGCTTCTCCTCTCATGCGCCTTTCCACTTCGACCTATCTATTCTCGACATCTTCGTACCGCTGAAGCACGGCGCGACCGTATTCCTCATCGGTGAGGAGCTCGGCAAGAATCCGACCCGGATGGCGTCGGTTATCGCCGAGCGGCGGTTGACCGTCTGGTATTCCACGCCCTCCGTACTCACGCTTCTGGTCGAGCACGGCAGCCTTGATGCTCGCGACGACCACGCTCTTCGGTGCATTCTATTTGCCGGCGAGGTTTTTCCGGTCAAGCATCTGCGCAGGCTAAAGGCTGTGGTCCCACGCGCGCGCTACCTGAATCTCTATGGCCCAACCGAAACCAACGTCTGTACCTACTACGAAATCCCGCAGACGATCGCCGAAGACCGCTCGGCACCGTTTCCGATCGGGCGCGCCTGCTCGCATGTTAAGGCACGCGTGATCGATGCGAATGGTCGCAACGTGCCGCGAGGCCAGGAAGGCGAGCTCGCAATCAGCGGTGCTCCCGTGATGCTGGGCTATTGGAACATGCCTGAGCGAACAAGCGCCGCTTTTCATGTCGATTCAAGCGGTCGCTGGTACCGTACCGGCGATGTAGTGATCGAAGGCGATGGCGGAGTCTACACCTTCCGCGGTCGACGCGACCGGATGGTGAAGAGACGGGGATATCGGATCGAACTCGGCGAGATCGAGACTGCGCTCTATCGCCATCCAGCGATCTCCGAGGTGGCGGCGATCGCTCGCTCGGAGGAGTCGGGCGTCTCCATAAAGGTGTTCTATGCCTCGCGCGACGGCCATGCGCTGTCGCTCATCGAGTTGAAGCGGTTCTGCGCCCACAACTTGCCGGCCTACATGGCCCCGGACTGGTTCTCGCATCAGCAGTTACTTCCCAAGACATCGACAGATAAAATCGACTACCAGCATCTGATGAGGATGGAGTAGTGGATTTCGCGCTGAACGAGGAGCAGCGTATCCTGCGTGGCCAGATCCTTCGCTTCGCGCAAGATAAGCTCAATAAGGATGTCAGGCAGCGCGACCGAGACCAGGTATTCCAGCGCGAGTTGTGGGGGGCTTGCGCGCAGATGGGCCTGACCGGCCTGCCAGTCCCCCAGGCCTACGGGGGACCCGGTCTCGATTCCCTGTCCACGGCCATTGCAATCGATGCGCTTGGCTATGGCTGCGAGGATTCCGGCTTGGTCTTCTCGATCTGCGCCCACCTTCTGGCCTGCGTGGTGCCGATTTGGAAGTTCGGCACTGAAGAGCAGAAGAATCGATATCTTCCGGGGCTCTGTGATGGCACTTTGATAGCAGCCAATGCGATGAGCGAACCGGAGTCGGGCTCCGATGCATTTGCGATGCAAACCCGGGCGGAGCCTCATGGCGACGGCTTTCTAATCAACGGCACGAAGACCTTCGTGAGCAACGGGCCGGTGGCAGATGTTGCCGTCGTCTTTGCTGTCACTGACCGCGCCAAGGGGTATTTCGGCGGCATCACGAGCTTCCTCGTGGACCGCGCGCTGTCCGGCTATCTGGTCGCGCAAAAGTTCGAAAAAATGGGACTGCGGACGTCTCCGATCGGGGAGCTTGTCTTCGAGGACGTATTTGTTTCGAAGGACGCTGTTCTCGGTGGAGTGGGCGGCGGCTCCAGGCTGTTCGCTCATAGCATGGACTGGGAGCGGGCGTGCCTATTCGCCAGTCATGTGGGCACCATGGAGCGGCTTCTGGAAAAGGCAGTCGCCTATACGCGCACCCGACGTCAGTCCGGCCAGGCCATCTCCAAGCACCAGGCGGTCGCCCATAAGATTGCCGACATGAAGATGCAGGTGGAGGCGGCCCGATTGCTCGTCTACAAGGCGGCGTGGGGCCTTGAGCGCTCCCAGTCCGTATCACTCGACGCCGCCGTTTCGAAGCTCTTTGTGAGCGAATCGCTAGTTCGCACCACGCTCGATGTCGTCCAGGTCTTCGGCGGCTATGGTTTCTTGAGCGAATTCGACGTCGAACGTGCCGTGCGTGATGCCATCGGCAGCAAACTCTATTCCGGAACTTCTGAGATACAGCGCAACATTATTGCTGGCTGGCTGGGGCTTTGATGACGCTGTGGTCAGAACCTGTCCGTGAAGGGCGGCGTGTGCTGTCGCTGGGCCTGCCCCCAGTTCGCGAAAAAGGGCGCTCGATTTTGGTGAGGCAACCGGAGAGTGGTACTATCACAACTCACGGTGCCACCACGGCGGAGGGCGCTTTTGTCGTTCGACTTGGGTGCGTCTGCCCGGGCCGCGGTCTCCGAATTTGCGGCTCAGAGGCGAAGAACCAGACCAGCCGCGACGCGTGAAAGATAGGCTTTGTGGATGCGGCTTCTCTAATACATTCTGCGCACGTCCCGGCGCCGGCCGCCAATGCGGTACAAGTCGCAAAGATGTGCCATGCATTTCGGGTTGCCGGAGCGGAGGTCCTACTATTGCTTCCACGCGCCTCCATGAATACACGGGATCATTATAAGAAGATCGCGCGCGAATACGGATTCGGTACCGAGTTCCCATTCCGCGTTCTCCCCGTACCCTTTTGGCCTGTGCCCGGCCGGGAGCTTTTTTTGCTGTGTTGGCGCTTCTTGCAGCGGTCTGGCTGCGGCCGCATGTCGTCTTTACACGCTCGGCTACTGTAGCGCTTGTTTCTGCCGGACTTTTCGGGTTTCACGACCGTTTTTGAGCTTCACGACCCGATTGGCAGTTTGAGCAGACGTCAGCGTCAGCGCCTTGCCAAACTGATAGGCCTAGAGGCATTCCGTATGCTGGTCGTCACGTCGCAACGTCTGCGGGACGACAGCATCTGCCTCTTTCCCCAATATGCGGCAAAATTTTTCATCGCGCCCAATGGCGCGGATCTTGTTCTGCCGAATGTCGAGCCATGCAGCCTCAGCGGCACGTTCAAGGTTGGTTATGTCGGACATCTGTATAAGGGAAAAGTCATGGAGATAATAAGCGCTATTGCGCCTCGATGCGGCTGGGCGACATTTCACATCGTCGGGGGAACACCAGGCGATATAGAGTATTGGACATCGAAGCTGGCCAAATGCCCGAACACAGTGTTTCACGGCTACGTTCCTCACGCCGCGACATGTGCCTACTTGGCCGAAATGGACGTTGTACTCGCGCCCTATCTTAGAGATGTAGAGGGCCAGGGCGGCGGTCGAAATATCGCTGAGGGAATGTCGCCGCTCAAGCTCTTCGAATATATGGCGCATGGCAAACCCATAGTGTCCTCCGACCTGTCAGTTATCCGAGAAGTTTTGAGGGATAGCGTCAACAGCGTTCTGGTGTCGCCAGACAACCCGTCCGACTGGGTCAAAGCTCTTCAGCGCCTGCGCGAAAACAAGGCGCTTCGGGATCAGATCGGTCAGCAGGCGAAGGCAGACTTTCTGGCCAGGTATAGCCGCATCGCACGCGCAACCAACATCCTAAAGGAAATCGAGAACCGGATGTCGTCGAGCCGAAGCTTATAGGCTGCACAGTTTTTCTTATTGAAGGCGGCCGCGCCGTCAGCAGGTTATCCTAATCCACTTCCCGCGCCAGAAGAAATCATGCGCTCATAAAGATCCGGCGACTGAACCGGCGCGACCCCGAATTTTGGGGCTCTATATACTCACTGGCGCGGGAGCGCTCGAGCATCAAAATCAAAACTATCGGTTCAATCCCGGACGATGGATTGCCTATCCATGCCGCTTCTGAGCCTTAGCTCGACTTTGCCCAAAATTGGGGTCAGGCGTTGCGGCTTTTCGCGTTCAGGCCCAGTTCCAGAAGAGAGGCTCGCGCGCGACGAATTCGAGGGCTTTGTCGAGGGGCAGGATGATGCCGCCGAACGGCCCGACATCATCCCAGCGCTCCCGATAGGACCAGTACAGGACGCGCATGCGACCGCCTTGGTCGACGGGCTTGAGACGTGCGATAGGGGCGCCCGTTTCCTCGAGCAAGAGCGTGTAACCGCCTTTGCGGCGCTCGACGACCACGCCGCCGCCCCGGCTTTCGTTGAAGCGTTCGATGCGAGCGATGATGTCGTCCTGGCCTGGCATGGCGCGACCATATAGTGCGGTGCCTCGCCCGTCGCAGGGGTGGGGGTGAATCGAAATGCCGCACCCGACGGTGTTGCGCGCTGTCGGCTGACGGATTCGACAAGGCGGATGACATCTTCACACATCACCGCCGCCGGCGACCGCGCTCCGGATATTCTGCGAACATGGCTGCAGCCCTTCCGCCGCTTCTTCACGGCTCCTGTCTGGGAGCATGTTCTAATCTTGCTGATGGGCGCGTTGCTGGCGCCTGGCAAACGGACCGTGACGGCGGCGCTACGCATCACCGGCCGCCGGGAGGCCTCGAACTTCACCTGCTACCATCAGGTTCTGAACCGCGCGCGCTGGAGCGGGCGCGCCATTGCTCGTCGGCTTCTGTGGCTGATTGTCGACCGTCTCGTGCCTGCCGGGCCGGTGGTGATCGGCGTCGACGACACCATTGAGCGACGCTGGGGTGCGAAGATCACCGCCCGTGGCATCTACCGGGATCCCGTCCGCTCCAGCCATGCGCACTTTGTGAAGACCAGCGGCCTACGATGGTTGAGCTTCATGGTGCTGTGCCCCGTCGCCTGGGCTGGCCGCACCAAGGCGCTGCCCTCGACTTCGTGGTCGAGATCATTCGTCGATCCGACGACCAGAAGGGCTTCCATCCGGCAAACTATCCGCAAATGGCGGACTGATCTGACCGGAAACGCTAAGCCCGGCGGGTGCCTGCATATTGGCCTTCTCACCCACTGGGCGAGTACCTCATTCACGTGTTGCAGAACGTGACGCATTCTGAGCGATAGTAGCATTGCGCTTGGGCTACTGCCCTCGCAAGCCATGATCCTTGTCGCAATGGGCGGCAATCTCATCCGCCGAAACGCTCATCCGTGAATTTCAAAACGGACTCTTAACTCTGTGTCCATGGAACCGGTAGCAGGCCGTAGAGCGGCCTCTCACATTAACTGCGCATTCTAGCCTTCTTATGCACGACGGAGCGTTTGAGAGGTTGGCGGATGTAGCCTAAGCGATTGATTTGGCGTAGGGATTCGGTTGTCTAAGCCAGCCCTGCCACCACGTCTCGCGAGCCACACCCGCCATGACCGACGATACGTTGCTGCCGCTCTCATTTCCAGCCGTTGGGCGCAAGAAGATCACAGCTGCGTTTGACGGCGGACGCATCACCTCGGATGGTGGCGTCATGCTTTTGGCCGCGGCCGAGCGACGCCTGCAACTGGCCGACAGGTTGGCCGCTGCGATCCACGATCCGCGCGACCCACAGCGGGTGACACACGCCATGGCCGACATTCTGCGCGCCCGCATCTTTGCGATCGCATGCGGCTACGAGGATGCCAACGATCTCGACCGACTGCGCACCGACCCGGCCTTCAAGCTCGCCTGCGGGCGGCTGCCCGACAGCGGGATTGATTTGTGCTCGCAGCCGACCTGCTCGCGCCTGGAGAACCTGCCAGACCTGCGCACCCTCATCCGGCTCGGCTGGGTGCTGGTCGATCTGTGGCTGTCGAGCTATGCCGCGCCGCCCAAAAGCGTGACGCTCGACATCGACGACACGGTTGATGTCGTTCACGGCCATCAGCAGCTCTCGCTCTTCAACGCCCATTACGACGAGCGCTGCTTCCTGCCGATCCACATCTATGACGCCGCGACCGGACGTCCGGTCGCCATGATCCTGCGTCCTGGCAAGACCCCGACGGGCAAGGAGATCCGCGGGCATCTGCGCCGGCTTGTCCGGCGCATCCGCGCCCGCTGGCCGGCCACCCGCATCCTGGTCCGCGGCGACGGCCACTATGGCCGGGCGGAGGTCATGGCCTGGTGCGAGAACAATGCGCTCGACTACCTCTTCGGATTGCCCGGCAACACGGTTCTCCAGCGTCTCGTTGATGAAGCCGCCGACGATATCCGCACCCGCCGCGCGCTCGAGCAAAAGCCGGTGCTGCGCGGCTATGCCGAGACCCGATACAAGGCGAAATCCTGGAAGACGCAACGCCGCGTCTGCGCCCGCATCGAGGCAACCACCCGCGGCCTCGACATCCGCTTCGTCGTCACCAATCTCGACAAAGGCTCTGCCGCGCATGTCTACGACGTGCTCTACTGCGCCCGCGGCCAGGCCGAAAACCTGATCAAGATGCACAAGAGCCAGCTTGCCTCCGACCGCACCAGCTGTCGCTCACCGATTGCCAACCAGGTGCGCCTCGTCCTGCACACCGCCGCATACTGGCTCATGCTCACCCTGCGCGAGGCGGTGCCCACAACCGATCATCTCAGCAACGCCGAGTTCGCCACGCAGGCTCCTCAAGCTCGGCGCCCGCGTCATCGAAACCGTCTCGCGAATCCGCCTGGCCTTCGCCGCCGCCTGTCCCGAGGCCAACCTGTTCCGACAAATCGCTCTCACGCTGCAGCCCGCAGGACCGTGAGCGCCGGGGCATCAAAGCCCCGCCGAACCCGACACCTTGACCCTCCAGCGCGTTCCAAAGTCCAGTCTCAGCTGCGGTGAAAAAGACGCCTCACACCTGCATGACCGAACGGCTCAGCGGCGCTCGAACCACAAGGCTCATGAATAGGACGGGCTAGACGCCGTTGGGAGGGCAGTTCACGGTGAATGGATGGGGGCACACCTCGCTCCAGACAACCAAAGGCTACGCCCACACGCCGAAGCACCTTCAGGACAATCTGAGCGTCTCTGAGGACGCGGAACAGGTCGATGCCGCGCTGCACCTTGGCATGACGCGCGAGACCGACCGCACCGGCACGGCTGTCTTGTAGCATCGCCGGGAAGACTTGACAGGTCCTACCGAGCGCTCGCACCTTTGGGCATTGGAATACCTCTCCTGCCTGACTGGCTGCGGGACAGCTGCTTGAGAGAGCGGGTGAGCGGTGCCTCTACCCACAAATGCAGGCCAACGCTGAAGAGGCAGACAGCGGCAAATGCGGCGAACAAATAAAAAGTGGCTGAGAAAATGGAACCAGCCGGAAGCACTTTTGCCGAAAGAAAGTACACGCCGTGCAGAATCAGCGGATGGATTAGGTAGGTCGCGTAGCTCGCAGACCCCAGCAGGAGAGCGCCTCGATGCGACGCCCGATGGTTTGAACGCTCAAGCATCAACGCTCCGGCGACGATGACCGTCGCTGGTAGGCCAAGCCGCATGAGCCTGATTTCCCCGGTGCGCGTAACCTCGACGCCCAAGTACCAGTCCTGGGCAATCAGCACAGCAATGGCTACCCCAATCGCGAGGACACTCAGTGTTGCTCCGTGGGGCAGGTCGAGTGCCCGTGACTTCAGATATAAGAGCCCCAGCAAACAGCCGAGCGCGAACTCAAGTAGGATGGCATTCGTATAGTACTCGATCACAAAAGATTGTGGCTTGAATACTACGCCCATGAACCAAAACGACAGAAAGGCCACCGACAAAATGGTAGTTGCCCGACTAATTCGCCCCGAAAGCAGGAAAAGGCCGAAGAAGAAATAGAAAAAGGCCTCGTAGATCAGTGTCCATGCCGGAACGAGTATGGGCTCCGAAACGCCGTCGAGCCGTATATTCGGCAGTAAGAACAGGGATGTCAGCAGGTCGGAGCCGTCCCAATTGTGCAGTCCTGACGGACTGAAGCCGACAGAGCTGACGGCTATTATCGCGAAAGTGGTGATCCAGTATAGCGGCAATATCCGGATGAGTCGGTCACGCCAGAACGCGGCGGGGCCACAGTGGCTTCTGTCGCTCGCATAAACCATGATGAAGCCAGATATGACGAAGAATATATCGACACCCGCAGCCCCCAGATGTGAATGAACGGGAAGCGGGTGCAGGCGCTCGATGAACGATTGGGCATGGTACAAAACCACCGCATAGGCGGCGACAGCCCGAAGCACCTGGAGATTGTTCAGCATCAGAGCCTGGCTCTCGCGCTCGCGACAATCATTTAGTCTGACCGGAGGTGATTTCGGAGGCAATTACCTCTTTCGACGCCTCGCATGCGACGTCATACCTCCTATTGGGGAGACGGCGCTGCGCCTAGGCTCGCCCTTTCTGTCAATCGGCCCGGAATTATTCCACGCCGAAATACACAAGGCCTCGCATTGGACTGGCCACGGTATTCGAATGGGACATTCGCCGCCGAGCAAGGCAATGCCAAGGCGGCTCACCGCGGCATTTGGCAGGGCCGGTTCGATCAACCTTGGGATTGCCGTGCGGCGAACGCCGACAAGGTCGAGACAGTCAGCGAGCGATCCACCGGGTTCGGGCTTCTCAGGCTAAGCCTGAGAAGCTGGACACCTCGAAAAACCTGGCAATCGAGACCGCATTTTGATTCACTTCGCCTGGTGATTTGCACGGAGGCGTTGGATGCGAGGCCAGGCTGGATTCTGGGAC
>NZ_JAMYUV010000025.1:0-77583 GCF_040323405.1 Mesorhizobium sp. M0048 | reverse complement strand
CCTCGAATGGCATCCCGAACCCCCCAGCGCAAAGCGCGCCAAACTGTTCGCGATGTCCTCGCACACCTGTTCGCGATGTCCCCGGTCCAAACAGGGGGGAGATCACGCTGTCCTACTGCGCCGACGGCTCCTCGGCGTCGCCCTCGTCGGCGAAGGGCGAGGCGCTCGGCACGCACTGCACCGACCAGCCGGCCGGCGTCGGTTGCTTCTGGTATTCGGTTATGGCGAAGGCGCACTGTTCGCGGGTGTCGAATGTGCTGGGCAGCACGACCATGCCGCCTTGCGGGCCGGCGATCACCAGATACCAGACTAACGCTACGCTCGGTGCCGCCATGAGTATTTCCTCGCTCTGCTTGTTTGGGAGTCGCACGATCCTAGCAACTCCGGCCCAGCGGCGAAAGCTGGGCCAAAGCGCGGCGTTAAGCCACGGCATCACAGCCGCGTGATGTCGGTCGTTTTCCGGCTGTGGTTCAGTTCACCGCAAAACAATAGAACAGGCCGTCGCCGCCGGTGCCCTTCAGCGCCTCCTGGCTGCAGCCACCGCGTGACGCATGCGAGGAATTCCACGATTTGGCGGCTGCCGAATCATCGAGGCCGGTACGATCGTGATGACCCATCATCGCCACACCTTCTGCTCCGCTCAGCGTCCAGTCGCCGCAGGTCTGGTCGGCTATTTTCGCGCCATCCGGCTTGGAGCCGGTCAAAACGTCGTGCCGGTTGGGCGTGTCGCCGCGGCCGTTGACCATTTGGCCCTTTTCGTCGAGTGCCGTCTGTTTGGTGATGGCGTTGGCATCGCTATGCAGGGAAGCGACATCATCGGCGATCTTGACGCCCTTGGCGTTGAACCACGGGCCTTTGCCGATACGGTCGCGTGCATCGGTATCGCTGGTCGAGAGATAAGCGCGCCATGTCTTGCCGGTAACGCCCGCGGCTTCGGCCAGTGAACTACAATGGGCGTCGGCGCCGGCCACACCGCCGAGATCGGCGCCTTTGCCGGAGCCGACGCTGGTGACGAAAAAGCTCATCGTTGCCTCCTGCGACGACGTGGCGCCGATAACTGCAAGCAGCGCGGTGGCAGTCAAGAGAAGCAGTCTCCGCATATGGTCCTCCGTTCCTCGAATTGTGGCACCCGAACAACGTTGGTGCCGGCGCAATTCTTCCGGCAAAATGCGATGTGTGGCTACTCCGGCTGCCGGTAGGCGACAAAGCGATTGTGCTTGGCCTGGAAGATCAGCCCGGTCTCCTTGAGCATAGGGCTGGCCAGCGGCACGATACGCTTGGCGATCTCCGAAGGGTGCGGCAGTGTTTCAGGATCCTCGCCGGGTACGGCCTGCGCCCGCATCGCGGTGCGCGTTGCCCCGGGATCGGCGGCATTGACCCTGAGCGGCAGGTTTTCGGTCTCATGCGCCCATGAACGCGTCATGGCCTCGACCGCCGCCTTCGACGCCGCATAAGGCGCCCAGAAGGCGCGTGCGGAGTGGGCAAGGCTGGAGCTCAGCACGATAGCACGGCCGGCATCTGAAAGCCTGAGCAGCGGGTCGACCGAGCGGATCAGCCGCCATGTTGCGGTGACGTTGATGGTCATCACCTTCTCGAAGGTCTTGGCCTCGACATGGCCGATCGGGGCGATGACGCCGAGCACAGCGGCGTTGGCGACCAGTATATCGAGCTTGCCCCAGCGCTCGTGGATGGCGCCGCCCAGCCGGTCGATCCCCGCCATGTCGGCAAGATCGAGCGGGACCAGCGTCGCCTGCCCGCCATCTGCCTTGATCTGGTCGTCGAGTTCTTCCAAGCCGCCGACGGTGCGAGCAACTGCAATCACATGCGCACCGGCCGCGGCAAGCTCCCTGGCGATGAAATAGCCGATACCGCGCGACGCGCCGGTGACGACCGCAACGCGGCCGGAGAGGTCAAGGCTCATACGATGGATTCCGACAGGCAAGGTGAAACCGCCGTAAGGGGCCAAGGGGACGGAGACAAACGGACCGGCAAGGCCTACGACCCACCTGCCGCCAACAGCGACAGCGTGCGCACATTGTCGGAGCCTTCGAAATCGGCAAGCCGGGTCGGATACTGACCGGTGAAGCAGGCGTCGCAGAATTGCGGCTGCTCGTTGTCGCGGCCGGCTTCGCCGACGGCGCGATAGAGCCCGTCTATCGACAGGAAGCCGAGCGAATCGACGCGGATGAACTCGGCCATCTCCTCCACCGACATGCGCGATGCCAGCAGCTTCGATTTCTCCGGCGTGTCGACGCCGTAAAAGCATGAGGCGCGCGTCGGCGGCGAGGCAATGCGCATATGCACTTCCTTCGCGCCGGCATCGCGCACCATCTGCACGATCTTCTGGCTGGTGGTGCCGCGCACGATCGAATCGTCCACCAGAACCACCCGCTTGCCTTCGATCATGCGGCGATTGGCGTTGTGCTTGAGCTTGACGCCCATGTGGCGGATCGAATCGCCGGGCTGAATGAAGGTACGGCCGACATAGTGGTTGCGGATGATGCCGAGCTCGAACGGAATGCCCGCGGCCTGTGAAAAGCCGATCGCCGCCGGCGTGCCCGAATCCGGCACCGGCACGACGATGTCCGCCTCGACCGGGCTTTCCAGCGCCAGCTCGGCGCCGATGCGCTTGCGCACTTCGTAGACATTGCGGCCTTCGACAGACGAATCCGGCCGCGCGAAATAGACATATTCGAAAATGCAGAAGCGGGTCTTCTGCGGCTCGAACGGGAACAGGCTTTCGATCCCCTTGCTGGTGACGACGACCATTTCGCCGGGCTTCAGGTCACGCACGAAACGCGCCCCGATGATATCGAGCGCACAGGTTTCCGAGGCGAGGATCCAGGCACCGTCAAGATCGCCGAGTACCAGCGGGCGGATGCCGAGCGGGTCGCGGCAGCCGATCATCTTCTTGGACGTCATCGCCACCAGCGAGAAGGCGCCTTCGACCTGGCGCACCGCATCGATAAAGCGCGAATTCAGGTCGCGCTCCTTGCTGGTGGCAACCAGATGCAAGAGCGTCTCGGTATCGGAGGTGGAAGAGAAGATGGCGCCTTGCTTCTGCAGCGCGCGCTGCACGGTCATGGCGTTGGTGAGATTGCCGTTGTGGGCGACGGCAAAGCCGCCATCGGCAAGTTCGGCGAAGAAAGGCTGGATGTTGCGCAGGCCGGAGCCGCCGGTGGTGGCATAGCGCGTGTGGCCGATGGCACGGTTGCCTTGCAGGCTGTCGATGACACGCTGCTTGGTGAAGGTGTCGCCGATCAGGCCGACATGGCGTTCGACATGGAATTGGGTGCCGTCGTAGGAAACGATTCCGGCCGCTTCCTGGCCTCGATGCTGCAACGCATGCAGGCCGAGGGTTACGATGGCTGCGGCGTCCTGCCGGCCGAAAATGCCGAACACGCCGCATTCGTCGTGGAAATGGTCGTCGGCTTCGGCGGAAAGCACGTCGTCTGCGTCTGCCATTGAGGCTGCCATTGGGGGCTCAAGCTCCGCTAAAGTCGCCATATAAGGCCATAGCGGATCGAAAGCAACGCACGTCGTGCGGCGTTCACATGATCGTCAGTCTTGATGCCTCGCCAAGTCTGCAGATTGGCAAGTCTGTCGAAATCAGTTTGCCGGCGCCGGGTTTGCAGGTGCCGGCGTCGCGGGCGCATTGTCTGCTGGCGGCGCGTCACTGTCGTCGGGTGCCGGTGCGGTGGCGTCGTCGCCGGCGGCAGGTGCTTCCGCTGCAGGCGCGTCTGGGGCCAGAGGCGTCTCGGTGGCTGGCTGATTCGGATTGAGCTTGTTGAGGATGGCGTTTTCCGGATCCTCGGGCAGCAGGCTTTCGAGCTTGGCGCCGATCGATTCGAGCAGCGGCTTTGACTTGGCGTTGGCAATCCAGCCTGGGGCCTTGGCGCCGGCCAGCCAATTGAAGAAAAGCAGAGCAACAGCGACGACCAGGATACCGCGCGCCGCGCCATAGAGGAAGCCAAGTGTACGATCGAGCGCGCCGATCCTGGAATCGATGATCCAGTCGGCGAGCTTCATGGTGATGACCGAAACGACGATCAGCGCTACAATGAAGACGATACCGGCGGCCGCGGCCATGGCGGCCTTTTCGTTGTCGATATAGGGCTGAATGTAAGGCAGCACCGGCTTGTAGAAGAAGAAGGCGGCCGCCGCGGCGGCTGCCCAGGAGATGATCGACAGGATCTCGCGCGAAAAGCCGCGAACCATGGCGAGCATCGCCGAGACCAGGGTGAAGCCGACGAGAATTCCGTCAAGCAGCGTAATCGGCATGTTTTCGCCCCACTCCGATCTCTTTTTCGCGGCTCGACGAGCCGCATCACTCTCGCTCGTCGACGCGGCTGCGCCGTGAGCCGGCTATGCGCGCCACGAGATCGGCAAGCTCGGTGGGCTGGAAAGCGCCGGCTCCGATCCCCCCGACCCCATTACAACCGACAAGTTCCTCGCTGCCCAGGGGCAGAACCGCGCTTCCGAAACCCAGCTTTTCGGCTTCCTTGAGGCGCTGCTGCGCATGTGCAACCGGCCTCACCGCACCCGAAAGGCTGATTTCGCCGAAATAGACGCAATCGGCGGGAAGGGCAAGACCGGTGAGCGAGGAAACCAGTGCCGCAGCCACCGCCAGGTCGGCCGCCGGCTCCGAAATGCGGTAGCCGCCGGCAACGTTGAGATAGACGTCGTGGGTGCCGAAGCGGACGCCGCAATGAGCTTCCAGAACCGCCAGGATCATCGACAGCCGGGCACCGTCCCAGCCGACGACGGCGCGGCGCGGCGTGCCGAGCGACGACGGTGCTACCAGCGCCTGGATCTCGACCAGCACCGGCCGTGTGCCTTCCATGCCCGCGAAAACCGCGGCGCCCGGCGACTTCGCGTGGCGTTCACCGAGGAAAAGCTCGGACGGGTTGGCGACTTCCCGCAAGCCCTTGTCCGACATTTCGAAGACGCCGATCTCGTCGGTTGGCCCGAAACGATTCTTGACCGTGCGCAGGATACGGAAGTGGTGGCCGCCTTCGCCCTCGAAATAGAGCACCGCGTCGACCATGTGCTCGACGACGCGTGGGCCGGCGATCTGGCCCTCCTTGGTGACATGGCCGACCAGAACGATCGCCGCCCCTGTGGATTTTGCGTAGCGGATCATCGCCTGGGCCGCGGCACGCACCTGGGTCACCGTGCCGGGCGCCGAATCAGCCATGTCGGTCCACAGCGTCTGGATCGAATCGAGAATGACCAGATCCGGCCGCTTGCCATCGGCGATGGTGGCGAGGATGTCCTCGACATTGGTTTCGGCGGCGAGCTCGACCGGGGTGTCGGCGACGCCGAGCCGCTGGGCGCGCAGCCTGATCTGGGCGACCGCCTCTTCACCCGAGACGTAGACGATGCGGTGGCCCTTTGCCGCCAGCGCGGCCGCGGCCTGGGTGAGCAGCGTCGACTTGCCGATGCCGGGATCGCCGCCGACCAGCAGCGCCGAGCCGCGCACGAAGCCGCCGCCCGTGGCGCGGTCGAGCTCGCCGATGCCGGAGACGATGCGCGGCGCGTCCTCGATGTCGCCGGACAAGGTGGTGAGCACTACGGCGCGACCCTTGCGCGCGTTACGGCTATTGGCCGGACCCGAGCCGATGCCGCCGGACGTACCTTCCTCGACCAGCGTGTTCCACTCGCCGCACGCATCGCATTTGCCGGCCCAGCGCTGATGCACCGAACCACAATTCTGGCAGATGAACTGGACGCGCGATTTGGCCATCAGGCGTGGCCCGGTTCGGGTGTGGCAGGTGCCAGCGCAGGATAGGGAGGCGGGACAGCGCCCCCCTCTGTCCTGCCGGACATCTCCCCCACGAGGGGGGAGATCGGACTGAACGTAGGATTTCGCCAATTTTCCGCGTCGCAAAAAAGAGTGGCGTCGCGAGTGACGGCCAATCTCCCCCCATGTGGGGGAGATGTCCGGCAGGACAGAGGGGGGCGCCGTAGAGCGCCGACCGCATTTTCGGGGCGTGGTTTAGCGAGCTGGTTCAAATTCAGTGCTTCTTGGCGAGAGCGCGAACTTCGGCAAGCGCCTCGTCGAGCAATTCCGGGTTGGGTGGCAGCATCTGCGAGTTGTAGATGGAAATCATCCCCTGTGTCTGGGTGGCAAACTCCGGCTCCGCTTTCCGCGCTTCCTCAGTGATCGCATCCACGTAAAACAGGAAATTCTGCCCGGCCAGAACAGGCACACCGCATCCACCCATGATCAGAGTGGTCGTGGAGACCACGCCATTCGGTTCCGGTTTGCCCTTGAACACCTCGGCAATCTCGTATCGTACGTTAACCAGTATTCGGCCATCACCCTCATCAGGCGGAACAGTTCCAAGTTTGATTGGGCTAAGCTCAGTTTCAGTAACCATGCCTCGGAATACCAGGGAGGCCTCCGCAAACGCTCGCTGCGGCGTCCAATGTGGAGGCATGGAACAAGCAGAGGCGGTTGCGAGGGCGGCAACCGCGCCAATGAGCGCAAAAGCAAGAACGGCGGCGCGTCTGAAGTGGTTACCCATGCTACTCAAACCGATCCGGCAAATGATGTTCCTCGGCAAGGTCGGAGAAGCGGGTGAACTCGCCCTGGAAGGCGAGGCTGACCGACCCCGTTGGGCCGTGGCGCTGCTTGGCGACGATGACTTCGGCCTTGCCGCGCATTTCGTTCATCTCGTGTTCCCATTTGATGTATTCGTCGGTGCCCGGCTTCGGCTCGCGGTTCTTCAGGTAGTATTCCTCGCGGTAGACGAACAGCACCACGTCGGCGTCCTGCTCGATCGAACCGGATTCGCGCAGATCCGAAAGCTGCGGGCGCTTGTCGTCGCGGCTCTCGACCTGGCGCGACAGCTGCGACAGCGCAATGATCGGCACCGCCAGCTCCTTGGCTAGCGCCTTGAGCCCGGTGGTGATCTCGGTGATCTCCTGGACGCGGTTTTGCGATGATTTCGCGCTCGACCCCTGCATCAGCTGGATATAGTCGATGACGATGACGTCGAGGCCGCGCTGGCGCTTCAGGCGACGTGCCCGGGCGGACAGCTGAGCAATGGAAATGCCGCCGGTCTGATCGATGAACAGCGGGATTTTCTGCATCGTCTGCGAGCACGCGACGAGCTTTTCGAAATCCATCTCGCTGATCTCGCCGCGCCGGATTTTCGACGACGGGATTTCGGTCTGTTCGGAGATGATGCGGGTGGCCAGCTGTTCGGACGACATTTCGAGCGAAAAGAAGCCGACGACGCCGCCATTGGCCGCTTTGAACGACCCGTCGGCCTGCTGCGCCGGGACGTAGGCCTCGGCGATATTGAAGGCGATATTGGTGGCGAGCGAGGTCTTGCCCATGCCGGGGCGCCCCGCAATGATGATCAGGTCGGACGACTGCAGGCCGCCCATGCGGCGGTCGAGGTCGCGCAAGCCGGTGGCGACGCCCGACAGATGCCCGTCGCGCATATAGGCGGCATTGGCCATGTCGACGGCGGTCTTGACGGCGTCGGTGAAGCTCTCGAAGCCGCCATCATAGCGGCCGGTCTCGGCCAACTCGAACAGGCGCCGCTCGGCATCCTCGATTTGGTCGGAGGGCGACATGTCGACCGGCGCGTCATAGGCGATGTTGACCATGTCCTCGCCGACGGTGATCAGCGCGCGCCGCGTGGCCAGATCGTAGATGGCGCGGCCATAGTCGGTGGCGTTGACGACCGTGACGGCCTCGACCGCCAACCGCACGACATATTGCGCCACCGTCATGTCGCCGACCTTCTCGTCGGCCGGCAGGAAGGTCTTCAGCGTGATTGGCGTCGCGATCTTGCCCATGCGGATGAGCTCGGCCGCGACCTCGAAGATCTTTCTATGCAGCGGCTCGTAGAAATGGCCGGGCTTCAGGAAGTCGGAGACGCGGTAGAAGGCATCGTTGTTGACCAGTATGGCGCCGAGCAGCGCCTGCTCGGCCTCGATGTTGTTCGGCGCCTCGCGATAGAGCGGTGTTTCCGCCACGCCGAATTTTCGTGCTGCCTCTGCCATGATGTCCCCGGTCCTGATCCCCGGTCTCTCGATATCAGAACGAGACAAGTCGGTGATGACTTATCTGCATCAGTCCCCAACCAACCAACTTTGATGCCCGCGATTCACAGCCAGGTTCTTTCGGTGGAAAGAATCTCAATTGACTCGAATCAAGATGGCGAGCCTAGCCGTTCTTGGGCGAGAACAAAACAGGAAAATAGCTGCCGGTCATTCCGGCAAGGCATCACCCCACTCCAGTCGCCGTGCGGCCTTGAACGTCTCGCCATCGCGCTTGGTGAACAGTCGCTCGGCAGCACTTCCATCCTGTTGGCAAAGCTTCAGCAAGACCTTGCCGGAGCCAGACTTCGGCGGTGCGATCACTCGCGCTCGAGGCGGAGTGGCCGGATGGCGGGAAGCCGCGACAAAGATGAATTTCTCGTCCTCCCACGGCACCTCGGCATCCTTGGCCAGACGGTGCAGGCGCGAGCGGGCGACCCGGCGGGCGAAATGGCACCAGTCGGGAGCGACGAGAGGGCAGGGCGCCTCATGCGGGCAGGGCGCAAGCACGTGCGCCCCCGTATCGATCAGCTGCCGCCGCACGGCAAGAATACGCTGCCAGCCGGCCGGCGTGCCCGGCTCGACGACCAGCAGCGTGTCGGCGGTCAGCTGCCAGAGCCGGTCGACGAGTTTTGCCAGCGATGCCGGCGCGATCTCATCCAGCACATAGGCTGAAGTCACCAACTCGGCCGGCTCCAGATCGACCAGGTCGACGGTGACGTCGCCGGTCCGCCAGGCGGTCCTGGCCGTGATCGCATGCGCGGCAAGTGCTTCGCCGACCCTTCGTACCGCGGCGCCGGCCTCGAGCAGCACCGCCTGCTGGAGATCAGGCCAGAGATTGATTGTGGCCCAAAGCACCGTGCCAGGGCCGGCGCCGACATCGAGCAGCGTTCTCGGAGCATAATCGGGCCGCGCCTCGCTTACCGCGTCGAGGCTGGCGCGGACGGCAGCATAAGTCGCCGGCAGCCGCGTTGCCAGATAGGCCTTCACCGCCATGTCTTCGGCCATGTGCAGGCGACCGTCGCGCAACTCTGCGCGGTAGCGGTCCGACAGCGTCTTTGCCGCTTGCTTAAGCATCGGCAACGGCACCTGTTCGAGAAGGCGATCGACGCCTTGTCTAAGCGGGACGGGCAGTTCCATCGCTTAGACAGTCCGAGGTGAGAGCAGAATGACCGAGGCGCCAACGATGCAGATCGCGGCACCGGCAAGATCCCAGCGGTCGGGGTGCACGCCTTCCGCCAGCCACAGCCAGGCCAGCGAGGCGGCAATGTAGATGCCGCCATAGGCGGCGTAGGCCCGGCCCGCGGCGCTGGTGTCGACCAGCGCCAGCAGCCACGCGAATAGCACCAGCGAGACGAGACCGGGCGCCAACCACAGCGGCGATTTTTCCAGCCGCCACCATGTCCAGAACGAAAAGCAGCCGGCGATCTCGGCAAGTGCGGCAGCGACGTAGAGGAGGTAGGTCATAAAAAGGTCCCGCGTTGACGGGAGCCTTTTCAGCGTGCCAGTCGGCAAATGGCAAGCGGCAATGGCGCGATCGCCGGCCGTCTACTCCGGATCCACCATTTTGCGGCGGCGAGCGGGCTTGGCCGCCGGAGCCTTTTCACGACGTCCAAGATCGCGCATCTCCAGCGCCTTCTCACAATTGGCCATGTAGTCGCGCGTCATCGGCAGCGTGTCGTTCTTCTTGGCAATCTGGATCTGGAAGATCACCAGATCTTGCCAGCGGAACGCAGCTTCCGAGGCGGCAAGATAGAACTCCCACATACGGCAGAAGCGCTCGTCATAAATCGCCTTGGCCTTGTCGCGGTTGGCCGCGAAGCGTTCGCCCCAATGCTTCAGCGTCTCGGCATAATGCAGCCGCAGAACCTCGATGTCGGTGACGACGAGCCCCGATTTTTCGATGGCCGGCATCACTTCGGAGAGCGACGGAATATAGCCGCCCGGGAAGATGTATTTGCGGATGAAGGCGCTGGTCGCCCACGGCACGCCGGAGCGGCCGATCGTATGCAGCAGCATGACGCCGTCCGGTTTCAGCAGCGTCGCCGACTTGTCGAAGAAGGTGCGGAAATGATTGACGCCGACATGCTCGAACATGCCGACCGAGACGATGCGATCGAAACGTTCATTGAGTTCGCGATAGTCCTTAATGTCGAAATGAACCCGGTTTTGCAGGCCCTGCGCATGGGCGCGGTCGGTGGCAACGCCGTGCTGCTCGGTCGACAGCGTCACGCCCTGTACGTCGACGTCGAACGCCTTGGCGAGATAAAGGCCAAGCCCACCCCAGCCGGAGCCGATATCGAGCACCGTCTGGCCGGCCTTCAGCCTGAGCTTGGCGGCAATATGGCGCTTCTTGGCCGCTTGTGCCTCGTCGAGGGTCATATCCGGCTGCTCGAAATAAGCGCAGGAATATTGCATGTCCTCATCGAGGAAGAGGCGGTAGAGGTCGCCCGACAGATCGTAATGGCGCTGCACGTTGCGGCGCGCCCGCGACGCCGTGTTGATCTGCTGCAGGCGCCGGAAGGCGTGGCGCAGACCTTCGATCGCTTTCGACCAGGTGGCATCGATACCGCCGCTGCCCATGTTCTGGAAGGCAATCCGCATCACCCCCAGCACGCCGCCCTCGAGAATGTCGAGTTCACCGTCCATGTAGGCTTCCGGCACCGCCAGCATCGGATCGAAAGTGATGGCGCGCTCGGCATGCCTGGTCTTGATGTGCATGTGCACCGGTTCGCCGCTGCCGTCACCGAAAGTCACCATCGAGCCTTGCGGCCCTGTCACCTTGAGATTGCCTGTGCGGACCAGGCGGTCGAGAATGCGTTTCAGCAGAATATTCATGACCAAATGTCCCCTCTCGGTCAGACAGGCTGTCTTATTCTGCATCAAGATATAGGGGTTCGAAAAGTTCCATTTGGCATAAAAATGCCCGGGTACGAGGCCCGGGCATTGGTCCAGAATAGCGATTAGCCGGCGAATGCCGACGAATGACGATCAGCCGTTGTCTTCGCCGCCCTCGAACTCCGCATTCGGATCGAAGAAGTTTTCCGGCCGCGCATTATCGTTGATGTCCTCGCCGTAGATGGCTTCCGCGGTTGTCAGCGTTTCGCCCTTGGCCTGGCGCTCGGCTTCGTCGGCCGTGCGGGCAATGTTGAGCGTGATGGTAACCTCGACCTCCGGATGCAGCGCGATCGCCACATTGGTGACGCCAATGGTCTTGATCGGCTGGTTGAGCAGGATCTGGTTGCGGTTGACCGAAAAACCTTCCGCCGTCACCAGCTCGGCGATGTCGCGTGTCGAGACCGAACCATAAAGCTGACCGGTCTCGCCGGCTGAGCGCACGGCGATGAAGCTCTTGCCGTCGAGCTTTTCTGCAATCTGCGCGGCCTCGGACTTGCGCTCCAGGTTGCGGGCTTCCAGTTGCGCCCGCTGTCCCTCGAACTTCTTCTTGTTAGCTTCGTTGGCGCGCAGCGCCTTGCCCTGCGGCAACAGGAAATTGCGGGCGAATCCGTCCTTGACCTTGACGGTGTCGCCCATCTGGCCGAGGCGGGAAACGCGTTCGAGAAGAATGACTTCCATGGTTTTGTTCCTTCGCTTGGGCGCTATCCTCAGGATCGGCGCCGAGTTGTCTGGAACAGGTCAGAAAGCTGGGGCGTCACCGCCTGTGTCGCTGTCCTGCCTGTCGCGGCAGTTAGGATCTCGTGTCGAAATCCAACCCGGGATTTGGTGTTCGATCCGGCTACGCCCGTCGTGGCCGGTGACAAAAAGCGGGCGGCGAACCGCCCGCGTAGATTTAGCGGACCACGTAGGGCAGCAGGCCGAGGAAGCGGGCACGCTTGATCGCCTTGGCGAGTTCGCGCTGCTTCTTCTGGCTGACGGCGGTGATGCGCGATGGCACGATCTTGCCGCGCTCGGAGATGTAGCGCTGCAGAAGCCGCACGTCCTTGTAGTCGATCTTCGGCGCGTTGGCGCCAGAGAACGGGCAAGTCTTGCGGCGGCGGTGGAAGGGGCGCCGGGTTGGGATCTGATTGATGTCGACCATTATTCTGCGGCTCCTTCAAAGCCTTCGCGCGGACGGCGCGGGCCACGATCGGCACCGCCATCGCCGAAGCTGCGCGGCGGACGATCACCACGGTCACCGCGATCGCGGTCGCCGAATGAGCGCGGGCCACGGTCGCGGTCGCCGAAGCCGCCGCGTTCCGAGCGCTCTTCGCGCTTCTGCATCATTGCCGACGGACCTTCCTCATGCGCATCGACCTTGATGGTCAGGAAACGCAGTACGTCCTCGGACAGACCCATCTGGCGCTCCATTTCGTTGAGCGCGGCCGGGGGGCAGGTGATGTCCATGAGTGTATAATATGCCTTCCGGTTCTTGTTGACCCGGTAGGTGAGGGACTTCAGTCCCCAGTTCTCGACCCGGCCGACGGACCCGCCATTCGCGGTGATGACGCCCTTGTACTGTTCGACAAGCGCATCGACCTGCTGCTGCGAGAGGTCCTGCCGAGCAAGAAACACATGTTCGTATAGAGCCATAGTGTTCGTGCCTTTCTTCGTTTCTCTCCCGGTTCCCGGCGGCAAAAGCCTCTGCAACTTCTCTGACCCGCAATCCTTGCGAAGGCGGGGAAGAAAGGAGCATGACGAGACGGTCGAGAGCGGAGACACGGGAGGCGGAAGCGCTTCTGGCTTCACGCGAAGGTTTCGAAAAACCTCCGGCCCTCCGTTCAGCCCCCAGCAAGGACCGGCAGATTGCGGGCGTCTATACAGGAATTTGGCCGCAAGGCAAGGGCAAACGGCCGACGTGTCGTAAGCAGATGAGTTGTCCGGATTAGGTAGCACATGAGTTGTCCGGTCTTATTGGGCTGCTGGCCTCATTCGCAAGGTCTTACGGATTCCCTGCCCGGACCCAAGAATGTTTTCCTGCATTTCGCCTGACAAAACAAACCGGATGCCCTGTTCGTATAATCGCGGGAGACGGTCGAGGTAACGCCAACAAATCGAACAGCTCTACGCAGTCGGCAATCAGCTGCAACAATTCCCGTCTCTCGACGACACGATCGGAGTTCGCGCATCACGCTGCAACTTCAGCTGCCTCAGCTCGTGTGTGCAGCCACTTTGCCTGTGGTTTCGGGGAAGAAATCGGGCGCCGCATGGCGCTTGCCGAACATCATGTCGTATTGCAGCAGACGGAAGTCGCGGATTGCCGGGTCGATCTCTTTCTGACGCGACCAATCGGGGGTGGCCTCGCCCCCCGGTGCCAACAGCAAATTACGGTCGATGACGCGGTAGCGCTCTCGCAACTGGCCGAGGAAGCCGGTGTAATAGGGATGGCTGATGCCGGCCGTTTTCAGGATATGGTAGGGCAGGAAGGCCGGGCTGACGGCGCCCAGATCCTCGGAGGGGCCGCTGCGGTTCGACCAGACGATCAATGGCGTCTGGTGGTGCTGCAGCATCTGGTCGGCCGGCTCCTTGCGCGGCGCGACATTGTCCTTCAGGAAACCGGTCTCGACGTAGACCGGCCCAAGCGGCGGCAGGTGATCGCCGAAGAATGCGATGACGGTCGGCCGCTCGCGTTTCTTCGCCCATTCGATCAGCCGCTCGAGGCCGCGGTCCGCGTCGGAAGAGCCTTCGGCGTAGCTCAACAGCGATTCACGTGCCCATTGGCTGATCGGCGCCTGCACCTTGTGGGTCGGATTGGTATAGCGATACGGCTCATACGGCCCGTGGTTCTGCAGGCTGACGGCGAAAAAGAAGACCGGCTCGGCGCTGGTATCGGCTTCGCGGATGATCTCGTCGGTCATCGCTGCGTCCGACGCGAGCGGTCCGCGCTTCTGCATGGGCGGCAACGTCTCCTCGGACTTGAAGTCGTTGAAGCCGAAATCGGCATAGACGGCCCCCCGGTTCCAGAACCAGTTGGTGCCGGGATGGATGGCGCGCGCTCGGTAGCCCTGACTTTTCAGGAAGGTCGCCAGCGAGGGAGTCGGTGTCCGCACATATTGCTGGTAGGGAATGCTGCCCGCCGGCAGGAAGGCGTTGGAAAAGCCGGTCAGGGCCTCGAACTCGATGTTGGCCGTCATGCCGCCGAACTCGGGCGAGAACATGTAGCCCGTGCGCAGTGCCCGCACATTGGGGATAGGGTCGGGTGTGATGGTGACGCCGGGCAGCTTGGTCGGATCCCAGAAGGATTCGCTCATCACGACGATGATGTCGGGCTTCTCGGCAGGTACCGAGGCGATCACCTGCGGTTTGCCGATCGCTTCGATCGCCTTGTCGGAATAGCCGGGCGGCGCCGAGACATGCGCCATCGGGACGTTCAGCGCGAAGGCGAGCGCAAAACCGTTCGAGGCATAGTTTTCCTTCTGGTCCCACATAATCGGGATGATCTGCAGCCGGTCGCGCGTCCACGAGAAAGTGGCATAGTCCATGATGGAGACGAAGAAAGCGATCAGCGGCACCGTCAGCGTCAGCCGGGCAAGGCGGCCCTTGTGGCTGAGCGCCGGAACGCGGCGGCGCCATAACCGCCAGCCATAGACGAGCAGCGACAGCCCGCCGACGATGCCGATCGCCAGGGCAATGGCGGTTCCCGGGCGATCGCGGACCAGGAGTGGCATCAGTGCCACGATCTGCCGGGAATAGAGGAAATCGGTCGGATAGAGCGGATCGCCGAGATAGAGCGACTTCTGGTGGCCGACGAACGCCAGCGACAATGTCAGCGGCGCGACGATCATCAGGCTCTGATGGCTGCGGCCGAGCACGGCGTCGAGGCCGATGAGGATCAGCGCAAAAATGATGATCGTGGTCCAGCCGGGTTTGAAAGGCTGCAGAAAGAAATCAATGGTGCCGGCAAAGTTGCCGCGCACGATCAGTTCGATGGCAAACACCAGGATAGCCGCAGCCAGCAAGCTGATAAGGCCATAGCGGATGACAGGCCATCTGCGCGCCGGCAGATAGCCAGTCGACGGATCGCCTTCAAGAAACTGTGGCGCCGCCTCGGCTGCGCTCTGCTTGGTCTTTGCCACTTCAATAGTTCCCCGGCCCGCAACAAAGGCGTCACTCGATTGTCATCGAACTGTCACGCAAAGCCTAGCGCCTGCGGCGGAAATAAGAAGAGCCAGCAAACAAATCGTGAGCGGTTTTCATCATGAGTGATCGCCAAAAAGCCTGCCGAAACAGGCACTCGGCCGACGCCGAGCGGTCAAGGTTGGACTTGACTTGGGCGCACGCCTTGCGTCACAGGCAGCGAGAACCAGCAGCTGGGAGCCGACGATGGCCATCGCATTCACCTTTCCGGGGCAGGGCAGCCAGGCTGTCGGCATGGGCAAGGACCTCGCCGATACTTTTGTGGAATCGCGGCAGATCTTCGAGGAAGTCGACGACGCGCTCGGTGAAAAACTATCGCAGCTGATCTGGGAAGGCCCGGAAGAGACGCTGACGCTGACCGCCAATGCTCAGCCGGCGCTGATGGCGGTGTCACTTGCCGCAGTCCGGGCGCTGGAGGCGCGCGGCTTCTCCCTGAACGGCAAGGTCACCTATGTCGCCGGCCATTCGCTCGGTGAATATTCGGCACTTGCGGCCGCTGGTTTCGTTTCGGTCGCCGACGCCGCCCGGCTGTTGCGTATCCGCGGCAATGCCATGCAGGCGGCTGTACCGGCCGGCGAGGGCGCGATGGCGGCGATCATCGGGCTGGAACAGGCCGACGTCGAGGCCGCTTGCGCAGAGGCCGCCCAAGGCACCGCCAAAGATCCCGCGCAAGCCTTGGTGTGCCAGATCGCCAACGACAATGGCGGCGGCCAGCTGGTGATCTCCGGCGCCAGGCCGGCGGTCGAACTGGCGGCGAAGCTATGCACGGAAAAGGGCGCCAAGCGGGCGCTGATGCTGCAGGTCTCGGCGCCCTTCCATTCGGCATTGATGAAGCCTGCGGCCGAGATCATGCGGGAGGCGTTGGCCGCCGTGACGAAGCGTGCGCCGGTCGTGCCGCTGGTCTCGAATGTTACTGTGACCCCGACGAGCGATCCTGACGAGATTGCCCGCCGCCTCGTCGAACAGGTGATCGGGCGCGTGCGCTGGCGCGAAACGGTGGAGTGGTTCGGCAGCAACGGCGTTGCGACGCTTTACGAAGTGGGCGCCGGCAAGGTGCTGTCGGGGCTGGCCCGCCGCATCAACCGCGATATTGCCACCACTGCCATCGGATCCGCGGCGGATGTCGAGGCGGCGCTGGCGGCGCTTGCATAATCAACTGGCGATTTGACCCCGCTCCATGCAAAGGGTGTTCGCTCAGATCAGGAGGCAAGAATGTTCGAATTGACCGGCCGCAAGGCGCTCGTCACCGGCGCATCGGGAGGTATCGGCGAGGCGATCGCCCGCGTGCTGCACGGCCAGGGCGCCATCGTCGGCCTGCATGGCACACGTATCGAGAAATTGGAGGCGCTGGCCGCCGAATTGGGCGACCGGGTCAAGCTTTTCCCGGCCAATCTTTCCAACCGCGACGACGTCAAGGCGCTCGGCCAGAAGGCGGAGGCCGACCTCGAAGGCGTCGACATCCTCGTCAACAATGCCGGCATCACCAAGGACGGGTTGTTCGTGCGCATGGCTGACGCCGACTGGGATAGCGTGCTCGAGGTCAACCTGACCGCCGTGTTCCGGCTGACCCGCGAGCTTACCCATCCGATGATGCGGCGCCGCCATGGCCGCATCATCAACATCACTTCAGTGGTTGGCGTCACCGGCAATCCCGGCCAGACCAATTACTGCGCCTCCAAAGCCGGTATGATCGGCTTTTCCAAATCGCTGGCGCAGGAGATCGCCACCCGCAATATCACCGTCAACTGCGTCGCCCCGGGCTTCATCGAATCGGCGATGACCGCCAAGCTCAACGACAAGCAGAAAGAGGCGATCATGGCGGCGATCCCGACCCGGCGCATGGGCACGGGCGCCGAAGTCGCCTCTGCCGTCGCCTACCTCGCTTCCAACGAGGCAGCCTACGTCACCGGCCAGACCATTCATGTCAATGGCGGCATGGCAATGATCTAACACTTGGGAAAACGCTTCATTCCGTCTTGGATGCATGGGATTTTTCGTGTAATGCCGCCCGCAACCCGGCGGTTCGGGCAAAAACCGGTCCTGTTCCGCTGCGTTTCCGGCAGGACCATCTTTCAGCTTGATTAGCGGCATTCTGCCCGCTAACGAAGACAGACAACCAAAAGACGAGGATGCCCAAATGAGTGACACCGCAGAGCGCGTCAAGAAGATCGTCATCGAGCACCTTGGCGTCGATGCCGACAAGGTGACGGAGCAGGCGAGCTTCATCGATGATCTGGGCGCGGACAGCCTCGACACGGTCGAACTTGTTATGGCGTTCGAAGAAGAGTTCGGTGTCGAGATCCCGGACGACGCCGCCGAGACCATCCTGACTGTTGGCGATGCGGTGAAATACATCGACAAGGCCTCGGCCTGACGCTATTTGCAGTCATCACCGAGGAGGACCTGCGATGAGGCGTGTCGTCGTCACGGGCCTTGGGCTGCTTTCGCCGTTCGGCATGGGCTTCGAGCACAGCTGGAAGGAGCTTCTGACCGGCCGCAGCGCAGCCAAGCGCATCACCGAATTCGAGGTGGAAGACCTTGCCTGCAAGGTCGCCCACGTCATTCCGCGCGGTGACGGCTCCAATGCCACTTTCAATCCTGAAGCCGTTCTCGAGCCGAAGGAACTGCGCAAGATCGGCGATTTTATCCTGTACGGGATCGCGGCCGCCGACGAGGCACTCAAGGATTCCGGCTGGCAGCCGAAGACGCACGAGGAACAGTGCGCCACCGGCGTGCTGATCGGTTCGGGCATCGGCGGCATCGAAGGCATTGCCGAGAATGCGATGATCCTCAAGGAACGCGGCCCGCGCCGCATCAGCCCGTTCTTCATCCCCGGCCAGATCATCAACCTCGTCTCCGGCCAGGTCTCGATCCGGCATGGGCTGAAAGGCCCAAACCACGCCGTCGTCACCGCTTGCTCGACCGGTGCGCACGCCATCGGCGACGCCGCCCGCCTGATCATCTGGGGCGATGCAGACGTTATGGTCGCAGGCGGCGCCGAAGCGCCGGTGACGAGACTGTCGATCGCCGGGTTCGCCGCTTGCCGCGCGCTCTCCACCGAGCGCAACGACGCGCCGCAAACGGCCTCGCGTCCCTATGATCGCGATCGCGACGGCTTCGTCATGGGTGAGGGCGCCGGTGTTGTCGTGCTCGAGGAACTCGAACACGCCAAGGCCCGCGGCGCCAAGATCTATGCCGAGGTCACCGGCTACGGTCTGACCGGTGACGCCTATCACATCACCGCGCCTGCCGAGGATGGCGACGGCGCTTTCCGTTGCATGACAGCGGCGCTAAACCGGGCGAAGCTGACGCCCGCAGATGTCGACTACATCAACGCGCACGGCACATCGACCATGGCCGACACGATCGAACTCGGCGCCGTCGAGCGGCTGGTCGGCAACGCCGCCTCTAAGATATCGATGTCGTCGACCAAATCGTCGATTGGCCACCTGCTGGGCGCGGCTGGTGCTGCCGAGGCGATCTTTTCGATCCTCGCCATTCGCGACAACATCGCGCCGCCGACCATCAATCTCGACAATCCGGAGCGCGAAACGGCGATCGACCTGGTGCCGCACAAGCCGCGAGCCCGGCAGATCGACGTGGCGCTGTCCAACTCCTTCGGCTTCGGTGGCACCAACGCCTCGCTCGTCTTCCAGCGCTACAATGGCTGACCGCTCTGCCGGTTTCCGTCTGCCGTCAATTTTGCCATATTCGCCCCTACTCTGCCCGAGGGGATTCGTCGCAAGATCAGATGGTAGGGCGCTATGAACACAAATCCGGCCGATAACGGGGAATTCGGGCAACGGCGAGCAACGTCCGGCCCGATCGTGCCGAAAACGGCCAGCGAGGCGTTGCGGCCCGAGGCCGGCACGCCGCCGCCGAAGCGCTCGCGTGCCTCGCGCAGCCAGTTCGTCGTGTTCATGAACTTCGTCATCTCTTCGGTGATGCTGATGGTTCTGGCGGCGGGCGTTGCGCTGTATTTCGGCAAGCAGGAGTTCAACGAGCCCGGCCCGTCGGCCAATGGGGACACCTTCCTGGTCAAGCCGAATAGCGGCGTCCAGGAGATCGCCGACCAGCTTGAGCGGCGAGGACTGATCAGCGACGCCCGCATTTTCCGCCTTGGCGTGCGCGCCTTCGGCAATGATTCCGCGCTGAAGGCCGGCGAATACGAGATCAAGCCGCAGGCGTCGATGCACGACATCATGGAACTGCTGAAGAGCGGCAAGTCGGTGATGTATTCGCTGACTATCCCCGAGGGGCTGACGGTGGAGCAGGCGCTGCAACGGATCGCCGAGCAGGACGCGCTGACCGGCGATATGCCGTCGACCACTCCACCTGAGGGCAGCCTCGCCACCGACACGCTGCGCTTCACCCGCGGCGCAACACGTCAGCAGATGGTTGACAAGCTTCTGGCCGACCAGAAGAAGCTGGTCGACGAGGTCTGGCAGCGCCGAGCGCCAGATCTGCCGATCGCCAATGTTGAGGATTTTGTCACCCTGGCCTCGATCGTCGAGAAGGAGACCGGCAAGGGCGATGAACGCTCGCGCGTAGCCGCCGTCTTCCTCAATCGGCTGGCCAAGGGTATGCGGCTGCAGTCGGACCCGACCATCATCTACGGCCTCTTCGGCGGCAAGGGCAAACCCATCGACCGCCCGATCTATCAGTCGGACATCCAGAAGCCGACGCCCTACAACACCTATCTGATCAACGGTTTGCCGCCGACGCCGATCGCCAATCCCGGCCGTGCGGCGCTGGAGGCCGTCGCCAATCCGTCGAAGACCAGCGATCTCTACTTCGTCGCCGACGGCAGCGGCGGCCACGTCTTTGCCTCGACGCTCGATGAGCATAACGAGAATGTCGCTCGCTACCGGGCGCTGCTGAAAAAGCAGGCGCAGGACGCCGCCAAGGCCGGGGCAACCCATACCGGAGCCGACACGCCGGCGGGAGCCATCGTTGACGATGCGGGCGCCACCGCCGCCCAGTAGGGCCGGACGCCATCAGGTTGGCCCTGTGCATGTCCGGGTGGATGTGCAAGGGCTGCTATGGCATTGAAATTCACATGATCCTGCCCGGAGAAAATTGCTCCGGCTTGAGGGCATTCGGCAAAGGGACGCACGGCTACATGAACTTGCAGAGCATGACCGGTTTTGCGCGCAGTGTCGCCGAACACGACGGCACTGCGATTGCCTGGGAAGCCAAGTCCGTCAACGGCAAAAGCGTCGAGGTCAGGCTGCGGCTGCCGCAAGGTTTCGACCGGCTGGAGCCGGCCGTCCGGCAGACGGTGCAAAAGCGTTTTGCGCGCGGCAATTTCCAGATGACGCTGACCATTGGCCGCGCCGCCGGCGCGCAAGCGCAACCCGTGGTCAACGAGGCTTTCCTGAGGGATCTGGCGGGCTTGGCCAAGCGGCTGCAGGAGCAGTTCGGAGTAGCCCCTGCGGCGGCCGACGGCCTGCTTGCGCTGCGCGGCGTCCTCGACATTCCCGAAACCATCGAAACCGAAGAGGCGCGCAGTGCGCTCGATACCGCAATACTGTCGGCGCTGGAAGCAGCACTGAACGGGCTGCAGCAGGCGCGCCAGGGCGAAGGTGCCGCACTTCGTTCCCTGCTGTCCGGCCATATCGATGCCATCGAGGCGCTGACGCTGCGGGCCGAGGCCGATCCATCACGCGAGCCGGCCACGATCCGCGAAAGGCTCGCCGAGCAGATCCGCCTGCTGATGGACGCGTCCGCCAATCTGGACGCCAGCCGGCTGCATATGGAAGCGGCGTTTCTGGCCACCAAGGCCGACATACGCGAGGAAATCGACAGGCTGAAGACGCACGTGACGTCGGGGCGGGCGCTGCTCGCCGGCGGTGGCGCCATCGGCCGCAAGCTCGATTTCCTGGCACAGGAATTCAACCGCGAATCGAATACGCTGTGTTCCAAGTCGAATGCTGCCGCGGTCACCGCCATCGGGCTGGAACTGAAGGCGGTCGTCGACCAGTTTCGCGAACAGGTCCAGAATCTGGAATGATCCCGATGCCAAGCCACATGACTGCCAAGCCCCATGACCGCTAGGGATTTGGGTTCCCGCATTCGGCGCCGCGGGCTGATGCTGGTCTTGTCGTCGCCGTCAGGCGCCGGCAAGTCGACGATCGCGCGCAATCTGCTGGAGAGCGATTCCAGCCTCGAATTGTCGGTCTCGGTCACCACGCGGCCACGCCGCGGCAGCGAGATCGAGGGCGTCCATTACCACTTCCGCACCATGCGCGAGTTCGAGCGGCTACGCGATTCCGATGCGCTGCTCGAATGGGCGGAGGTGCACGGCAATTGCTACGCGACGCCGCGCGAGCCGGCCGAACAGGCGCTGGCCGAAGGCCGCGACATGCTGTTCGACATCGACTGGCAAGGCGCTCAGCAGCTCAAGGAGAAGATGCGCGCCGACATCGTCTCGATCTTCATCCTGCCGCCGTCGATGAAGGAATTGAAGGCACGGCTGAAGCGTCGCGCCGAGGACCAGGAAGCGGTGATCGAGACGCGGCTCAAGAACGCCCGCAACGAGATCGAGCACTGGAAGGAATATGATTTCGTCATAGTCAACGACGATCTCGACCGTGCTTTCGCCGAGGTGCGCGGCATCGTCACGGCCGAACGGCTCAGACGCGATCGCCGGCCGGGCCTGTTCGATTTTGTCTCAGGGCTGCTCGATGAGAAGACGGATTGATCAAGGCGTTGTCCCCGCGACCAGGATCAGATTGCGGCTGAGCGCGGCGTCGCGCAGTTCCAATGCCGCGGCATATTCGGCGGAGCGGTACCAACGCCGCGCCGTGTCCATGTCGGGGAATTCCACGATGATCAGCGGCCCGGGAGACCAGTCGCCTTCCAACCTTTCCACCTCGCCGCCGCGTACCAGATAGCGCCCGCCATGCTGGGCGATGGAGGCAGCCGCGCGGGCGCGATAGGCTTCGATAGCCTCTGTGTCACGGATCGTGACGTCGGAAATGACATAGGCGGCCACTGTTTGTCTCCGGGCAGGGTTTGTCCGGCTATCTATGCCATGAGAGCGGAAATTCCACGCGGACGCTTCCCGGCATCACACCGCGTTGGTCAGGCGAATGAATTCCTCGACGCTGAGCGTCTCCGCACGCCTGGTCGGATCGATGCCGGCGCGGGTGAGCAGTGCCTCGCCGCCGAGGCTTTTCACGCTCTGCCGCAGCATTTTCCGGCGCTGGCCGAATGCCGCTTCGGTGACGCGGCTAAGCCGTTTGACCTCTGCCGGCAAGGGGCTGGCGCGCGGCACTAGATGCACCACCGAGGACGTCACCTTGGGTGCCGGTGTGAACGCCTGGGGCGGCACGTCGAAGACAATCCTCGCCTCCGTCCGCCAGCCTGCAAGCACGCCGAGCCGGCCATAGGCCTCGCTGCCGGGGCTGGCTGCAATGCGTTCGGCGACCTCGCGCTGGAACATCAGCGTCATTGATGCGTAGAAAGGCGGCCACTCGGTCACGGTCAGCCAGCGGATCAGCAATTCGGTGCCGATATTGTAAGGCAGGTTGGCAACGATTTTCACCGACCCCCCGCTTCCCGGCGCTCCTTTGGCAAGCGCTGCAAAATCAGTTTTCAGCGCATCGCCGGCCACGATCTCGAGCCGACCCGGATAGTGCTTCGCGATCTCGTCCAGGGCCGCCAGGCAGCGCTCATCGCGCTCGATCGCGACGACCCGCCGGGCGCCGTTGAGGAGCAGGGCCCGAGTCAGCCCGCCCGGACCGGGACCGACCTCGATAACCGTAACGTCGCTCAGGTCGCCGGCGGTCCGCGCAATCTTGCTTGTCAGGTTAAGGTCGAACAGAAAATTCTGGCCGAGTGCCTTTTTCGCCTGCAGCCCATAGCGCTCGATCACCTCGCGCAGTGGCGGCAGGCCGTCTATGCTCATCGGGCTGGGCTCATCGGGCTGGGCTCGTCGGGTTAAGGCCATCGAATTGGGCTCATTTGGCTCAGTGGCCTACGGCCTTTTCCCGGTATCGGCAAGCAGGCGAGCGAGTTTCAGCGCCGCAATCAGGCTGTCGGCACGGGCAATGCCCTTGCCGGCGATGTCGAAGGCGGTGCCGTGGTCGGGCGAGGTGCGGATGAAGGGCAGGCCGAGCGTGACATTGACTGCCTCGTCAAACGCCAGCGCCTTGGCGGGGATCAGCGCCTGGTCATGATACATGCAGAGCACCACGTCATAGCCGGTGCGGGCGCGAGCGTGAAACAGGGTGTCGGCCGGCAATGGCCCGAAGGCGTCGATTCCTTCCTGCCTCAGCCTGTCGATCGCCGGGCGCACGATCCGCTCGTCTTCGGTGCCCATCGCGCCGCCTTCGCCGGCATGAGGGTTGAGGCCGGCGATGGCGAGCCGCGGCTTGGCAATTCCGAAGCGGTTTGCAAGGTCGGCGGCGGTGATGCGGCCGGTGGCGACGATCAGGTCGGTCGTCAGCGCCTTCGGCACCTCGGCCAGTGCGATGTGAATGGTGACCGGCACGGTGCGCAGGTCCGGACCGGCAAGCAGCATAACCGGCGTCACTTCGGTGCGGGTGTGAAGCGATGCCAGATGCGCCAGATATTCGGTGTGGCCGGGAAAGCGAAAGCCGGCATCGTAGAGCGGCTTCTTGGCAATGGGGCAGGTGACGACCGCGGCAGCGCGGCCGGCCAGGCAGTCGGCAACGGCGCGGTCGATCGCCTCGATGATTCCGGCGGCGTTGGCTGGATCCGGGCGGCCGGGACTGTCGACGAAACGGGCGGAAAGCGCCACCACCGGCAGCGCGCGCGAAAACATACTAGGCGCTAGCGCCGGCGTCGTCTCGGCAATCGCGATATCGGTGCCGAGCCCGTGCGCCCGCGCGGCAATCAGCGCCGGATCGGCAAGGAGATAAAAAGACGGAACGCCGGCGCTGTCGCGGGCCTGCCAAGCGGCGATGGCGATGTCCGGCCCCACGCCGGACGGATCGCCGACGCTCAACGCCAGCGGAAGCTCTGCGTCAGGCATGGCGATCGCGACTTCAGCGCTCGATGATGCGGGCTTTCTTCCGCAACTCCTCGACGTATTTCTTTGAGAGCTCGTCGGCGTTCTTGTCGCTCGAGCCCTCGCTCTGGAACACCATCTGCGCGACTTTGTCGTCCGACACTTCGCGCGACGAGCAGATGCCGACGAATTCGACGCCGCGGTCGGTCTCGCGCGTCGCGGTGGCGCCGCCGACCTTGGTGGCCTTGATCTGCTCGGCCCAGTCCGGCGGCAGTTGCGGCGCCAGCACCCGGCCGAGGTCGCGAACGGTGACATCGATCAGGCCCTTGGCAAATTCGCGCGTGGTGTTGCAGCCGTTGAAGCGGGCGCGCATGGCGTCGGCTTCGCGCTTGCGCTTGGCCAGCGTCGCGCTGCGCTCGGCTGCCGGCACGACGAAGATGACCTGCTGCAGCATGTATTCGGTGGCGCTCGGCTTGCTGCCGCCTTTTTCGAGCATGCGCTTGACGACGTCCTGCTCGCTTATGGCGCCGCCCCCGTCGGCGGAGCGGTAGCGCGCGGACAGCGCCTGGTTCCAGGCCATCTGCGCTCGGATGAATTCCTTGAAGTGCTCCTTGGTGACGCCTGATTGCGCCATCACACCGTCAAGCTGCTTGAGCTGCATCTTGTTGTTCGTGGCGAAACGCTGATAGGCGGCATCGACCTGCGCATCGCTGATGCGGATGCCTAGGCGCCGGGCCTCGGCCGAGCGCAGCGTCTGATCTATCATTTCCTGGCCGGCATCGCCCTTTCTGCGCTGCAGGCGCAGGAAAGCGGCCCGATGCTGGATGTCGCCTGTGGTGATCGGTACGTTGTTGACGACGTATTTGATCTCGGTGGCGAAAGCCGGCGGCGTCACTGCGGTGGTCGAGAACGCCACCAGCAGCGCGAACCCTGCCGAAAAGAGGTATTTCCTCATCGAAAGCATCCCAGTTCCATCCCGATTCGACCCAACCCATCCCAGTTCAGGTCGCCGAAATCCGTGCCTGCTCTATGCGGCGAAACAATGTCGTCCGCCAGCCACCCCGTTGCCGACTTCCGTTATTGGATGGTGTCGATTGAGCGTTGCGACGAGCCGAAATCGCCGAGCGTGCGGAACGACAGGTTGAAGCCGACGTTCTGCGACACTTCCCTGGTGTTAAGGTCACGTCTTTCCGAAAACGTCATCAAATAGGTAAAGCACGAATCACTATAGGCAAAGCCGACGCCGTCCTTGACCAGCACGCTCTGCTCAAGATCATATGTGCCGGTGCCAAAGACGCGCCAGTTCTCGGCAAGATGCGTCGAGGCGCCGAGCGTGACCTCATGGCGATCCGTGGAGAAGCCATAGAGCGGCTGCGCCTGGATGAAGGCGTATTTGGCGCTCAGCGATACTGGCAGGCCTGAAAAGGCGGCCTTTACCTCAGCGCGGCGGATCTCGAAGCTTTGCTCGTCGAAACGGCCGCTGACCGAGCCGGAAAACCCGCTGGGGCTGTTGAAGCCGACAAGGCCGACATAGTCGGAGGTTGCAGTTTCAAGACCCGAATAGGCACCGACATTGACCAGATCCGGCGTGCCGAACGAGTTCTGGCCGCCGAGCTGGTAGGATTGGCCGAACACCGCGTTGGTGCCCCAGCCATTGTCGTATGCGCCGGAATAGCGGAGCCCGACATTGGCGCGTGTGCCGCCTTCCATGCGGTCATAGCCCGAGAATTTGTCGCGCTCAAACAGCGTCGTGGCGTCGAAGACGAAGCTCTGGGCGTCCTCGTTGGGAACCGCCAGCCCGCCGACATATTGCTCGTTCGGACGCATGAATACTTGCGCCATCGGCTCGAAGACATGGCTGGAACTGGTCATCGAGAACAGCACCGGCCAGCGCATCTCAAGCCCGGCGGTCGCCATATAGCGGGCAAGCGATGAACGCATATCGTCCTCAACGCCGAGATTGGTCGCCATCTGGTTGATGGCGTCGAGCGAGGCGGAGGAGGCGTTGACATAGCCGGCGTCGCCGCGCAGCGCCAGGAGCGGCGTCAGCAGCAGCCCACCATCGGTGGTGATGGTGCGCTTCCATTCGGCTTCCGCGGTAAGACGGCCAGATTGACCGTCGATGCCACGAACGTTGTTGACGGACGAAGGGACGCCCGAATCTGCAAGAGCCGTATCGAGCCTGTCGCGGTCTATGACCCGCGCGTTGACGTCGAACGAGAGCTGCCCGCCGGCCACCGGCATGTCGGGGATATAGGCGTAGTCAAGCGAGGGCAGCACCCAGGGCTGCTTGGCGGCGCGTGCGGTCGGATCGCTGGCGAGAGTGTCTTCCTGAACGTCGAAGTGCATGGCGCGCACATCGAAGTAATTGCGATCGTTGAGTCCCGTCAGATACACCTCGGAGCGGTGCACGCTGTCGTTGAAGCCATCGATGTCGTAAGTGCGCGCGAAATTCTTGTCGCTCTGCAGCAGGATATCCCAACCGAAGTCCCAGCGCGGGTTGATAGCGAACTGGCCCTGGGTGCCCATCATCCCGCGGAACCTGTTCGGGTCGCCTTCGGTACCCGAATTGACGTTGTGGCCATTGTCGTCGATGAAGGCGTCGGGATTCTCCTGCCGGATGCCTGCAATCTTCAGGCTGTACTGACCATTGTTGAAGCGCTGCCTCCACTCGGCCTCACCGAGGAAACCTTGCTTGGTATAGCCGCTGCCGGTGACAGTGAGATCGTAGGTCGGCGAGAGCGCGAAATAATAGGGGACTTTAATACCCACGCCGAGGTCGCTCTTGTAGGCGACGCCGGGAATCAGGAAGCCGCTCTTGCGCTTGACCGTTGGGTCGGCGATCTCGAAAGCCGGCAGATAGGCCAGCGGAAAGCCGAAGAACTCGAAGTTCGAGTTTTCGAAGCGAACCGTCTTCTTTTCGCCGTTCCAGATGATCTTCCTGGCCTTGATACGCCAGGTCGGCGCTTTGTCGGGCTTGTCCTCGCACGGCTCGCACGCGGTATAGACGCCATTGTGGAACGTCGTCAGCACGCCGCCCATGCGCTCCGCGCTTTCGGCGGCGAAGTACGCCTTGTCTATGGTCTCGACCCGCAACGCGTTGACGAAGCCGTCGGCGAAATCGTCAGTGATGTCGGCATGCTGCGAATAGATTTTGGTGCCGTCGCTATTGACGAGTTCGACATTGCCGCTGGCGACGAGGCGTTTGGTGTTGCGGTTGTATTCGACCCGCTGGGCGACGAGACGGTTGCCGCCGTAGTCGATCTGGACGCCGCCGACGGCCGTCACGGTCTGCTTGTCGTTGTCGTAGACCAGCGTATCGGCTGCCAGCAGCATTTGCGTGCCACTCGGAACCTTCGTCGCCAGGTCACTGACGTCCTGGGCAAAAGCCGGAGCAGCCGGGGCGACGCTGGCAAGCAGGCATGCCAAGGCGCTCGCCGCAGAGAGGCGTGCCAAACCGGCGTGCCTATGGCTGCGCAAAACCGCCTCCCTCACTAGCCGTCTTCCTTGTATAGCAGGAATGTCACCCCGAAGAACATAGCCACGACAACCGGGACCCAAGCCGCTACGGCTGTGGGTACGAATCCCGCTACGCCGAATGCCTTGACCAGCACCGAAACGACATAAAGCAGAAAGCCGGCCACGATGCCACCCAGAATCATCGTCGCCGACTGCCCCATCCTCGCAAATCGCATTGATACCGTTGCCGCAATCAGCGTCATCGCGACGAGCAGGAAGGGCAGCGCCACGAGGGAATCGAACTGCATGGCGAAGGCATTTGCCTTGAGGCCGAAGGAGCGGGCCACCTCGACTTTGCCGGGCAAATCGTAGAAGGGGATAGTCTCAGGGCGCGCCAACCGCTCTTGCACGAATTCCGGCTTGAGATTGGTCGGCAGCCGATCGCTGGGTAACGACTGGATGGTGCCGTCCCGGAACACCTTGACGTCCTGCAATTCCCAGTAGCCGTCCCGCAAAAAGGCGCGCGCCGCATCCTTGCGCTCGATGATATCGCCTTGCGGACTGAAGCTGAAGAAGACCGCGTCGGCCATCTCCAAGCCTTGATTGAGAATGGCGCGCGCTCCGATGATGGTATCGCCGGAACTGGTTTTCTGCCTGATCCAGGGTGCGGCATCGGCCGAGACCGTATTCGACTTGCCCGAACGGAGTTGGGTCTCGATCTGCTCGGACCAGGAATAGGCGTGCGCGGCTATCGGATTGATGACGCCGACCGACAAGGCACCAAACAGCAGCGCCCCGATGCAGCATGGCAGCAGGAACTGCCATGCTGAAACCCCGGCGGAACGGGCGATTACCAATTCATATTTGCGGTTGAGCGACACCAGGGTCGCCATCGCCGAGAACAGGCCGACGAACGGCACCGTCTGCAGCATGATCATCGGCATCCTGAGCCCGGAAATGGCGAAGGCAGTTCCGTAAGTGAAGCCTGGCACGCCGGTCGTGCGGCCGGAAAGCTCGGTGAAATCGATCAGGAACACCAGCGCCAAAAGACCGATGAAGAACCAAATGGTGATCGTCACATAGCGAAAGAAGAAGTATCGACCCAGAGTCCAGCCCATCAGCCGGCTCCCTGTCCGGAAGCGCCGCGCCCAGCAAAACGGAGCTTGATGGCGCTCCAGCCCTCACTGAAGCGGCCGGCAAGATTGGTCACCCAGTCGGCCCAGGCAACAGGCAGTTCCATGGTCCGGTTGGAAACAATGAACCAGATGGCGATCGCCGATGCCACGATCGGGACGCCGTAGACCATATAGGCATATTGCGGCACCTTGTCGGCCTTGCCGGCGGCAAAGAACCCGAGCCAGCGCACGAACAGCGCGATCGCGATTGCCGTGATCAGCGGGTGCACACGCGCCTCACGATGCGAGCGTGCATCTCCGGCGACGGCGAGCGCGATCAGCGCGAAGACGAGCGAATAGGACCACTCGGAAAAACGCTGGTCGAGCTCGGCTAGGTACCTGTTCGGCTTTTGCTGGTACATCTTGTCGTTCGGACTGGGATTGAGCAGATACTGGGTCGTCCGGTCCTTCGGCAAAAGCAGGATGTCGGATGATGCCGACATGAAAGCGGACAAATCGAAGGCATAGGAGGTGAACCGGATCACCGAGAGGTCGCCGGTCATGGTTTTGCGATGGATCACCCCGTCATTCATCATCAGCACCTTCTCGTCGCCGCGTTCGATGATGCTGCCGGACTCGGCATAATAGACGAGATTGACGCCTTCTTCGCGCGAATCGGCGACGAAGATGCCGCCGAGGCGATTGTCGGGAAGCCGTTCGCCAACCTGCAGGAACAGGCCGTCATCGATCTTGCGGAAGGTGCCTTCCTGGATGATCAACGACAACAGATCCGCACGCGAAGATGCTATCAGCTCGCGGTTCTTCTGGCGCGCGTAGGGGTCGACGCCATTGTCGACCGCGAACGAAAAAACGCTGGCTGCTAGTGCCAGAAGCATGATCGGCCTGACGATTGTCCAGCGTGAAGCGCCGGCGGCATTGATGACGGCGAGCTCCGAATCCGAATTCATCACGCTGAGGATCTGGGCAACCGCGACCACCAGGGCGAACGGTACGACGATCGGAACGATCGTCGGGATGATCAGCGCTGCGACTTCGAAGAAGGTGAGGGCCGATTGACCGCTATCGGTGACGAGGTCGATGCGGGCGAGGACCTGAGTCGTCCAGACGATCGCCAGCGTCCAGACGAGCGCCAGCGCGAATACCGCGAAGGCACGGCGCATGATGTAACGTTCAACGACCTTCATGAAGGCTTTTCTCGGCGATTTCGAACGGCATCATGCCTTGGAACAAGGTAGTCGTCCGGCGCCGGCTGCACAACTGGCTCAGTTTGGCGGTTCGATCCGGGTTCTGTCCCGTATCGTACATTCCGCTGGGCCGGAGTGTCGGCGGCAATGGATAAGAAAGGGCGAACATTGTTGGTTAACAACAGGTTGCGGCTGGAAGCGGGGCCGTGCCGCGACGAATCGTGGGTGGTTCGATATCGCATATGGGAGCGATTTCGGCCAAAGTCTTGTCAAATGCGGCAAAACGACCAAATGTCGCGCCGGTCGCGACCGCCGCGGCGTGATAAGACGGGTCAGGATCTGTTGAGCCCCAGCATGGAAGCGGAAAAATTGCGCAGTCAAACCGGTCGAGAACCCGTCTTTGACGGCGCGATCGTGGTCGGCGCCGGCGCGGCCGGCCTTGCCGCCGCCCACGCCTTGATGAAGGCCGGCGTACCGACGCTCGTCCTGGAAAGGGAGAGCCGGCTTGCCGAACCCTGGCATCGGCGCCACCAGCGGCTACACCTCAATACCCATCGCGATCTCTCGACGCTCCCCGGTGTCGGCTATCCCGCAGGCACCCCGGCTTTTCCGCATAAATCGGCCGTCATTCGCCATCTGAACGATTTCAGCCAGACGCATGGTCTGCCGGTCGCATTCGGCGTTGCCGTTGAAGAGGTCACGTTCGACGGCGATCACTGGACCGTGCGGACGAACGCCGGACGTCGTCTGGCGCGCCATATCGTCGTCGCCACCGGGCGCGACCGGCAGCCGTTTATTCCCGCGTGGAAAGGCATGAAGGATTTTGCAGGCCGGATTATCCATTCGGCCGATTTTGGCGATGCGAAGGACTACGCCGGCAAAAGGGTGCTGGTGGTCGGTGCCGGCAATTCGGGGTTCGACGCACTCAATCATCTTGCGAATGCAGATGCCCAAAGCATCTGGCTGTCGGCCCGCAACGGCCCCTCTCTGCTGCCGAAACGCATCGGCAAGGTCGCCGTCCACAGGCTTTCACCGTTAATGGCGAGCTTGCCGGTGCGGCTGGCCGATGCGGTGATGGCGACAACCCAGCGCCTGGTTTTCGGCGACCTGACGAAATTTGGGCTTCCGCCGGCTCCCACAGGCGGTGCGAGCCGTCTGAGCGCCGACTACACCGCGATCGCAGCCGACGACGGCGCGGTTCGCGCCATCACGGCAGGCACGATCGTGGTGGTGCCACCATTGCGGGAATTTAGCCAAGACGGCGTCGTGTTGAATGACGGCAGGTTTATCACGCCCGATATCGTCATTGCAGCGACTGGTTATCGCACCGGTCTGGAGCAGATGGTCGGCAAGCTCGGCGTTCTCGACGGCAAGGGCGTTCCGCTTTTCAACGGCGGCGATGCCGATCCGAAATTGCCCGGCCTGTGGTTTACCGGCATGCGGCCGAGCATTCGCGGTTGTTTCGCCAATGCCCGCATTCAGGCCAGGGCGATAGCGGCGCGGATTGTCAAGCAGCGATAGTGAGCAGGACTATGCCGATTGTTCCGCCCGCAATAGACACGCCTTGTTGGAGCGTGCTCGAACCGAAAGGTCAATGATCATGACGCCAGTCAGCATTCGCTACATGGTCGATGATGTCGCCACCTCGATCGATTTCTACTGTGGACAACTGGGCTTTACCGTCGAACAGGACGCGCGACCGGCTTTTGCTTCCGTCACGCGCGGCGCGTTACGGCTCCTTCTGAGCGGACCCGGCAGTTCGGGTGCACGGGCTATGCCGGATGGCCGGCAGCCGGTGCCGGGAGGCTGGAACCGCATCCTGCTGGTGGTGCCGGACCTGAAAGAAGAGGTTGCGCGCCTCAAGAGTGCTGGACTTGTCTTTCGCAACGATATCATAACGGGCGTCGGCGGTTCCCAGACCCTGCTCGAAGACCCATCGGGCAATGTCATCGAGCTGTTTCAACCCGCCGCTCACTGACGCAACAACACGGCACCTTTCGGTCCGACCAATCGAACGCTTCTCGCGATAATCCAACGCACTTCCCGAAAGCAGGACATCATGAATTCGAGACCCTCGATCGCCTTCGCCAAATTCGCCGCGCCCAAAAAGGGCAGCGTTTTCGTTCTGGCGGCCGACGAGGGCGACCTCAGCGATGCCGCCAGGGCTTGTGATCCGGCAAAGACCCTTGAGCGGGCTTTTCCGGTCGCTGACTTCACCGGCAAATTCGCCAGCTTGGTCGAAGTGCTGGCACCGGAAGGGACATCGCTCGATCGACTGGTAGCGGTCGGTGCCGGCAAGGGCTCCAATCTCGATGATTATGGTTGGCTGAAGCTCGGTGGCACGATTGCCGCGTCCTTTCGCAAGGCAACCGAAGTGGCCGTCGTGCTCGATCTTCCCGGTGCCGCCATCAGCGGCAGGCAAGCCGTTCAGCTCGCAGCAGGCATCCTGCTGCGCAGCTATTCCTTCGACAAGTACAAGACCAAAAAGAACAATGGTGACGACAAGCGCGAGCCAAAAAAGCCGGTCAAGGTGACTATTCACACCGCCGATCCGGCAGCTGCAAAGAAGGCCTTCGCCGATGAAGCGGCGGTGATCGACGGTGTCTTGCTGGCGCGCGATTTGGTCAATGAACCGGCCAATGTTCTGGGGCCGGTGGAATTCGCCACCCGCATCGCCGAACTGGAGGCGCTCGGCGTCACGGTCGAGATCCTGGCCGAGAAGGAGATGAAGAAGCTCGGCATGGGTTCGCTGCTGGGCGTAGCGCAGGGCTCGCCGCGTGGCGCCCGCATCGCGGTCATGCGGTGGGACGGCGGCAAGGCCAAGGAAAGCCCGGTCGCCTTCGTCGGCAAGGGCGTCACCTTCGACACCGGCGGCAATTCGATCAAGCCGGCCTCGGGCATGGAGGACATGAAGGGGGATATGGGCGGCGCTGCTGCCGTCACCGGGCTGATGCACGCGCTAGCCGCGCGCAAGGCGAAGGTCAATGTCGTCGGCATTGTCGGGCTGGTCGAAAACGCCGTCGATGGCCACGCTCAGCGACCGGGCGACATCGTCACCTCGATGTCGGGCCAGACCATCGAAGTGCTCAATACCGACGCCGAGGGCCGCCTGGTGCTGGCCGATGCGCTGTGGTACTGCAACGACCGCTTCCAGCCGAAATTCATGATCAATCTGGCGACGCTGACCGGCGCCATCATGGTGGCGCTCGGCCAGCATTATGCCGGCCTGTTTTCCAACAATGACGAGTTGGCGGACCGGCTGACGGCGGCCGGACAGGCGACGCAGGAGCGGGTGTGGCGCATGCCGCTCGGTGCCGAATACGACAAGCTGATCGATTCCAAGAATGCCGACATGAAGAACATCGGCGGCCGCCACGGCGGCGCCATCATCGCCGCGCAGTTCCTGCAGCGTTTCGTCAAGGACACGCCCTGGGCGCATCTCGACATTGCCGGCACCGCTATGGGCGCGCCCTCCAACGAGATCAACCAGTCATGGGCTTCCGGCTTCGGCGTCAGGCTGCTCGACCGGCTGCTGCGCGATCATTACGAGCAATGAGCGGCTGGGGCGGGGTTCCGAAAATGTAGACTGAACGCATGGCCGAGATTCTGTTTTATCACCTGACCGAATCGACGCTGGAGGCTGCGCTGCCCGGCCTCCTGGAGCGCAGTATCGATCGCGGCTGGCGCGCCGTGGTGCAGACCGGCACCGAGGAACGGCGCGACGCGCTGGACCAGCATCTGTGGACTTTCCGGGACGATTCATTCCTGGCCCACGCAACGGACCGCGAAGCCCGTCCCGCCGAGCAGCCGGTGCTTCTGACCGTCAGCCCTGACAATCCGAACCAGGCGCAGATACGCTTCCTGGTCGATGGGGCGGTGCCGCCGGAGCTTGGCGGCTACCAGCGCGCCGTGTTCCTGTTCGACGGTCACGATGCAGCCCAGCTAGAGGCGGCACGCACGCACTGGAAGACAATGAAGGAGGCGGGCCACACCGTGACCTACTGGCAGCAAACGCCCGACCGGCGCTGGGAACGCAAGGCTTAGGGAATTTGCCGCCTAGTGGAATCACTGGCGCCGCAAGAATGCGACGCCAAAAAGATGGACTGCCGGCTATTCAAAAGACCTGAGCAAGCCCGATGCCGCCCGATGAACGAACACCAGGCATGCCGATAGATGCCGCACTTGTTCGCCGGCTGATTGCCGCGCAGTTCCCCAAATGGGCGGACCTGCCGGTAGAGCCGGTCGAGCCTGGCGGCTGGGACAACCGCACGTTCCGACTGGGCGATCACATGTCGGTGCGGCTGCCGAGCGCCGCCGCCTACGTCGCCCAGGTCGAGAAGGAGCATCGCTGGCTGCCCCGCCTGGCGCCTCACCTGCCTCTGCCCATACCCGTGCCGCTGGCCAAAGGCGCGCCCGGGGAAGGCTATCCATGGCCTTGGTCCGTCTATCGCTGGCTTGGCGGCAGACCGGCGGCTGGTGGACTGATTGCCGATCTTACTGAGCTCGCCCGTTCGCTGGCCGGCTTTTTGGTGGCGCTCTACCGGATCGACGCTGCCGATGGGCCACCGGCAGGGCAGCATAATTTCCACCGCGGCGGCCGGCTTTCGGTCTACGACGCCGAGACCCGAGCCGCGCTCTCGGCGCTCGGTGGCCGCATCGACAAGGCCGCAGCCGAGGCCGTGTGGGCGACGGCCCTTGCCTCGGGATGGAAAGGGCCGCCGGTCTGGGTCCATGGCGACGTCGCCTCGGGCAATCTGCTCGTCGAAGATGGCAAGCTGTGCGCGGTGGTCGATTTCGGTAGTTCGGCTATCGGCGATCCTGCCTGTGATCTGGTGATCGCGTGGACGGAATTTTACGGCGAGAGCCGCCAAGCGTTCCGCGACGCCATTGCGCTTGACGAGCACAGCTGGGCGCGCGCTCGGGGCTGGGCGTTGTGGAAGGCGCTGATCGTCGCTTCGGGACATGACGGCAACCAGCGCGAGGCGGAAAAATCGTGGCGGGTCATCAATGAGGTGCTGGCGGATCACACAAACAGTCGGAGCGGGATGGCTAATTCAGTCTGAATGCATCCCGCTCTAACAACGAAAGGCATTACTGCCCGCCCATCTCCTTCTTGAATGTATCGAAATCGACCTGCATGCCGTTGAAGATGGTGCTCCAGTGGCGGGTCAGCGCTGAAACGGCGACCGCCTCCTGGATCTCCTCGTCGGTAGCGCCGGCCCGCTTGGCGTCCTGCGTGTCCGACCAGATGCAGTAGTTGCACGGGATTTGCGCCGCCACCGCCAGCGAGATCAGTGACTTGACCTTCGGCGGCAGCGCCGTCTTGTCGCTGAGCTGGATAGCCTTGACCTCGGCCCATGCACCGGGCAGACCGGCTTTCGGGAACTGCTTTACGAAACCGGGCACCCCGCCCATGGTCGACTGGATGTCCTTGACGGTTGCGTCATACTCATCGGCATAAGAAGGAGTTGCAGCCAGCGTCAGCACACAGGCGGCGGCGAGCAGGCAGGCACGGCGGATGGAAGAATGCGTTGATGAAAGAGTACGATACACAGACATGACGTTCTCCTCTGGCGTTTGTAGACCTTACGGTGTAAGGTAATGTCGAAAATGAACCTTACAGTGTAAGTTGTCAAGCGGCACCATGGACACATCGATCAAAAAAAAGCGACCGCGCGGCAGACTGTCTCGCGAGATGATCGAGGCTGCCGCTTTGAAGGTGATCGAGAGCGAGGGCCTCGCCGGTTTTTCGATGCGCAAGCTGGCGACTGCACTCGGCTGCGAGGCGATGAGCATCTATCACCACTTTCCTTCGGTGGCGCATCTCTTCGAAGCCTTGGTGGACCGGCTGATCGGCTCCCTCGAAATGCCCGACACGGACCTACCTTGGCGACAAAGGTTGCGCATCGCCGTGCAGGATTTCCGCCGCGTCGCGCGTGAGCACCCGGCTTTCGCCAGCTTCTTCGTTACCTACCGGATGAACTCGCCGACCTGCCTTGCGTGGCTGAACGGCATCCTCGGCCTGTTCGAGGCCGGCGGCTTCGGACCGGAACTTGGTGCGCGGCTGTTCCGTACCACCGGCTATTATCTGATGGGTGCCATCCTCGACGAGACTGCCGGCTATGCGAAGGGGCCTTCGGCCGTGACCACGGTCAGCGATGAGCAACTGGCGCAGGATTTTCCAAAAGTAGCTGCGGCCGGGCGTTATTTCGGCACCGCCGAATTTGACCGGACGTTTGATCTCGGCCTTGATATGCTCCTGGACGAAATGGAACGCGCCCGCGACGGCACCAGCGCGCCGAATACCGGGTCTTGACCTCATGCGCTCTCTGTTCGCCCTGATACTGCTCATCGGTACCGGCATCGGCGTCGTCTATCCCTGGGCGATGACCAATTTCTCCGGCCGTGAGATCGGCACCTGGAGGGTTTACGACCAGGGCCGGTTCAAGCCAGTGACGGTGGCCCTTAGCGCACGCGACGGGCCGCTACGCGTGCTGGTCGACCTTACGGCAAGAGCCGAGCGTATCGTCTCGCAGCAGCGCACCGTGTTGACCCTCACTGCCGCCACCGCCGGCAGGACGGTGCTCGCCTCGACGCTGCAGTTCAACCATTCCGACAATCCTCGGCAGGTCAGTCCGCAACTGCCGGACAGGATCTTTCGCGACGAGGCCGGCCTGATCCCGACCGTTACCGCCGGCCCCTATATTTTTACCGTTGGTCCGGGCGACGCCGAGGGCATTCCGATGCGGGCCGTCGACCTCGTCCTGCGCTCGGCTGCCGGCGAGGTCGACCGCCGGGCGCGACCGGTCGGTTTTTCCCTGATGGCGGCCGGCTTGGCCGGGCTGGTGCTGGCATTCCGTTTCGGCGGCCGTCGGCCGGAAAATCCGAATTCGCAGCCGCCAGCGCCTCGCTGGGGCAGGGGCTCCAATTGAACTATCGCCACGCCTACCATGCCGGAAACTTCGCCGACGTCGTCAAGCATGTCGTGCTCAGCCGGCTGATCGAATATCTGAAGCAGAAGGACAAGGCGTTTCGGGTCATCGACACCCATGCCGGGATCGGCCGTTACGATCTGTCCTCGACCGAAGCGCAAAAGACCGGCGAATGGCAAGGCGGCATCGGCCGGCTGGTCGATGCGGCCCTCGATGCGCCGGTGGCAGCACTGCTGGCGCCGTATCTTGAAGCCGTCCGCTCGCTTAATCCGGACGGCGGCGTGAAAAAATACCCGGGTTCGCCGCTGATCGCTCGGCACCTGATGCGCAAGCAGGACCGGCTGTCGGCGGTCGAGCTGCATCCCAAGGATGCCGCCAGGCTGAAGTCGCTGTTCGACGGCGACTTCCAGACCCGGGTGATCGAGCTCGACGGCCGGCTGGCGCTCGGCGCGCATCTGCCGCCAAAGGAGAAGCGCGGCCTCGTCCTCATCGATCCGCCTTTCGAGGAAGAGGGCGAGTTCGGTCGCTTGGTCGACGGGCTGCAAAGAGCCCATCGGCGCTGGCCAGGAGGGATTTACGCGCTCTGGTATCCGTTCAAGGACCGCAAGGCGGTCGCCGCCTTCCGCAAGGCGCTGAAGCAGACGGGCGTTCCCAGGCTGCTCGACATCGGTTTTGAGATCAGGCCGGCCTCTGTCGAGCCGAGCCTCGATGGCTGCGGCATGGTGGTGGTCAATCCGCCCTTCACCCTGGAGGGCGAGTTGCGGACGCTGCTGCCGGCGCTGCACCGGCTGCTTGCTGTCGAGCAGCCATCGCATTGGACGCTGGACTGGCTGGCGGGAGAGTAGTTTGAGATGCGGTCGTTGTCGTTCCCTCAGCGCAACCGCGTCACCACAACCATAGTCGCTACAACCGCTTGACCGCGCGTCAGCGAATCCGCACAGTGCGCGCAGTCGACCTTGAGAGGCTGCCATGACTCGCTTCGCCCAATCCGCCCTTGCCGCACTGCTCGCCGTTTGCACGCCGCTGGCTGCGCCTCTTGGCGTTACTCAGGCGGTGCAGGCCGCCGACCTTGCAATCTATACTGATGAGGACAGCGGCGTGTGCGGCGAGGCCTGGGTGCTGAACAAAATCACCGACCGCTTCTCCTATCAGGTGCATCACGTGCCGCATCTGCCGGATGTGCAGATCGTCGACTTCCAGCGCATCCACCAGCATCGCTATCTGCCGGCCGACGACACCTGGCCGATCGGCCGCCGTTATTGCGGCGCCACCGTCAGCCTCTCCGACGGCCGCGCCCGCACCATCTGGTACCTGATCGAGGAAGGCCAGGGCTTTGCCTCGATCGGCGACAATGTCGAATTCTGCGTGTCGGGCTTCGACCGCTGGATGGTCTACAACGGCCGCTGCCGCGTCCTGCGCTGATCGCGCACTCGCTGATTCCGACTTTTTAGCACCGGCCACCTGATCGACCGTCACCGTTTCCATGCGGCGCAGCATTCGCGGGAAGCGCGATCTGCTGTCACGAGTTTGCGGGGAAACAGCACCACATGGATTTGCTTGTTTATACTGTTGCTCTCGGCGCGGTCGTTGCTGGCTTCGTCCAGGGGCTTTCCGGGTTCGCTTTCAGCCTGGTTGCCATGTCGATTTGGGTTTGGACCGTGGAACCCCAACTGGCTGCTGCCATGGCGGTCTTTGGGGCGCTCACCGGTCAGATCATCGCTGCCGTCACCGTCCGCCGGGGTTTCGACCTCAGGCTTCTGCTGCCCTTCCTGATTGGCGGGACCATAGGGATTCCGGTCGGTGTCGCCATCCTGCCCTTGCTGGATGTGCAGTTGTTCAAGCTGGTCTTCGGCGCGCTGCTGGTCGTTTGGTGTCCCTTGATGCTCTTTGCGCGTCGCCTCCCTCCCATCAAGGTCGGGGGTCCTGTTGCAGACGGTGCAATAGGTCTGGTCGGTGGCATCATGGGTGGACTTGGCGGCTTCACCGGCCCGGTTCCAACGCTGTGGTGCGTGCTGCGCCAATGGGAAAAGGACAGGCAGCGTATTGTCATCCAGAATTTCAACCTTGTGACCCTCTCCATGACGATGGCCGCCTATCTTGCGGCCGGAAAGATCAAGCTCGAAATGCTGCCGATGTTTGCCGTCGTCGCGCCGGCGATGTTGATACCGACACTCCTTGGCGCGAGACTCTACATCGGCGTTAGCGAGGCGACTTTTCGAAAGATCGTCCTCACACTCTTGGCCGCATCAGGTGCGGCATTGTTGGCATCGTCCCTGCCGCACCTCATAAGCCGGCTTTGAACGACACACAGAAATCCCGACTTCCGCCGTGCCATGCGCTATCGACCGGTACGGCCCGCTCCCGATAGGTAGGCGCAGATCAGTTCGACGAGTTGCTTTTGCAGCTCCGGCGCGGCGAGCATGTTCCGGCGTGCCGCGTTGTGGATCACACCTTCGATCGCTGACGACAGCACCCGCGCCACGGCCTCCGTGTCGGCGCCTTTCCTTGGCTTGCGATAACTGGCGACAGCAGCCGCATAGTGATTGAGGTATTGTGCCTGGAACGAAGCATGGGCGGCCCTGGAGCCACGATCGCCAGGCGCCTCGTCGAGCAGCACCTGGTGTAGTGTCGGGTGAATGCTGTGTGCCGCGATCATGCCGCGCACCAGCTCCTGCGCGAATGTCCTGAGCGGCTTTTGGTCTTCCGCCGAATCGCGAATGACCGACAGCACATGATCGAAGTGACGGCGCCGGACGGCTGCGAGCAGGGAGAGCTTGTCGGGAAAATACTGGTAGAGCGTGCCGATGCTCACACCTGCTGTCTCGGCCACTTTGTTGGTGGTGAAGCCGGCCCAGCCCAGCCCGCTCAGAACATGAGCCGCTGCCTCGATGATCGCCTCGACGGTTGCCCTGGAACGCGCCTGGCGCGGCTGCTTGCGCATGCGCGGATGCGGTCTTGCAATGCGAGTAGACACGCCCTCTCATTCTCCTGAAAATATAAACAACATACTCGCATTTCCGGAAAAGGACACCGACCATGAGTGCGCTCGCTCTGGTTCGCAGCCTGTTTGCCTATCAGGCCTGGGCCATGACGAACTGCTGGAAAAGCTCGCGAGTCTCGACCCGCATGTTCACGGCAAGGAACGGCAGGCCGTGATACGGCTCGTCGATCACAGCCATGTGGTGTCGCGGATATTCTCGGCGCACCTGGTTGACGCAAGCCATGGCTACTCCGCCGCCACCACTGAGGACACGCCGGCGTTCGACGAACTTCGCGCCGCGGTCGCAGCGACCGATCGCTGGTATCCCGATTATCTCGAAACCGTTTCGTCGCGGCAGCTGTCCGAGCCCCTCGCCTTCGTGTTCACCGACGGGGATAAGGTATTGATGTCGCGACAGGAAATGCTGACCCACGTCGTACTGCACGGCGGCTATCATCGCGGTGAAGCGGGGCGCATCCTGGCACAGATTTCCGTCATGCCGCCATGGGATACCTTCGCCGTCCATCTCCACAGGGCCGAGCCTTCGCGCCGGCTGCAGATGAGCCGTGAGCCGCCCGGCGCCTGAACGGCCAAGCGCTTTCGATCACGCCGGTCGGCTCGACCGGATCTATCGAACGATATCCTGTCCTTCAGAAATGTGAGCTGTCTGCTTACTTTCATCGCGCCGTGCAAGATAGTGCAGCGGCGTGCTCGTCGCGTTGCTTCCTACTTACCTGTAGTTTATCTTTTCAAACAAGACGAGGCGGGCGACCGCCTTCGTTCTGGACAATGTTCGCGCTGCGCGCCGGACGTTGAAGCGCAAAGCTGGTCGAAAAGGTCCTGAGCTTGACGAGAAGACCGGTCGAGATAGAGCGGCCAGAATTTCTGTCGCAGAACTTCACTGCGGGAGACAAAGATTCGCAGCCGGTTTTTGCGAGGGTAAAATGGTCGTGCGCTCGCCGTAACCGAAACTTAAGCTGCAAAAATCATTCTAATGCTTCGCTGGCTAGCAAGCCGCGAGTCAGATATGCAATACGCGCCGGGTCAATAACGGCCGTCGGCACAACGGAAGGGGCATGATATGGCTAAGCAGTCATCCAAGGCGCCGGCATCCAAGGCACCGGCAAAGAAAGCACCAGCAAAAGCAGCCGCGGCAAAGGCCGCAACTGCTGTGAAGAAAGCGGCACCCGCTGCCAAAGCGAAGGCCGCCGCGCCTAAGGCAAAAGCAGCGCCGGCCAAAAAGCCGGCCGCCAAGGCCGCGGCAAAACCGGCCGTGAAGAAAGCAGCACCTGCTAAGGCAAAGGCAGCACCGGCCAAGGCTGCACCCGCAAAGAAGGCGGCACCGGCCAAGAAGCCGGCTGCAAAGGCCGCCGCGAAGCCAGCTGCGAAGAAGGCAGCACCGGCAAAGGCCGCCGCTGCGAAATCTTCTGCGGCAGTGAAGAAAGCAGCGCCCGCGGCCAAGCCGAAAGCAGCGCCCGCAAAGGCGAAGGCCAAGAAGTAGTCGCCGCCCTGCTACCGTCGGGGACAATACTCAAGACAGTCAGGGCGGGATGCCGGACAGGCGCCTCGCTTCTTGGTTGACGGTCGGGCAGAACGAGAAAGAGGCGGGAGGAAGACGTCTTTTCGCAGCTCCCAGGGCTTCGCCATGCGGCGAAGTCCGGTGGGATTTTCGTGGCTGCCAAAGGCTAACCTTCGGTGCAAGGCCGAGTTGGTAGCCAATCGGATTTGGATTGTCCGACCCGCTCGCGTCTGCCGCCGCACTGCGGCTTATCGCATCGCGATTGACGTCGAGACAATGGTTGTACGCTGGCGGCGCGGTTTTCCGCCTCTGGCCGTTGATGAACCCTGCATGATCGGTCAACAGTGCCCACGCACGAGCCCCTGTCGGAATCGATTTTCGGTGAGGGTCATGCGCGAAGTCACAATGCTACCGCGTCCTTTTGCGCGTCCAACGGGGCATATGGAGCTGTAGCCGGCAAACAGGAATCGACAATGCCCAGACTGCTCTACGCGTCTACTTCCCCCTACAGTTCCAAGGTGCGCATGGCAGCACTTTATGCTGGCATCGCGGTCGATCTCGTGCCGATAAAGACCGAGGAAAGGCCGGCCGAACTGATCGGCGCCAATCCGCTCGGCAAGATCCCGGTGCTGGTGCTCGATGACGGCCGCTCGGTCCACGACAGCCGCGCCATCACGCAGCATCTCAACCGGATGTCGAAGAACGCATTGTTTCCGCGCAATCCCGACAGGCGCCTTGAGGCGGAGGTGCTGGAGGCATTGGCCGACGGTATCTGCGACTGTGCGCTGTCGATGGTCTATGAGCGGCGCACGCGGCCGGAAGAGATGGTCTACCAGCCTTGGCTCGAGCGCCAGTGGACGAAGATTTCGGCCGCGCTCGATCTGCTCAACGCCAACCCGCCGAAGCTGCCGAAGAAAATCACCTTAGGCCAAATCGCATTGCGCGCCTGCCTTGGCTATCTCTCGCTGCGCTTCGCCGGAAAATGGGAAAAGGGCCGCGGCCGGCTGACGCGCTGGGCGGCGCGCTTCGACGAGAAATTCCCGGAACTGAAGCCGGCCATCCCGGCCTGAGGGCGGGCGGCCCAACCGGTGCCACAAAAAAAGCCGGGCGCGAGGCCCGGCTTTTTCGTGTCGTGGCTTGGACGACTTAGAACTTCATACCGACGCCGAAAGTGACGCGATTGTCGGTCGACTTAACTTTGCCGATACCGTCGAAGTCCTTCCTGCCGAAGTCCGTGTAACGATACTCGACACGGCCGAACACATTGTCGGTGATCTTGATGTCGGTACCGACGCCGGCTGTCCAGCCGAACTGCGTGTTGGTGTCGCTTACGCCGGCAGCTTCAATCTTCTGGTTCTTCAGCGCGCCACCGGCGGTGCCGTAGAGCAGGATGTCCGGGCTGACGGCATAGCCGAGGCGGGCACGCAGCGAGCCCTCGAAGCCACCCTTGGCCTCGATGCCGGCATCGTCGCCCTTGACGCCGTTGTAGCCGATATCGGCTTCGGCACCGTAGACGAAGTTCTCCTGCTGCCAATTATAGCCGCCGAAGACGCCGCCGACAAAACCCTTGGTGTCGACGTCGACGCCAATGTCTTTGGCTTTGGCATGGCCGGCGAAGCCGTAGCCGACGCTCACACCGGCATAGGGACCGGCCCAGGATGCGACCGGAAGTTCTGCAATCGGGGCAGGTGCCGGCGGCTCTTCCTGAACCACGTCCGCGGCATAGGCAGTTCCGCCGAGGGCGAACAGCCCAAACGCCACCGCCAGCGGTCGCGCAAATTTAAGATTGGCTTGCATTGTTCTTTACTCCTTAAGCCACAGGACACAGGCTTGTTTTTCATGAGCGCCCTCAACCCGTCCGGGGGATGAAACGGATCCGGCGTTCAACGGTTGCAAATGTCGTGTCGAAATGCGGCTGAAGCGAACCTGAACTTGGGTCATTCCCTGGCACGAATGAGGCAGAACCTTGACGTTGCATCTTCGCAACAGCGAATGTCAGCAGGTTCGCCGTGCTGCACTGCACACGGCTTGGTATAAGGGCTCCAGCGCCCTATATTGCGGACGGGCTGGCCCGAATTCCGGTCGAACCAGAACGCCCACCGGCCACTTTGCCACAATCTTGCCGCAGGTGGAAATGGGATTTAACGCTTGGCGGGCCATAATTTGCCGGCGCTATCCCGGCAGGTCGGAATCGGCATCGGATTAAGGATTGACAGATGAGCAAGGTCGCCGCGACGGCACTGGTGACGGGCGGGGCGAGGCGGATCGGCAGGGCGATCGTCGAAGATCTTGCCGGGCATGGTTTTGCCGTCGCCATTCACTGCAATCGCTCGCTGGCCGAGGCGGAGGCGCTCGCGGCCGAAATCAACGGTGGTCATTTTGGTCGACATGGCCGGGCCGCCGTGGTTGCTGCCGACCTGACCGACATGGATGCCGTCGGCAACCTTGTCGGCCGCGCGGCGGCGGCGCTCGGGCCGGTGTCGCTGCTGGTCAACAACGCCTCGCTGTTCGAGCACGACAGTGTTGAGGATTTCGACTGGCCGGCCTGGGATCGCCATTTCGCCGTGCATGTCAAGGCGCCGGCGCTGTTGGCGCAGACTTTCGCCCGGGCCTTGCCGCAGAACAGTGAGGGGCTGATCGTCAACATGATCGACCAGCGCGTCTGGCGCCCGACGCCGCGTTATTTTTCCTATGCGCTGTCGAAGTCGACATTGTGGGCGTCGACCGAGATGATGGCGCAGGCGCTGGGTCCCCGCATCCGCGTCAACGCTATTGGTCCTGGCCCGACCTTGAAGAACACGCGCCAGCACGACAGCGATTTCGATGCCCAGATTGCCGGGCTGATCCTGAAACGCGGCCCGGAATTGCCGGAATTCGGTGCCACCATCCGTTATCTGTGGGCGGCACGCTCGGTCACCGGCCAGATGATTGCGCTCGACGGCGGCCAGCACCTTGCATGGCAGACGCCCGATGTGACAGGCATGGCGGAATGAGCCCCATGGACCAGAAACAAAAAACGCGCGGTGGCGCCGACGACCTGCCGCCCGAAATCGACCTCGAGGACGAGGCGGCCGAAGAGGTCGTCGAGCCTGCGGCCGGCGGTCCGGACGTCACCTTCACCGCCATCGACTGGACCCCGCATGCCGGCGACGCCGACGGCATGGTCGGCGCCGAGGTGATCCAGACGCTGGTCAAGCGGCTGCCCAATGCGCCCGGCGTCTACCGGATGATGAATGCCGCCGGCGACGTGCTCTATGTCGGCAAGGCACGCAGCCTCAAGAAGCGGGTCACCAGCTACGCGCAAGGCCGGTTCCACACCAGCCGCATCGGCCGCATGGTGCGCGAGACGTCGACGATGGAGTTCGTCGTCACCCGCACCGAGATCGAAGCGCTGCTGCTTGAAGCCAACCTCATCAAGCGCTTGCGGCCACGCTTCAACGTGCTGATGCGCGACGACAAGTCGTTCCCCTATATCCTGTTGACCGGCGATCATGTCTCGCCCGGTATCTACAAGCATCGCGGCGCGCGCTCACGCAAGGGAGACTATTTCGGCCCCTTCGCCTCGGCCGGCGCCGTCGGCCGTACCATCAACTCGCTGCAGCGCGCCTTCCTGCTCAGGAGCTGCACCGACTCCTTCTATGAGAACCGCACCCGGCCTTGCCTTTTGTTCCAGATCAAGCGCTGCGCCGGCCCATGCACCGGCGAAATCTCGCATGGCGATTATGCAAGGCTTGTCGCCGAGGCGAAGGATTTCCTTTCCGGCCGCAGCCAGAAGGTGAAGACGGAGATCTCCGCCGCCATGCAGCAGGCTTCGGAGAACCTCGATTTCGAACGCGCCGCCATCTATCGCGACCGGCTGGCGGCGCTGTCGCATGTGCAGAGCCATCAAGGCATCAATCCGCAGACCGTCGACGAGGCCGATGTCTTCGCCATCCATCAGGAGGGCGGCCAGGTCTGCATCCAGGTGTTCTTCTTCCGCACCGGCCAGAACTGGGGCAACCGCGCCTATTTTCCCAAGGCCGATCCGGCGCTCGAAGCCGGCGAGGTGCTGGGATCGTTCCTGGCGCAGTTCTACGACGACAAGCCGACGCCGCGCACCATCCTGTTGTCGCATGGCGTCGAGGACCAGGAATTGCTGGCGGAGGCGCTCTCCACCCGGGCCGGCCGCAAGGTGTCGATCTCGGTGCCGCAGCGCGGCGAGAAAAAGGACCTGACCGACAATGCGCTGCAGAATTCGCGCGAAGCGCTCGGCCGGCGGCTGGCCGAAACCTCAACTCAGGCGCGGCTGCTCACTGGCTTTGCCGAGACCTTCGGCCTGGAAAAGCCGCCGGTGCGCATCGAGGTCTATGACAACTCGCACATCATGGGAACCAACGCCGTCGGCGCCATGGTCGTCGCCGGGCCGGAAGGGTTTGTGAAGAACCATTATCGAAAGTTCAACATCCGCTCGACCGAGATCACGCCGGGCGACGATTTCGGCATGATGCGCGAGGTGATGCAGCGGCGCTTCTCGCGGCTGTTGAAGGAACATGGCGATGCCCCGCAAACCGAGGGCACGGGCGAGGCGAACCCTACCGAACCGGGCGACGATATCGAGGACGCGGGCGGCTTCCCCGCCTGGCCCGACGTCATCCTCATCGACGGCGGCCAGGGCCAGATGACGGCGGTGCGCAAGATCCTCGCCGATCTCGGCATCGAGGATCGCGTTGTCGCCATCGGCATCGCCAAGGGTCAGGACCGCGATGCCGGCCGCGAACGCTTCTTCGTAAAGGGCAGGGCCCCATTCTCGCTGCCCGTTCGCGATCCGGTGCTCTATTTCGTCCAGCGACTGCGCGACGAGGTCCATCGCTTCGCCATCGGTTCGCACCGCGCCCGCCGCAAGAAGGAGATGGTCAAGAGCCCGCTCGACGAGATCAGCGGCATCGGCCCGGGCCGCAAGCGCGCGCTGCTGATGCATTTCGGTACGGCCAAGGCGGTCAGCCGTGCCGCCGTCGAAGACTTGGTCAAGGTCGACGGCATTTCCGAACAGGTGGCGAAATTGGTCTACAATCATTTTCACGAGAGCTAAGACTTATTGCCGATATTTCGGCTGGCTAATCGATTCTGGCCTGTTGACCCCCCACATTCGCTTCTGATTTGACTAAGCAGGCAGAAAGAGTTCCCAAAACATGTCCCAGCGCGCGTTCAACCTGCCCAACATGCTCACTTACGCCCGCATCCTGGCGGTGCCGCTGGTCGTGCTGTGCTTTTTCCTGGAGGGTCATCTGAAATCGAGCGACTTCGCCCGCTGGTCGGCGCTCATCATTTTCCTGCTCGCCTCGATCACCGATTACTTCGACGGCTATCTGGCGCGCGCCTGGCAGCAGACCTCCAACATCGGCAAGATGCTCGACCCGATCGCCGACAAGCTGCTGGTCGCCACTTGCCTGCTGCTGCTTGCCGCCGACACCGACCGCCATGCCGGCATCGCCGGCTGGTCGCTATGGGCGGCGATCATCATCCTGTGCCGCGAGATCCTGGTCTCGGGCCTGCGCGAATATCTGGCGGCTTTGAAGGTCTCGGTGCCGGTGACGCAGCTCGCCAAATGGAAGACCACCATCCAGATGATCGCCATCGCCTTCCTGCTTGCGGGCCCGGCCGGCGACAAGCTCTTTCCGCTGACCACCCAGACCGGGCTGGTGCTGCTGTGGATCGCCGCCCTGGTGACGCTCTACACTGGCTACGACTATTTCCGCGCCGGCCTCAAGCACATCATGGACGAGTAGCATGTCGACGAAGCTCATTTATTTCGCCTGGGTGCGCGAGCGGATCGGCAGACCGGAAGAAGACGTCGAGTTGCCGGCCGGCATCGAAACGGTCGCCGACCTGTTGCGCTGGCTGAAATCGCGCGGCGAGGAATACGAGCACGCGCTGCAATATCCTGACGTGATCCGCGTCGCCATCAACCAGGAACATGTCGAGCACCGCGAAAAGATCGCCGGCGCGCGCGAGATCGCGCTGTTCCCGCCGATGACCGGTGGCTGAACCATGTCCGCGGTGGTGCCTGTCGTGCGCATCCAGGCGGAGGATTTCGACGTCGCCGCCGAGATCGCCAGGCTGAACAGGGGTCGCAACGACATCGGCGCTGTGGTGACCTTCTCCGGCCTCTGCCGCGATGAGCAACGCAGGCTCTCCGCGCTCGAGCTCGAACATTATCCCGGAATGGCGGAAGCCGAGATATCCCGCATCGCCGGCGAGGCAATCGCGCGCTGGCCGCTGCAGGGGCTCACCGTCATCCATCGCCACGGCAAGATCGCGCCGGGCGAAAACATCGTGCTGGTGGTGTCCGCTTCGGCCCACCGGCAGGCGGCGTTCGAGGCCGCGAATTTCCTGATGGATTATTTGAAATCACGGGCGCCGTTCTGGAAAAAGGAACACCATAGCGACGGTTCCGAAGGCGGCTGGGTCGACGCCAAGGAGGCCGACGACAAGGCGGCGAGCCGCTGGAAGCGAGACTGACCAGGCTTCCGCGAGCCCTCAACCTTTGTCAGTGCCGATCAGATGATCGAGCGAAATCCGGCCGGTTCCCCAGGCCATGATGCCAAGCGCCATCGCCGCCCAGGTAATGTGCAGCGGCCAGCCGTCCGGCACGGTGAACTCGATGACCAGCGTCATCAGCAGCAACCCGAATGCCGCCAGTCGCGTCGCCAGGCCGAAAACAAGGAGAACTGGCAACACGATCTCCGCTGACCCTGAAGCGAACGCCACCAGCGCGGGTGCCGGAAAATCATAAGGACCGCCCGGCAGATGCAATTTGAGTTCCGAGCTGAAAAGCAGCACTGCGACATCGTTCAACTGTAGAAAACCGTCCCATGTTGACGCCGGACCGCCAGAACGGGACAGCGAGCGCGCAGCGCAGGACAAGCTGCGTCAGCGATGGCGTCGCGATCGTGCGCAGGGCGGCATTCAGCCTTTCGACGAGAGCGGCGAACCCTCGCGGTTCGGTGCTCGCGTTCTGCCTATGGCTCATCGTGCTCACCTTTCCTGATGTGCCGTCGTGAAGGCTCCCGCTTCCAGCACACCGGCAATGTTGGCGGAAAGCTCGAATTCGGCACTCTCCGCAAACGCTGCCGCGGCCGCTGCACCGAGCGACTCGCCCGCGACCAGATGCGAGATAAATACTGCGCCGCCGGGCGGTAGGTGGCGGACGAAGACCTCGAGGCCGGGCCGCGTGACCAGCGCATCTTCAGCGCCCGTTGCCCGGATCGGCCCAACAGGAGCGTCGTTCCGGTTTGCCGCGAAGACTGTGACTGCCGGGAACCGGGAGCGCGCGATCCGCGTCGCCGGATGCGGCCGCAGCACGGTGTCGGCAAGCCTCTCGCGAGGGATCGACGCCAGTGCCTCAGCCGACAGCGCCTCCGCGTCGGCGGCATGATAGGCATCGAGCCAGGCCCGCTCGATGCGCGCCACGTCGGCCAGCCACGGCATCGACTGCGCGTGTTCGTAGCGCTCGATGAAATCGGGAAAGTCGCGGCCATATTCGAATAGAAGCGGCGAGGTGGGTGGCGTTTCGCGGATGTGAAAGCGCGCCATCGCGCGAAAGAAATCCGGGCCGGTGATGCGCAGCGTCGCTGGAAAGCTGGCGGCCAGCGCATCGATCAGGCTGACCGTGACGTTGTTGCGGTAGACGGCATATCGCTTGATCGCAGCCTTCCCGTTCGGCCCCGAGACAGAGTCAGGCGGGGCACGGTCAGGATCGAGCAAACCGGCGGTGAATGCCGCCGCATAGTCAAACCGGCGGCCGAGATCGCCCGACTGGAGCTCATCCTGCGGCATGGGCTTTTCCGAGACAGCCGCCTAGCGTTTACTTAACAGAGTTTGCGGAGCGGCCAAGAAGGCGGACGACAAGGCGGCGGGCCGCTGGAAGCGCCCCGCCGTCCAAACAAATTTCTGGGACAGCCATGCCCATACGCCGCCGGCCATTCATTGACCGCAATCCTGCGAAACCCTTTGCCGAAGGGGAGCAGGATCATGCTGGACAGGATCGCCGAGTTCTTCATCTTCGGACTGGTGCCGCTGGCCGTTGGCATACTTGCCGTTCCGGATCGTTCCGTGGCTGCCGAAAAGACCCTCAAGGGCGAGGTGATGTATCGCGAGCGCATCGCGCTGCCGCCCAATGCCGTGCTTTCCGTGCAGCTTGCCGACGTGTCGCTGGCCGACGCGCCGGCAGCAATCATCGGCGAGCGCAAGGTGGTGCCGGCCGGCCAGGTGCCGATCAAGTTCGAGATCAGCTTCGACCCGCGGGTGATCCGGCCTGATATGACCTACGCGCTGCAGGCGCGCATCACCGTCGATGACCGGCTGCTATTCGTCACCGATACGCGCCATCAGGTCGACCCGCTCAGCGACGCGCCACAGACCATCATGCTGAAAATGGCGGCGCCGGGCGACGAGCCGGCGGCACCTTCCGTGTTCGGCCAAAGCTGGCTGGTCGAATATATCGACGGCGTCGGCGTGATTGCCGAGCCGCGGGCGACATTCCGCATCAGCGAAGCCGGCAAGGCCGGCGGCAGCGGCCCTTGCAACGTCTATTTCGCCACCGCCAGGATAAACGGCTCGACGATCGCTATCAGCGGCATCGGCTCGACCTTTAAGGCCTGCGCGCCTCAGGTCATGGCCGAGGAAAAGGCGCTGTTCGAGGCGCTGGCCAAAGCAGCATCCTACCACGTCGACGCCGGCAAGCTTGTCATCGCCGACAGAGATGGCCGCGACATCCTGCGCTTCAATGCCGCGAGCTAGCGCTTAGTCCGCGCCGATTGGCCCGCGCGGCAGCCGCATGTCGATCACGATGTGTTTCAGCGGGAAGAGGCCGGGCAGAGGGCGCGTTAGTTCCACATAAAATGGCGGGTAAGGCAAAAGGGACATTTGTCCCTTCGTTGAAGCCGCCAGAATGGCTGCGGCTCGTTCTGGCCTTAACTCAAAGGAGTCCAGACATGAAAACGCACACGCTTATCCTTGCCGCCACCGGTGCATCGCTCCTTGCCTTTACCGGCCTTGCCAAGGCGGACGACCATCTTGTCAATGCTCTTGACCACGGTCTCAAAGCGGACAGCCAACCGTTCCAGACCAACAAGGCCGGCCATAGCGGCGATCTCGCACCGGGGCAGGGCAGCCCGTTTTCAGGTGAAGAGACCAAGACCCCGTCCACCGACACGGAGGCGGCGAATGAACATGCGAACGTGAAGGAACGCCAGGCGAAATAGACTGACAGAACCCGCCGCTAGGGGGCGGCGGGCGACACACATCCTAGCGACAAAGTCGCATACGCCCGGCATTCTCAATTTGTCGCTTGTTTGAATACCGCGCCATAGTGATAGGGCGGCACATCAACCAATTCGGCAAGCTTGAACCCGCTCGCTTCCACCGCCGCGATGGTCTGTTTGGGTGACAGCCTCAGCTCGGTCTTTGGCCCGCGCGGCTCGCCCAAGAGCGTGGTTTGCTCGCGCGGATACTGGTGCCAGTTGACGATGGCAAAACGACCGGCAGGGTCAAGCGTCGTCCGCACGGCGCGGGCAAGGCGCGGCCGGTCCGGAACGCCATGGAAAGCGTTGGCCATGAAAACGAAGTCGACGGTCTGAGGCACCAGCCCGGCAAGCTCATAGGCGTCGCCCGCCACAAACTCGCAATTGCCCGCGCCGCCTTCGGCCAACCGCCACCTTGCGACTTCGAGCAGATCGGCATCGATGTCGATAGCGATTACATGACGGGCGACCCTGGCGATTGGCAGCGTGAACCAGCCGTCGCCGCAGCAGAGATCGACCACGTCCGTGCCGGGCTTCATGCCTACTGCCGCCAGGACGCTGGCGGGCTCGGGCCACAGCGCTTCCCACCAGCCGCTGGTTGGCATTTCGGTGCCCTGGAAGAAGCCGGGAATGGCGCTGGTCATGGCCTTGTCGGCTCCCCAAAATCCTCATTGTCGGGACGGCGTTTGATCCGCCCTCCGAGCTTAACGCACCGGTGACCCGTCGAGGAGCCTGAAGCTGAAAATGTCCGCTACTGCATATCGCGCAGCAGCGTGCAGCGGTTTTGCGATACCGGCATGCATCAAAACAAGAACCTGAAGTGCATCGCATGAGACCGATCGAACGCGACGCGCTTTAGCGAAAAAGGCCGGCGTTGCGCCGGCCTTTTGATGGGGTTCGAAATGCCGGCTTAGCCGACGATCTCGGTATCCGAGAACCAGTATTTGATCTCTTGCGCGGCGGTTTCCGGCGCATCGGAACCGTGCACGGAGTTCTCGCCGATCGACAGTGCGTGCAGCTTGCGGATCGTGCCTTCGGCGGCGCTTGCCGGATTGGTGGCGCCCATCACTTCGCGGTTCTTGGCAATGGCGTTCTCGCCTTCCAGTACCTGCACGACTGTCGGGCCCGACGACATGGATTCGACCAGCTCGCCGAAGAACGGACGTTCCTTGTGGACGGCATAGAAACCTTCCGCCTCGCGGCGGCTCATCCACACCCGGCGCGAAGCGACGACGCGCAGGCCGGCATCTTCCAGTATCTTGGTGATAGCGCCGGTGAGATTGCGACGGGTCGCGTCCGGCTTGATCATGGAAAAGGTGCGTTCGAGCGCCATGGGGTCGTCCTTGTGATGGAGAGTGGAATTGAGGGTGGCGGGCTCTATACAAGCCGCCCGCCGCCTTGCCAAGGGGAGGCCGGCGCAGCGCGCATTTCTGCGCTGGGGCGGCGGACTTTCAAGTCGAACCATGCCGCCGCTCATCTTTTTGTTGAGATCGGATTTTCCGACAACCGGTACCCACTTGGGTCCGATCGACTGGCCGCCCTATAGCGCGTCGTCGTCAGCCTGACCCGACGTCGTCATAACTGCATCTCGATCGTCAGGTTGGCCGTGTCGCCAGCCCCGAGGCCTTCGCGGACCCGCACCGCGGTCTTGATCGGCAAGAGCAGGCTGCCGGATTTCTTGTCGGGAAACAGCGATGTCCGCCATCTGGTCTGGCCGATGACGGCCTCCACGCCAAGGGAGCCCCAGGGGCCTTGCCATCCCAACCATCGCCGCCTTGATCCGGGCTCCAAGCTCCGGCGGCAGGGTCACGAAATGCCAGCCGCCCTTGCCCGGATAGACCCAGATCTCGGCCTGCATGTCGTAGCGAAACATTCTATGCACTTCCTCAGGTCAAGGCCTTCACGACCGGCTTTGCCATGGTGTCTTGCTGGCATGCTGACGATCGGCGAACCATCCATGATATCCACAGCCCTGCTGGGGAGGAGTCATTCTTCCCCGCAAGGAGGATGGCAGCGCTGCCATTCCACTACCGCCTTGTCACGATAGACGGCCGCCGCGTTTCCCAGCCTTCCCGTTCCAGTTCCGGCACGCTGTGGTTCTCGCTGGGGTAGCCGATGCAGAAGTAACCGATCAGTGTCCACTCCGGCGGCACGTCCAGGATCGTCGCCATCTCGGCCGGATCTAGGATCGAGACCCAGCCCATGCCTATTCCCTCGGCGCGCGCCGCCAGCCACATCGTGTGGACCGCCATGACAGCGGAATAGTCTATGGTGGCTGGCATGGTCTGGCGGCCAAGCCCATGCCCTTGCTCGGTTGCGCGGTCGGCGAAAACCGCAAGCTGGCAGGGCGCCTCGTTCAGGCCGGCAAGTTTCAGGCGCCCATAGAGCGCGGCGCGTTCACCGCAAAAATTTGCGAGTGCCTCCGCGTTGCAGCGCTCGAAGCATGCCCTGACGGCGGCGCGGCATGTTTCGCTCTCGACGATGACGAAGCGCCAAGGTTGGCTCAGCCCGACGGACGGCGCGGCGCTGGCAAGCTCGAGCAGCCGCTCCAGCGCCCCTTCCGGGAGCGGCGTCGGCTTGAACCGCCTGACGTCGCGCCGCCACAGGAAGAGCTTGGCGAGCCCGGCGCGAAAGTCGGCCGGGAACTCTGGGTTTGCGGTCATGGCGCGCTGCCTTTGTTGTGGTTGCCCGGTTCGCCGGATTTTCGTCTTGTTTGCTTCGATCCGGGCAGTGATGCGGCGCCTCAAGCGACACGTCGTCTACCCGCGTTGTCGCATTTCGCCGGGCGGGAATTCTAATCCATGTCGCGCAAAAGTGTGCAGCGGTTTTGCGGCAACGACATGCGTCAAAACAAGTGCATGTCGCGCAAAGGTGTGCAGCGGTTTTGCGGTAACGACATGCATCAAAACAAGAACCTAAAGCGCGTCACATGAGGCAGGCCAAACGCGACGCGCTTTAGAGGCCGGGCGACGTTGCCGTCATTTACGCCGTTGAACCTTGATCGGCAAACAAAACCCGCCTCGGCAAGCCGGGCGGGTCGTCGGTACGAATCAGCACCATACCCAAATTACTAGCATAGCTGCCGGCACAAAGCAAGAACAAAATGTGGCGTTGCCGATGAAGCTGCCGAGCTCAACTTGCGAGAGGTGCGATCGCTGCCGGCGCGACCGTGCGGCCGAGGCCGCCATGCAGATCGAGGCATCGTTCGAACCATTGAGCCACGACATCGCTGTCGTCGAGCAGCCGGTAGGGCGTGGCGATACGCGCCCATTGCAGCGCGCCGAAAACGATGTAATCGGCAAATAGCGGCGACGGGCCGCCAATGAAGGGCTGATAGCCGAGCATCGAGCGGAGCGGCTCCAGCGAGGCGCGGAAGCCGGCGAGCCCGGCGTCGCGGGTGGCGTAAACCGCCTCCAAGCGCTTGCCGAAGCGCTGTTCGCGGTTCTGCCGGAAATAGGCGGCATTCGCCTCGTCCTGCATGGCATGCAGGTCCAGTAGCGCCGCGGTGGTGACGTAGGGATGGATGGTCAGCTGCGACCAGCGTTCGATGAAGCGCGCCGTCGCCTTACCGCCGTCGCCGGAAACAATGTCGGCCGCTCGGGATAGGCCTCCTCGAGATAGAGCGCGATGGCGAAGGAATCGGCGACCACCGTCTCGCCGTCGCGGATCACCGGAACGAGCTTCGAGACACCGCCTTCCACCTTCGGCACTTCGAGGAAACGGGTCGGCACGCTGGTGATGTCGAGCCCTTTGTGGGCCAGCGCCATCACCGCCTTCCAGCAATGTGGGCTGAATGGGCGGGCGGCGTCGCGTCCAACAAGGTCGTAGAGCAGAATGGTCATTGGCGGCAGCGTCCTTGCAGTCTAACTATGGCCGAAACAGACCCGCGCGAAACAGGGTCCCGCAGGTCGAGAGAAGAATGAAACAGCATTTCAGGATGTTTGCGGCCTACAATCAATGGGCCAACGGCCGCATCTACGATGCCGCCGCCGATCTCGACGAGGAAGAGTTCGACCGCAATGTCGGCGTCTTCTTCGGCTCGATGATGGGAACGCTCAACCACCTCCTGGCAGCCGACCGTATCTGGATGAAACGCTTCACCGGCGAGGGCGACGCGCCGGCAAGGCTCGACACGATCCTGCACCGCGCCTTGCCAGGCTTGCGGCTGGCGCGCGAGGCCGAGGACAAACGGATCATCGACTGGGTTGCCGGCTTGAGCGACAAGGCGCTGTCGGGCCGCTTCTCCTACATGACCGTCTCGGATATGCGCACCGTCTCGCAGCGGTTGGCGCCGGCGCTCGACCACTTCTTCAACCACCAGACCCACCACCGCGGCCAGGCGCATGCGATCCTGACCGTTCTGGGCAAGCCAAGCCTCGGACTGGACCTGACGATGTTCCAGCGCAGCGAGGAGGGCAGGGCATTCGCCTGAACCTGGGGCGGCTGGTGAAGCGGATGGTCGATAGCGGACGATCTGCCGAGATTGCAAAAAGCGCCAAAACATTTTATGGAGCGCATGGTCGTGAGGGCGGCCGCTTCAGCAGCATTCAGCAGCAACAGCGAGAATTGGCACGCATGCCCAATGAACCCTTGCGCCTTGTGGCGTTCTTCGCCGTGGTCCTGGCGCTTCTCAACTCCGGTTATTATTTCCACCAGGGCGACATTGTCGCGACCATCTATTTCATGATCGGCGCCATTCTTGTGACTGCGGTGACCCGGATGAGCATCAGAAGGCAGCTGATTTAGGACCGATCTTCTTATCTGGCCGCCATCTCGACGGCTGGTTCGCTTCGACTGCGATCGAATTGAAAGCAAAGTCTTAGGACTTCGTTTGTGCTGTTGCTTCAAGGTAGCCGGCTGAAGCAGGAGCAAAAGCATGCAGATCGATGTGTCCCCGACGAGCTGGGGCAGGGTCGTGGCGGTTACCGTCGCGGGCACGGCGGTCTGCATTGCAGCCGCATTCCTCGTCGATTCCTTCAATTTCCCATATTTGTCGCCGGAAGCGCTGTGGCGGGCGCAGCTGACCGACCTGCTGCTGCCGCTTATCCTGGCCAGCTCGTTCTTCTTTTTCCTGATGTGGAAAATGCGCCAGCTGGCGATCGCGCAAAAGGCACTGGCCGTCGTCGCGGCGACCGACAGCCTGACGGCGGTGTTCAACCGGGGTGCGTTTTCCATGCTCGTCGAGGCCTATCTCGAACAGGCCCGCAGCCATTCTGTCGTTAATGCCGGCGCCTTGCTGATCGTCGATGCCGACCATTTCAAATCCGTCAACGACCGCCTCGGCCACGACTGCGGAGACCAGGCGCTCAAGCTGATCGCCAAGACAATCCAGGGCCAGCTACGCGGCGCCGATATCGTCGGCCGGATCGGCGGCGAGGAATTTGCGGTTTTCCTTCCCGGCGCAGATCCTTCGCAGTCCTGGCTGGTGGCGGAGACAATTCGCCGACGCGTCCGTGAGGCGGAGTTCTCGCCTGACGGCCGGCCCTGTCCTCTCTCGGTCAGCATCGGCGGCGTCGCCTTCAGCGGGCCGACCACCTACGCCGAGATGTTCGTGGTGGCGGACAAGCACCTTTACAAGGCCAAATCGAACGGCCGCGATCAGGTCAGTTTCGAACCCGCAGCAGCGGGCGACCCGCCGGGCAGCGGCCCGATGACGGTCCATTGATGGTCGTTTCGGTCAGGCGGCGTAGCCGCCGAGGCCCCGGGCGACCGGCTTGACCGAGACCGCCGGCTGGGCGGCCGGCCAGAGGATGCCTGCCGTCACGGCGAAGGTGATCAGAGCGTCGCGTGCCGCTTCGGCCGAGATCTCGCCGGCACGTGCCGCCTCGCAGGCCTTCACCGCGGCGCCATAGCTCAGCCGGCGGCGCGAAGGCGGGAACTCGGTGAGGAATTCGTGCATCTCGGAGAACGATGCGATCGTACGCTTGTAGCCGGCGCCAACGGTTAGGGCGACCGGGGTGGAAAACGTCCTGTCGTGCATTCTGGCCTCTCGAATGGGCGGAGGTCACGGCGGACGCCGTTCTCCGGTCTGGGGGTCGGGCAGAAACGCGGATCACGGCGCGAGGTTCCATGTTGCCGGTATTGTTTTTTCGCCGGCTCCGGGAGCGGTCGCCGGGCGAGCAGCGCCGGCGTCGAGGCGGGTGCCTATTTCCACATGCCGCGCATGCGGGCGCCGAGGTCGACACGCACCTGCGGCTGGCGGCGCGGATCGTCTCTGGCCTGGACGCTGGCCCAAGCCACCTGCTCGAAGGCGCCGAGGATAGAGCGCGGGATGAAGCGCGTGCGCGAGGCATAGACATGGCGGTCGCCGCGCGCCGTCTGGCCGTGGACGAAAAAGCGATGCGGCATGACCAGGTGCAGGCTGTCCTTGGCCCGCGTCATCGCCACGTAGAGCAGCCGCCGCTCCTCGTCGACGTCCTCCTTGCTGCCGACGCCGAGATCGATCGGGATGCAGCCGTCGACGGTGTTGAGCACGAAGACGTTCTTCCACTCCTGGCCCTTGGCCGAATGGATCGTCGACAGGATCAGATAATCCTCGTCGCGGTGCGGCGGGCCGGCCTCGTCGCTGGTCGCGTCCGGCGGATCGAGTGTCAGCTCGGTGAGGAAGCGCTCGCGCGACGCATAGCCGGAAGCGATCTGCTCGAGCTGCAGGAGATCGGCCCGGCGCATCGTTGCATCCTCGTGGATACGTTCCAGATGCGGCTCGTACCAGAGCCTGACCTGTTCGATGTCGGCCGGCCATTTTTGCGCGCCGGCACGCAGGCCGCTATAGAGCGCGACAAAGCCCGGCCAGTCGTCGGCGGCACGCTGCGGCGGCCGATAGCGGGCAAGCCCCATCGTCTCGTCGAGCGAATTTGCCATGGTCTCGACGATCGCATTGGCGGCCGAAGGGCCGATGCCCGGCAGAAGTTGCAGCACGCGAAAGCCGGCGACGCGGTCGCGCGGGTTTTCGGCAAAGCGCAGCACGGCCAGCATATCCTTGACGTGGGCGGCATCGAGGAATTTCAGCCCGCCGAACTTGACGAAGGGGATGTTGCGGCGCATCAGCTCGATCTCCAGCGGGCCGCTATGGTGCGAGGCGCGAAACAGCACCGCCTGTGCTTTGAGAACGGTGCCGGCCTCGCGTTCGGTGAGTATCGCCTGGCAGACATAGCTCGCCTGCTCGGTCTCGTCGCGCACACTCACCAGCTTCGGCTTTTCCGCAGATTTGCGCTCGGTCCAGAGATTTTTGGTGAAACGCTCCGACGCTTCGCCGATCACCGCATTGGCCGCCGCCAGGATCGTCTCGGTCGAGCGGTAGTTGCGCTCCAGCATGACGACCTCGGCCGGCTGCGCGAACTGCTTCGGAAAATCCAGGATATTGCGCACTTCCGCGGCGCGGAACGAATAGATCGACTGCGCGTCGTCGCCGACCACCGTCAGCCCCGATCCGTCGGGCTTGAGGGCCGTCAGGATCGAGGCCTGCAGCCGGTTGGTGTCCTGGTATTCATCGACCAGCACATGGTCGAAACGTGCACCCAGATGCGCGGCGATTTCCGGCTCGCCGGCCATCTGCGCCCAGTAGAGCAGCAGGTCATCGTAATCGAGCACGTTCTGCGCCTGCTTGGCCTCGACATATCGGGCGAACAATTGCTTCAGCTGTTCGGCCCAGCCGGCGCACCACGGGAACACCGAACCCAGCACCTCGCCGAGCGGCGCCTGTGCGTTGACGGCGCGCGAATAGATCGCCAGGCAGGTGCCCTTGGTCGGGAAGCGGGCTTCGGTCTTCGAAAACCCAAGCTCGTGGCGGACGAGGTTCATCAGGTCGGCGGAATCCTCGCGATCGTGGATGGTGAAGGCCGGATCGAGACCGATCTCCAGCGCATAATCGCGCAGCAGCCTGGCGCCGATGCCGTGGAACGTGCCAGCCCAGCTCAGCGCATCGGTGATCACCGAGGCATCGCGCCCCAGCACCTCGCCGGCGATGCGCTCGACCCGCTTGGCCATTTCCGCCGCGGCACGGCGCGAAAATGTCATCAAAAGAATGCGGCGCGGGTCGGCACCCCTGACGATCAGATGCGCGACCCGGTGCGCCAGCGTGTTGGTCTTGCCGGAGCCGGCGCCGGCAATCACCAGCAACGGTCCGGCGATCTTGCCGTCGCCATGTTCGACGGCAAGCCGCTGCTCGGCGTTGAGCTTCGCCAGATAGGCCGGCTGGAAGGACGAATCACGGGCGGCGAGGTTCATCGCCCATCAAGCATCGTTTCTGCTTTGTTCGCAACGGTTTGCGGAGCCGGAATAGGGCCCGTGAGCGAAGAAGCCTTGCGGGCAGGCCTGTCGACTAACGCTCGGGCTCGACGCCCATCCTTGCCGATTGCCGCCGCAGCGCCTCGCGATCGTCCTGCGGCGGCGGCAGCAGCAGCGGATCGAAATCGTCGGGCACCTCATCGATCACTTTCCTGGCGACGCGATAGGCGACATAGACGATTGCCCCGGCGATGAGCAGACGGATCATGCCTTCCTCCATTGATTGTGCAGCAACCGGAGACGCGGCATTTTGTTCCCAGGCCCCTTGGCGAATGCGGGAACGACACCGGCCGCGCAACCAAATCGCCGACGCCTCGTTGTCGGGCGAGAGGAGACTGCGATGAAAAAGCGCTCAATCCTGCTGCTTATGGCAGCTCTGACTGTTGCGGGTTGCGACAACAATATCCAGCCGACCAAGGCCCCTGGCGACACGGTCGATCAGAACCCGCAGGTCGACAAGAATCCGGTGCCGAAATCGACGACCGGCGGCGATCAGCCCGGCACGCCGCCGAAACAATGACCGCCTCAGATGGCGTCGATCGGGCAAGCGGCGCCGGTCAAGGAAGGTGGCCGGCGCCGCTTGGGAGGAAGCTGATGGCGCCGGCCAGGCGGAGATCAGGCCCGCCGCACATCCAAGGATAGCCGAGTCTTTCCGCAGCGTCATGGTCGATAGCGTACAGACGGCACGCCCCTGTGGACAAACCTGCGGGCCACAGCAGCGTTTGTTCATCACATAGTTCGTTCTTCCCATGGAACAAACCAAGCTGCTGCGTGTTTGGATGTCGATCGGACGCTCCCAAGGCCGCCGTTCACGAAAGAGCCCGCTCTCCTTGTCCCCCCTCAGGATAGCGGGTTCTTTTTGCGTTTTGCGGGACGTTGTGGTGCGCGGGGTCGACGTCACCTGCTTGCCGGTTTTCGCACCTTTGCGGGGAACCGGGGCTCAAGGCCTTGCGAAGCATGGTTGTCCCGTGCAAAAGCCCGGCCATGCTGATCATCAACGACCTTTCGCTCCGCATGGCCGGACGCCTGCTTCTCGACCATGCCTCACTGACCTTGCCGGCCGGCAGCAAGGCTGGCCTTGTCGGCCGCAACGGCACCGGCAAGACGACCCTGTTCAAGGCGATCACCGGCGACCTCGCCTCCGAGACCGGCTCGGTCAGCCTGCCCAAGAACACGCGCATCGGCCAGGTCGCGCAGGAAGCGCCGGGCACCGAGGAGCCGCTGATCGAGATCGTGCTCAAGGCCGACCTCGAACGGAGTGCCCTGCTCGAAGAGGAAAAGACGGCGACCGACCCGCACCGCATCGCCGACATCCACATGCGGCTGGCCGATATCGATGCGCACTCGGCCGAGTCACGCGCGGCCACCATTCTCGCCGGCCTCGGCTTCGACGACGCCGCACAACGGCGCCCGGCCTCGTCCTTCTCCGGCGGCTGGCGCATGCGCGTCGCGCTGGCCGCCGTGTTGTTTGCCGAGCCCGATCTGCTGCTGCTCGACGAGCCGACCAATTATCTCGATCTCGAAGGCACGCTATGGCTGGAAAACTACGTGTCGAAATACCCGCACACCGTGCTGCTGATTTCGCACGATCGCGACCTGCTCAACCGCGCCGTCAACTCGATCGTCCATCTCGACCAGAAGAAGCTGACCTTCTGGCGCGGCGGCTACGACCAGTTCGAGCGCCAATACACCGAGCAGCGCGAATTGCAGGAGAAGGGCCGCGTCAAGCAGGAAGCCGCGCGCAAGCACATGGAATCCTTCGTCGAGCGCTTCCGCGCCAAGGCATCGAAGGCGAGGCAGGCGCAGTCGCGCATCAAGGCGCTGGAGAAGATGAAGCCAATCGCCGCGATCGTGAACGACACGGTGCGGCCATTCTCCTTTCCGGAGCCGGTGAAGACGGTGGCCTCGCCGATCATTGCGCTCAACAACGTCAACGTCGGCTACACCGAGGGCGAGCCGATCCTGAAGAAGATGACGCTGCGCATCGATGCCGACGATCGCATCGCGCTGCTCGGCGCCAACGGCAACGGCAAGTCGACCTTCGCCAAGCTTTTGGCCGGCCGGCTGAAGCCGGAGACCGGCAGCATGACGGTGGCGCCCGGGCTTAAGGTGGCAATCTTCGCCCAGCACCAGCTCGACGATCTCAGGCCCGACGAAAACGCCTATGAGCATGTCCGCCGGCTGATGCCGGATGCGCCGGAATCCAAGGTGCGCGGCCGCGTCGCCCAGTTCGGCCTGACCACCGAAAAGATGAACACCGCCGCCAAGGATCTGTCCGGCGGCGAAAAGGCGCGGCTCCTGATGGGCCTGTCGGCCTTCGAGGGGCCGAACCTTTTCATCCTCGACGAGCCCACCAACCATCTCGACATCGACAGCCGTGAATCACTGATCCATGCGCTGAACGATTTTCCCGGCGCCGTCATACTGATCTCGCATGACCGCCATCTGCTCGAAGCGACCGCCGACCGGCTGTGGCTGGTCAAGGACGGCGCGGTCAATCCATATGACGGCGATCTCGAGGATTACAAGACGCTGGTCACCGGCGTCTCCGGGGACCGCCGCGGCAAGCGCGAGGCGGACAAACCGTCGAAGGCCGACCGCCGCCGCGATGCAGCCGCGCGCCGCGCCGCCTTCGAGCCGCTGGCCAAGGAAATCCGCGCCACCGAAGCGCTGATCGACCGCATCCGCAAGCGCATCGACCTGATCGAGGACGAACTCGCCAACCCGGCCGTCTACGAAAAGGACCCCTCGAGCGCGACAAGGCTGGCCAAGGAGCGCTCCCAGCTCGCGCAACAGCTGGCCGGCCATGAGGAAAAATGGCTGTCGATGTCGGCGGAGTACGAGGAAGGCACGGCGGAGTAGGAAGAGCGCAATCTCCCCCCTCGCGGGGGAGATGCCCGAAATGCCGCGCCTACGACGCGTTGCTCAAGCGTGTCGCGGTCATGTGGCCGGGTACGTTCCCGGATACCCAAATGGTTCGCGGTAGGAGGTGAATGAGATGCTTGAAGGTCGGGAGTGGCGCAAAAAAGATGGAGCGTCAGACGAAGCGATCGAGAAACTCAGGGGAGTGGGCCCTTTGGTCCTGCCTGAAAGCTATGCTGCCCTTCTCTCTTTCAGCAACGGTGGTGAGGGCCCCCTGCCAGTCCAGCCGCTATGGCTTGCCTTGCACGCTGCGGAAGAGGTGATCGAAATAGAGCAACAGGGGACATTCAAGGAGTTCTTTCCGGGTTTTTTCGTTATCGGCAGCAACGGGGGCGGCGAGGCGATTGCGTTCGATCTACGCACAGTGGGGCTTTATCCGCTCGTTGCGTTTGACATGACAAATATTGATCTTGTCGAAAGCGTTTGGCCCATTGCGCCGGACTTTGATGCATTCTTGGACTTGATCGGCCTTTCCGACGAATAGCCCAGAGGGGGATGTAGGCCCGCCCATCTGGCCCTACACGTCGCCATAACAACCGGCTAGTTTGCTCCCATGAATCAGCACGCCAAGCTCAAAATCGGCCATTCGGCCTGTCCGCATGATTGCCCTTCGACCTGCGCGCTCGAGGTCGAACTGCTCGACGCCAGGCGCATCGGCCGCGTCCATGGCGCCAAGGCCAACAGCTATACGGCCGGCGTCATCTGCGCCAAGGTCGCCCGTTACGCCGATCGCGTCCATCATCCCGACCGCCTGCTGAAGCCGCTGGTGCGGGCCGGCGCCAAGGGCGACGGCGCCTGGAAGGAAGCGAGCTGGGAGGCGGCGCTCGATCTGGTCGCTGAAAAATTCATCGCGGCGGAGGCAAAATACGGCTCGGAGACGGTCTGGCCCTATTACTATGCCGGCACGATGGGGCTGGTGCAGCGCGACGGCATAGAGCGGCTCAGGCACGCCAAAAAATACTCCGGCTTCTTCGGTTCGATCTGCACCAATCTGGCCTGGACCGGCTGGATGATGGGCGCCGGCGCGCTGCGCGGCTCCGACCCGCGCGAAATGGCAAAGTCCGACTGCGTGGTGATCTGGGGCACCAACGCCGTGGTCACGCAGGTCAACGTCATGACCCACGCCATCAAGGCGCGCAAGGAACGCGGCGCCAAGATCGTCGTCATCGACGTCTACGAAAATGCAACGATGAAGCAGGCCGATCTCGGCCTGGTGCTGAAGCCCGGCACCGACGGCGCGCTGGCCTGCGCGGTGATGCACGTGCTGTTCCGTGACGGCATGGCCGACCGCGCCTATCTGGAAAAATACACCGACGATCCGCACGGTCTGGAAGCGCATCTCAAGACGCGGACGCCGCAATGGGCCGCTGACATCACCGGGCTTTCCGTCGACGAAATCGAGGCCTTCGCCCGTCTCGTCGGCACGACGAAGAAGACCTATTTCCGCCTCGGCTACGGTTTTTCGCGGCAGCGCAACGGTTCGGTCAACATGCATGCCGCAGCCTCGATCGCCGCGGTTACCGGCTGCTGGCAATATGAGGGCGGCGGCGCCTTCCATTCCAATTCGGGCATCTTCAAGCTCAACCAGGAACTGCTCGAAGGCACACGGATGCGCGACCCCGCGATCCGTCATCTCGATCATTCGCGGATCGGCCCGGTGCTGACCGGGGCTGAGGATGCGCTCTATGGCGGTCCGCCGGTGACGGCGCTGCTGATCCAGAACACCAATCCGGTGAATGTCGCGCCCGAGCAGCGGCTGGTGAAGCAGGGTTTTCTGCGCGACGATCTGTTTTCCTGCGTGCACGAGCAGTTCATGACCGACACGGCAAAGCTCGCCGATGTCGTGCTGCCGGCGACGATGTTTCTCGAGCATGACGACGTCTACAAGGGTGGCGGCAACCAGCACATCACGCTCGGGCCGAAGCTGATCGACCCGCCGGAAGGCCCGCGCACCAACCATTTCGTCATCGAGGAGCTTGGCAAAAGGCTCGGTGTCGCCGATCGCCCAGGCTTCGGCATGACCGAGCAGCAGCATATCGATATCATCCTGGGCAAGCGCGGGCTGGGCAGCTTTTCGAGCCTCAAGGACGAAAAATGGCTCGACCTGCAGCCGGATTTCGCGGCCGCGCATTTCCTGGACGGCTTCGGCCATGCCGACAAGAAATTCCATTTTCGCGCCGACTGGACGGGGCAGGCGGCGCCCAACCGGCCGCCGAAAAGCATGGGCCTGTTCGGGCCTGTGGAGCAGTTGCCGGAATTTCCCGATCATGTCGACCTGATCGAGGTCGCCGACGAGGCGCATCCGTTCCGGCTGACGACCTCGCCGGCGCGCAATTTCCTCAATTCGACCTTTGCCGAAACGCCGGTGTCGCAGGCGAAAGAGCGCCGGCCGGAGTTGCTCCTGCATCCCGATGATGCGGCGGCACTCGGCGTCGCCGACGGCGGCCGTGTCGAAGTCGGCAACCAGCGTGGCGAAGTGGTGCTGCACGCAAAACTGTTCGACGGCATCAAGCGTGGCGTGGTCGTCGCCGAAGGCATCTGGCCGAACAGCGCCCATGAGCGCGGCGAGGGCATCAACGTGCTCACCGGCGCCGATGCGCCGGCGCCCTATGGCGGCGCCGCCTTCCACGACAACAAGGTCTGGCTGCGCCCGGCGGGTTGAGCGTCGGAACGATATCTCCATCCGGCCGTTTTCGCGTGGCGGGTGGAGGCATTGTCATGGCGGAAGTGTTGCCGGCGCCGGATCCCATCGGAAGGACACTGTCGTCCGGCGAACTCGTAACCACGATGTCCCACTTTCATCGCGCCGAGATTGCGCGCATGGCTGGGTGGCGCGACCGCCTGGACCGGACGAGCAACTGGGCGATAACCGTTGTCGCGGCGATGCTCTCCGTTTCGCTTTCGACAGCCAGCGCTCACCATGGCGTGCTGCTGTTTGCCATGCTGCTTGTCCTGCTGCTGCTGTGGATAGAGGCCCGCCGATATCGCTTCTTCGACTTCTATCGGGCTCGCGTGCGCCAGTTCGAACGGCACTATTTCGCGCAGATATTCTCGCCGCAGCCGGACTTCGCGTCCGATTGGCTGTTGATCGTCGGCGAGAGCCTGCGCGCCCCGAAATTCTTGATTTCGCAACGCGTGGCTTTGGCGCGCCGCCTGCGTCGCAATTACATCTACATGCTGCTGATTCTGCTGCTGGCCTGGATCCTCAAACTGTCGACCCCCAGTCTTCTGACCGAAGGCGTCCGCATCGGCTTCGTCGGGTCGATGCGTGAGGCCGTCGCCAGTGCTGCGCTGGGTCCAGTTCCTGGTGGCGCCATCGTCGTGCTGGTCGCCCTCCTCTATGCGGGCCTGCTGGTGACAGCCTTTCTGACGGAGAGCGACGACGGCGAACTCTCGTTCGGTGACGTTCACGTCTAGCAACGCAACGCCCTGTCGCGCGTTGTTGGACACGTGCATTTGGGCGATGGGGGTTTCATGGGTTGGCAGGCTCCGACACGTTCCAGCCTGGCGCTGCTGGTTTGCGCTTTCGTCCCCGCAGGCGCGGCCGGGGCAGCGGAGACGGTTGTTGCCGGGACCAAGGCCTCCGGCATGGGTGGTTCGGGCGAAGGCGCTTTCGTCGCCGAGATCGTGCTTCTGCTGCTTGTCGGGCGCGGCCTGGGCGAAGTGTTGCAGCGCTATGGCCAGCCGGCAATCATGGGCCAACTGATCGGCGGCATCCTGCTCGGTCCTTCGCTGTTCGGCTGGCTATGGCCGTCGGCCCAGCACCTGATCTTTCCCACCGATCCCGCGCAAAAGGGCATGATCGACGCCGTCTCGCAGCTCGGCATCCTGATGCTGCTTTTGCTGACCGGCATGGAGACGGACCTGCGGCTGGTACGCCGGGTTGGCGCGGCCTGTTTTTCCATTTCGGCTACCGGCGTCGTGGTGCCCTTCATCTGCGGTTTCGCGCTGGCGCAGTTCCTGCCGGACGCATTGCTGCCCAACCCGACGCAACGCACCGTTGCCGGGCTGTTCCTGGGCACCGCGCTGTCGATCTCGTCAGTCAAGATCGTCGCCATGGTGGTGCGCGAGATGAACTTCATGCGTCGCAACCTCGGACAGGTGATTATTTCCTCGGCGATCATCGAGGACACGATCGGCTGGCTGGTCATCGCCGTAACCTTCGGCATCGCCACCAATGGCAGGCTGCAGCTCGTACCGCTGGTGACCACCATCGCCGCCGTGGCACTGTTCATGGTGTTCTCCTTCACCATTGGCCGCCGTCTTGTCTTCACCTTGATCCGCTGGACCAACGATCAATTCCGCAGCGAGTTTGCGGTGATCACCATGATCCTTATCATCATGGGCGTCATGGCGCTGATCACCAACATGATAGGCGTCCATACGGTGCTGGGGGCGTTCGTCGCCGGCATCCTTGTCGGGGAATCGCCTATCCTCTCCAGCCATATCGAAGGCCAGCTGCGCGGCGTCATCACCGCGCTGTTCATGCCAATCTTCTTCGGCATGGCGGGGCTTTCCGCCGATCTCACAGTGCTCGCCGACCCGACGCTTGCCATGCTGACGGGCGCACTTGTGGTCATCGCCAGCATCGGCAAGTTTGGCGGCGCATTCATCGGCGCCAAGCTCGCCGCCATGTCGTTCAAGGAAGCACTCGCCGTCGGCAGTGCAATGAACGCGCGCGGCTCGACCGAGGTGATCGTCGCCAGCATCGGCTTGTCGATGAACATCCTGTCGCACAACCTCTTCACCATGATCGTCACCATGGCCGTGATCACCACCTTGGCCATGCCGCCGATGCTGCGCTGGGCGCTCGGCCGGCTGCCGGTTGGGCATGACGAGCAGCAGCGTGTCGAGCGCGAGGCGTTGGACGAATACGGCTTCATTTCCAGGCTGGAGCGGCTGCTGGTGTTGGTCGATGACAGCAGGATCGGCAAGTTCACTGCCTATCTCGCCGGGCTGGTCGGTGGAGGCAGCGGCATGCCCACCACCTTGCTTCAGCCGAAAGACGGCCGAGTTGACAGGCCGACCGACAGCAAGGGACAGGAGCGCGCCCTGCAGGAAATCAAGAAGGGTGCAAAAAAAAGCGCTCAGGCGGTGAAACGGATCGAAGATACGCTTGTCGACAAAGTCCATCTGACGGCCCGCACCGAATTGGAGGCCACGGGTGAGACGATCGCCGAAGAGGCCCGCAAGGGATACGGCCTGTTGCTGGTCGGCCTTGACAATGTGCTGACCGCCGATGGCGCCTTCGCGCCGGCCCTCAACGACATTGCCGCAGGATTTGACGGCCCGCTTTGCCTGGTCCTGAACGGCGGCAATGCTGGCGAAAAGATGCCGACGCTGAAGGCCGGAACCAGCATTCTCGTCCCCGTCAACGGTACCCAGGTGGCGCGTCGCGCCGCCGACTTGGCGCTGGCGCTGGCCCGTCCAAACCGGGCACGGATCAAAGTTCTCTACGTTTCGCAAAAGGCAGCCAAGGGCCGCAGGTCGACATCGGTGTCGCATAGCCGCGAAGAGGCCGTGCTGAAAGACATCGCCGATTTGGCGGGCCGCTACGGCCTGCATATCGACACAGCGTTCCATACCCGCGTCACACCCGACAAGGCCATCACCCGGGAGGCGGCCAACGGCGCGGCGATCGTCGTGATGGGCGTCACCCAACGTCCGGGTGGGGACCTGTTCTTCGGCGAAACCGCCGGCGCTGTTTTGGCCGCCTGCAATTGCCCCGTCGTGCTTCTGGCCAGCGCGCGGCCCAAGCATGACGCCGCTGGCGCTGAGCTGGCGGCGTGATTTTCATGGCGCGCACTGACCCGTCGGTAGACATGTCGATTGAGGCTCTGAAGCGCTGATCAGTCAAACGTAAAGAACTAGAACCGAACGGTTCGGTTCTGTTGACGGAGCGTACAGGAAAGGGTGAACGCCGGCTCCCAGAATGTTCGCCAAGAAAATCACCAATGACCGCGTAACCAATTGACAATAAAGAAGAACAGTGTGGCGGAAGGAGCCGCATGTCGAATTTCAAGCGGCCAATTTGGCGCACCCGAACAAAATTTTCGTGATTGGAAACGACAGGCTTGCCGACCCATCTCGGGGTGGTCCGAGCGACGCGAATTCCTCCCAAGGCACGCCACTTGACGGACAGAACAAAGACTACCGGAGTACCCGAAATGACCAAGATCGCTCTTACCGCCGCCGCCATCCTTGTTGCCACCGGCACTGCTTTTGCCGGCAGCGACCACTATGGCTCGGACAACGTCAACCAGCCGGCCGCTCCTGCTGCCAACGTCGACAACACGTTTACCGGCTCGATCCGCAAGCCGGTTACTTCCGAGCATGCTGGTGCCAAGACGACTTCCGAGTCGGTGGCGCCTGAATCCGGCCAAGGCATCTGGGGCCGCTGATTATCACGGCCCCGGAGCACAAAGAGCGGCGGGCTTGGCCCGCCGCTCTTGTTTGGTGCGAAGCGGGTTTGGCCGAAGGTCGGCGATCCCCGGCCTGCCAGGCAATCCCTAGCGAAGATCCTTCGGCCAGATGCAGTGCGTCAGCCGGGCGCCGCCGAAGGTGAGACCGTCCCAATCGCCATCGACGTCAAACCGAGCCAGGGCCGCGGTCGGGAATTTATCCGCCAGTTTTTTCAGCGCCGCTTCATCCGATCCAGCCCCGGCAAGACCGCGCGCGAACTCCTCCAACCCGGGATTGTGGCCGAGCAGCAGCAGCGTTCCGGTTCCCGCCTTTACTTGCCGCACCTTGGCGAGGATGTCCGCCGCCGCTGCCTCGTAGAGCGCCTGGGCAAATTTGACCTGCACCTTCGCCGGCAATTCCGCCGAGAGCAGCCGCCACGTGTCGCGGGTGCGCAGCGCCGGCGATACCAGCGCCAGTTCCGGCAGCCAGCCGCGCCGGGCCAGTTCGCGTCCGACCAGCGGCGCTGCCTTCAGCCCGCGCGCGGACAGCGGCCGGTCGAAGTCGATGAGGTCGGGATCGTCCCAACTCGACTTGGCGTGACGCAGCAGCAGCAGTTGCTTCATGGATTCAATTCAAATCCAAGGGATGTCCGGCTGAAAGTCTTTCCCATATCCGCCGCCATGTCTTGCACCCGTGACGGCATCAAAACTCGCCCAAAGCGCACCAAAGATAAACAGGCCTACGCACCGTTCATCTTTATCCCATCTGACCGAAATGTCTGCTTCAGTAATGGCCCAATCGCCCGATCGAACGTGAATTGCACCAACGACAGGACCTACTCGCCCGTCCTCGATCCGACAGAGATAAAAATATGCCGTGGCAGTTTTCGGATGGTCCGCCTCGTCGTACTCGAAGACGCCGGCCAGATCACGCTTTGTCCGGATCGCGCTGTCGAAAACGTCCATTGGTCTATTTCTGCCGACCCGACGATTTATTGGCTTTTTCGACGGACCCTTACGGGGTGATCCGCGCCAGGTGCTCGAGATCGGTCTCTTCGCGCAGCGGGTCGGGCGCGATCACCACCGACGTGGCGTTGTCGGCATCGTCGGCGAAGCGCGAAAACACCGTGCGGCCGCCTTCCATCCGCGCCTTGCCTTCGGCGACCAGCCCCAGCGCCAGTGGATAGAGTTGGTGCTCAGCCTTGAGCACGCGCGCGGCCAGCGTATCCTCATTGTCGCCGACCATCACCGGCACCGCGGCCTGGGCGATGATCGGCCCATCATCCATGTCGAGCGTGACGAAATGCACTGTGCAGCCATGGATGCGCATGCCTGCGCGGAGCGCCCGCGCATGTGTATCCAGCCCCTTGAAGGCAGGCAGCAGGGCAGGGTGGATGTTGACCATGCGGCCCTGCCACTTCTCGACGAAACGCGCGCCGAGAATGCGCATATAGCCGGCCAGCGCGACGATCTCGGCGCCAAAAGAGACAAGGGCCGCGTCGATCGCCCCGTCATGCGCTTCCTTGCTGGCATGGTCCGAGCGCGAAATCACCCTGGTGGCGATGCCGCGCGCCGCGGCGATGCCGAGGCCGGCGGCATTGGCGCGATCGGAGATGACGCCGACGATTTCGGCCGGATAGGCCGGGTTGCTCGCCGCCGCGATCAGCGCCGTCATGTTGGAGCCGCGCCCCGAAATGAGCACTACGGTGCGTTTTCTGGTCATAGGCCGATCGAGCCCCGATAGATGACGCCGGCATCGCGGCGCGGCACGATCTGGCCGATCGGCGTCACCGTCTCGCCGGCCTCCTGCAGAACGGCGGCGACCTGCGCCGCCTGGCCCGAGGCGACGACCAGGATCATGCCGATGCCGCAATTGAAGGTGCGCATCATCTCTTCCGGCGCGACGCCACCGGTCTTGGCCAGCCACGAAAACACCGGCGGCACCTCGATGGCGCCGAGATCGAGCTCGGCCGAAAAATCCTTGGGCAGAACGCGCGGGATGTTTTCGGGAAAGCCGCCACCGGTGATATGGGCCAGCGCCTTGATGCCATGCGTGTTGCGGATCGCCTTGAGGATCGACTTGACGTAGATGCGCGTCGGCTCGAGCAGCGCCTCGGCCAGCGTCGCCTCGTCATTGAACGGCGCCGGATCGCCCCAGCCAAGGCCGCTTACGGCGACGATGCGGCGGACCAGCGAGAAGCCGTTCGAATGCAGGCCCGACGAGGCAAGGCCGAGCAGCACGTCGCCCTCGACGATGTCGTCGGTCGGCAGCAACTGGCCGCGTTCGGCGGCACCGACTGCAAAGCCGGCAAGGTCGTAGTCCTTGTCGTGATACATGCCGGGCATTTCCGCCGTCTCGCCACCGATCAGCGCGCAACCGGCCTGCCGGCAGCCGGCGGCAATGCCGCCGACGATCGAAGCGCCCTGGTCGGGATCGAGCTTGCCGGTGGCAAAATAGTCGAGGAAGAACAGCGGTTCGGCGCCCTGCACGACGATGTCGTTGACGCACATGGCGACGAGGTCGATACCGATCGTGTCATGCTTGCCGGCATCGATGGCAATCTTCAGCTTGGTGCCGACGCCGTCATTGGCGGCGACCAGCACCGGATCGGTAAAGCCGGCTGCCTTGAGATCGAACAGGCCGCCGAAACCGCCGATCTCGCCATCGGCGCCCGGCCGGCGGGTGGCGCGCACCAGCGGCTTGATCTTCTCGACCATGAGATTGCCGGCGTCGATGTCGACGCCCGCTTCGGCATAGGTGAGCCCGTTCTTGCGCTTGCTCATACTCTTTCCCTGCTTTCTCGGGCTCTTCGCATGAACGGTTTCGGTCCGCAAGGATAACGGCGCTGAAACTGCCAATCTCCCCACTTGAGGGGGAGATGGCCGGCAGGCCAGAGGGGCGCTGTCCCGCCGACCTGCCGATCGGCACCATTGCGCATCCAGGTCAAACCCCAACCTGGTTCCAGATCAATGAGAAAGCCCTGCTGTCGGCTCAGCTTTATGAGGTAATGCTGGTTGATGGGGCGTTGATCGCAAATTGCGCGGTGAAAGCCCGGATATAGGCCGGCCGTGCTTCCCCGCGCGCTACATAGGCAGCCAAGTTTTGATATTCGTCCAAAATGCCGGACATTCTTAGTCGCAGCAGCACTGACACCATCAATAAATCGCCCGCGCTGAACGTATCATCGAGCCAGTCGGCGACGCCTAAGTGGGCCGAGAGTTTGTCCAGCCGAGCCCGAACACGGTCCTTTACCAACGGCAAGCGCTCCTCGCTCCAAGGCTTGTCACGTTCGAATATTCTTGCCGTCGTTAATTCGAGGATCGGCGGCTCGACGGTATTAAGTGCGGCAAACATCCACGTGATCGCACGCGCGCGGGCATTGCGATCCTTCGGCAGCAATCCCGTATGCTGCTCAGCAAGGTGAAAGACGATCGAGCCGGTTTCGAACAGCGAGAGAGAACCTTCCTCATAGGTGGGGATCTGGCCGAAGGGATGGATGGCCAGATGGCCAGGCGCCTTCATTTCTGCAAAGGAAACAAGACGAACCTCATACGGCTGCCCCACTTCTTCGAGCGCCCAGCGAACGCGCGTATCGCGCGCCAGTCCCTTGCCGCCATCGGGCGATCGTTCAAAAGCTGTGATAGTGATTGTCATCGCGTCCGTTTTCCTTGCTCGCGGTCCAGGAAGGTCTGGGCGAATTCTTCGGCTTCCCATCGTGAGACGAATGAGCCTCCCCGAAATCGACATCTGTCTTGACCTATTTCATTTGTCTTGACCTATTTCATTGCTGGCGCCCTCGAGGGGTGATTGGCAGCTTCTGTGTCGCTTCTCACTTGCCGTAACCCTCCTTCTCCATCATGTATCGACAAACAAGAGCGACGGGATATGCGTTTGACCATCCCTAACATGATCACGATCATGCGCTTCGTGCTGGTGCCGGCAGTGGTGCTGGCCATGCTGCAGGAACGCTGGGACTGGGCGTTTGCCGGCTTCCTCATTGCCGGCATTTCCGACGGCGTCGACGGCTTCATCGCCCGCCATTTCAATCAGTTTTCCAGGCTCGGCGCCTATCTCGATCCGATGGCGGACAAGCTGCTGCTGGTCTCGGTTTTCGTGGTCCTGGGCTTCAGCGGCGAACTGCCGCTGTGGCTGGTCGTTACCATGGTATCGCGCGACGCACTGATCGTCTGCGCCGTGCTTTTATCCACCGTCATGGCGCATCCGGTTGAGATGAAGCCGCTCCTGGTGTCGAAGGCCAACACCGCGATTCAGATCGTACTGGCGGCAGTGGTGCTGGGCGAACTGGCCTTCGACATCCGTCTCGATCCGCTGAGGCCGGCCCTCATATTGCTGTCCGGGGTCTTGACCGTGGCTTCGGCCGCGGCCTATCTCGTGGCTTGGCTGAGGCATATGAGCGGCTATGGCGAAGGCTCCACACCCGGCACCTGAACATCGGGCACCTGACGAACGGTCCATCGACGCCGAGGCCGAAGCCGCGGCAGCGGAGGCTGCGGCATCGGCGTCGTTTCGCCGGCAGATCCGCTTCTGGCTGGTCAGCGCCATCATCCTCGCCGTCTTCCTTTACGTCTTCAGCGGCATCCTTCTGCCCTTCGTTGCCGGCATGGTGCTCGCCTATTTCCTCGACCCTGTCGCCGACCGGCTGGAGCGTCTCGGCCTGTCCAGGCTGATGGCGACGGTGGTCATCCTCGTCGCCTTTATCGTCGTCCTGGTGCTGGCCGTCGTCATCCTGGTTCCGGTGCTCGCCTCGCAGATGGCTGATTTCGCTAGCAAGCTGCCGGACTATCTGACCCGGCTGCAGAGCCTGATCACCAGCTTCGACCCGAAATGGCTGGAAGAGAAATTCGGCGTCGACGCCAATGGCCTGCGTGAAGGCTTGAACTCGCTGCTGACCTCCGGCTTCGGCCTCCTGACCACCGTCTTCACCTCGATCTGGAGCTCCGGCGTGGCGCTGGTCTCGGTCGTCAGCCTGTTCGTGGTGACGCCGGTCGTCGCCTTCTACATGCTGCTCGACTGGGACCGCATGGTGGCAATCGTCGACAGCTGGGTGCCACGCGACTATGTCAAGACCGTCAGGGCGATCGCCAGGGATATCAACACGGCAACCGCCGGCTTCGTGCGCGGACAGGGCACGCTGTGCCTGGTGCTGGGCGCCATGTATGCCACCGGCCTGACGTTGACGGGCCTGAATTTCGGCATCCTCATCGGCCTGTTTGCTGGGCTGATCTCGTTCATCCCCTATGTCGGCTCGCTGACCGGCCTGGTGCTGGCCGTCGGCGTCGCCTTCGTCCAGTTCTGGCCGGACTGGACCATGATCGCGGCGGTGGCCGGCGTGTTCTTCGTCGGCCAGTTCATCGAGGGCAATATCCTGCAGCCGCGGCTGGTCGGCAAAAGCGTCGGCCTGCATCCGGTGTGGCTGATGTTCGCGCTGTTTGCCTTCGGCGCGCTGTTCGGCTTCGTCGGCCTGCTGATCGCCGTTCCGGCTTCCGCCGCCGTTGCCGTTCTGGTGCGCTTCGCCATCGCGCGCTATCTCGAATCGCCGCTCTACAAGGGCCATGCCGACGAGCCGGTGCCGCCGCTGCAGGTGCGCCGCCGCGGGGGCGCGCGCGGTTGAGCCAGATGCCGGACAAGATCGATCCGCCGCGCCAATTGCCGCTCGATCTAGGCCACGGCACCGGCTATTCGCGCGACGAGCTCGTCGTTTCCAGCACCAACAGCCAGGCGGCGGCGCTTGTCGACCGCTGGCCGGACTGGCCGTCGCCGGTTGTCGTGCTGGCCGGGCCGGCCGGCTCCGGAAAAACCCATCTGGCCTCGATCTGGCAGACCCGCGCCGACGCGGTCAAAGTGGAGGCCGGCCGCATCGGCGAGCGCATCGAAAATCTTGGCGCGCATCCGGCCCTGATCGACGATGTCGATGCCGGCCCGGTCGACGAGCACGGTCTGTTCCACCTGATCAATGCGGTGCGCGGCGCCGGCTCGACCTTACTGTTGACGGCGCGCCGCTTTCCCTCCGCCTGGGGCGTCGGGCTGCCCGACCTGGCATCGCGGCTGAAGGCGGCGGCTACCGTCGAGATCCACGAGCCCGACGACCTCTTGCTGGCCGGCGTCATCACAAAGCTGTTCGCCGATCGGCAGGTCGAGGTCGAGCCGCATGTCGTGCAATATCTGGTGCGCCGCATCGAACGCTCGCTGGCCACCGCAATGCGGGTGGTCGAGCGGCTCGACCGCACCGCGCTCGAGCGCAAGACGCCGATCACGCGAGCGCTCGCCGCCGAGACCGTCAGCGCCATGGACGAAGGGCAGGGCGAGTTCGAGATTTAGAGGATTCCAGTTCAGCCGCCGTCCCATTTTGGGAAAAAAGGCTGGCATCTGTCTTGCACCTGACAGCTTGCCGGCTAATCCCGGTCCTGATTGCGTATCAAATCAGGTAGTAGGCTCGCCGGGACTGGAGTGGTTGGGGTTCTCGCCCGGCGAGCTTGCCGTCAGATGCATCTAGTAGCGCCATTGCGGCGGCCAGGTCTCAACTTTCACCTCCGGCAATCGCGGCTCGTTCCACGCCAAAGCGTCGGCGATAATCGCCGGGCACCAGGCCGGTTATCCTGGCGAATACCTTGCGGAAGGAGCCGGGATCGTCATAGCCGACCTCCCAGGCGATCTGGTCGATCGATCGCATCGTGGTTTCCAGCATCTCGCGCGCCTTGCCGACCCGCAGGTGCTGACAATATTCGGTCGGCCTGAGGCCAGTGGCGTTGCGGAAGCGTCGCAGAAAGGTCCGCTCCTCCAGCCCCGCATGCTCGGCCATGGCGCCAAGCGTCACGTCGCGCGCGCCGTTCGCCTGCAGCCAATGCTGCACCTTGAGGATCGCTTCGTCGTCATGGGTCAATCGCGGCGCAAACGGGCTGTAAAAACGTTGCTCGCGGCCCGGTGGATCGACCAGCATGAAACGCGCCGTGTCCATCATTACGGGTGACCCGAGCACCCTGTCCACCAGCTTCAGGCCGAGATCGGTCCAGGCCATGTAGCCGCCGGCGGTAATGATATCGCCATCGTCGATGACCAGCCTGTCGGCGTCGAGCAGGATATCGGGAAAGCGTAGCGCCAGCGCGTCGCGATAAGCCCAGTGCGTCGTCGCGGCGCGACCGGACAACAGGCCGGTCTCGGCAAGCACGAAGGCGCCGGCGCAGACCGAACCGAGCGTCGCGCCTGCCGTGTGGCGATCCCTGAGCCAGCCGGCATAGGGCGCGGCTGCTTCCCGAGCGATCGGATCCCCCAACGTCGGCGGGAGGATAACCATGGCTGGTTCATTGTCGGCGCCGGGCTCGCTGTCGAAGCTGCGGACTACGGTGTGGCCCGCGTCCTCCAATTGCCAATGACTGACGCGAAGCCTCGCCGCGTCCGGCGACCGCTCGACAGCCAGCCGGTTTGCCAGCATGAAAAGATCGGTCAGGCCGAGCACGGCTGCTTCCTGCACGCCGGGATACAAGACGAGGCCGATTTCGATCAGATCACGCGCAGCCGTCATTTGTCAGTTTTGCCACGTTGAATGTCCGTTTTGCCAATGCCTCACCCTGACCGCACTGTTATAATTTTTCCAGCTGAGCGGGCTAAAAGCTTCCCTGTTACCCCCAACTTTTCCATCAAGGAGTAGGACGATGAGCACATTCACCACCCATGACGGCACCGAGATTTTCTACAAGGATTGGGGCAAGGGCCAGCCGATCGTGTTCCATCACGGCTGGCCGCTGAGCTCAGACGACTGGGACAACCAGATGCTGTTCTTCCTCGAAAAGGGCTACCGCGTCATCGCACATGACCGCCGCGGCCACGGCCGCTCGTCGCAGACCGCGACCGGCAATGAGATGGACACCTACGCCGCCGATGTGGCGGCGCTGGCGGCGCATCTCGATCTCAGGGATGCGATCCACATCGGCCACTCGACCGGTGGCGGCGAGGTGGCGCGTTACGTCGCGCTTTATGGCGGCGGCGGCCGTGTTGCCAAGGCGGTGCTGATCGGCGCCGTGCCGCCGATTATGGTCAAGACCGACAGCAACCCCGGCGGCTTGCCGATCGAAGTCTTCGACGGCTTTCGCGCCGCCCTGGCCGCTAACCGCGCCCAGTTCTACAGGGATGTGCCGGCCGGCCCGTTTTATGGCTTCAACCGCGAGGGCGCCAAGGTCTCGCAAGGCGCCGTCGACAATTGGTGGCGCCAGGGCATGATGGGTGGGGCCAAGGCCCATTACGACTGCATCAAGGCCTTTTCCGAGACCGACTTCACCGACGATCTAAGGAAGCTCGACGTGCCCGTGCTGATTATGCACGGCGACGACGACCAGATCGTGCCGATCGCCGATTCCGCGCTGCTTGCGATCAAGCTGGTGAAGCATGGCACGCTCAAGGTCTACAAGGGCCTGCCGCACGGCATGTGCACCACCCATCCGGAGATCATCAATCCGGATCTGCTGGCCTTCATCCAGGGCTGACGGCTTGGGTATCGGACGGGCAGCGCAGGCTCGTGCTGTCCGTCCGCTCGAGCGTGATCCGCTTGCGCTGCCGATGAGATTCGCTGTGAGGAATGGTCGGAGTGGAGAGATTCGAACTCCCGACCCTCTGGTCCCAAACCAGATGCGCTACCAGGCTGCGCTACACTCCGAACGGTCTGTTGCCTAGTGATTTCAGCCCACCAAAGCAAGCGTAAAAAGCCATCGGCCTTGCTGCCGGCGGCATTGCGCAGTAATGACGGGCTAGTGCATGGCCAGAGAACAGTAATCTGGTGTCGGGGTCGTGCGCTTGCAACCAGCAATGAGGTGGTCATGTCAGCCCGCATTTTCAGCCCAGCCAAAACCGCGATGCAGTCCGGCAAGGCCAAGACCGGCCATTGGGTGCTGGAATTCGATCCGGAGCAGCGCAAGAAGATCGATCCGCTGATGGGCTACACCACGTCCGGCGACATGCGAAGCCAGATCAGGCTGACCTTCGACACAAGAGAAGAGGCGGTCGCCTATGCCGAGAAGGAAGGCCTGGCTTTCCGCGTCGAGGAGCCGAAGGAAATCAAGCGCCGCCAGATTTCCTATGCGGAGAATTTCCGCTATGACCGCAGGACGCCCTGGACGCATTGATCCCATACCGGCCCTGCCGGCACAATCCGCCGGTCATGCGGCCGGCCAGCGGTCCCGTAGCTCAGCTGGATAGAGCACCGGCCTTCTAAGCCGATGGTCACAGGTTCGAATCCTGTCGGGATCGCCAATATCTCACAGGTACGACCCGGAGACATGGGTAACAGAATGTACCTAAGACATGGGTGACAACCTCGTGCCGAACGGGTTGTCGATGGTCTGCAAGGTTCTCTGTTCCAGGT
>NZ_JAMYUV010000024.1:0-78384 GCF_040323405.1 Mesorhizobium sp. M0048 | reverse complement strand
ACCGTCATGTGTCCGCCGCTCCGCTAAACACGGGGGCTGCGCGGCGGACACGCCGACGTCAACGCAATGCCACGCCATTTTGCAGAACTTGACGCACACAACTATGGAAGGCGTTTCGAGCAGCGTGGCACGGCGCTCCGCCACTGCCTTGGTGCGTTCGTCGAGCAGGCTGACCACGGCCTGCGTCGTCGCCAGATTGCCGGCCGACATCAAAACGATGACGCGCTCGCCCGGCTCTTCCCAGACATGCATCTTCCTGAAGGTCGAGATCGAATCCATGCCGGCGTTGGTGCGCGTGTCCGACATGAACACGAGCCCGCGATCGATCTTCAGGCCGACGCAATAGGTCATCGAATCTCTTTGGCAACAATCTTGGCGGAGATTACTGCTCCACGGTGACGGTGACGGCAAGCTGTTCTTCCGCCTGTCCCAGCCGAATTCCCGATACCGGTGTGGCGTCGCGATAATCGCGGCCAGTCGCCACCTTTACATAACGCTCGTCGGGAGAAATGCCGTTGGCGACGTCGAAGGCGACCCAGCCGAGGCCCGAGACATGCGCCTCGGCCCAGGCGTGGCTTGCCGCCTGCTCGATCGCTGCATTCATCATAAGGTAGCCACTGACATAGCGCGCCGGAAAATCCATGGCGCGCGCCGCCGCAACGAAGATGTGGCTGTGGTCCTGGCAAACGCCGGTCTTGAGCGCCAGGGCCTCTTCGGCCGGCGTCGTCGCGTTGGTGGTGCCCGGCGTATAAGCGACGCGCTCGCCGATCATCGCCATCAACCGGTGCAGCCTTTCGATGTCGGTGCCCTTGCCGACCGAGGCAGCAAGCTCGCGAATGCCGCTGCCGATCATCGTCAGCGGCGTTTCGTGGCCGAACAGCCAGAGCGGCACGAAACCCTGGTGCGGCCCGCAGACGCCGGCGGTGTCGCGCGTCACCACTTCGCCGGCTGCTTCGACGGTGATGAAGTCGCGCTCGCCCTCGACGCTCAACAGCCGGGTATCATTGCCGAAATGGTCGGTGAAGCGCACTTCCTCGCGTGCGCCTTCGATCTTCAGCGCCCAGGACAGTACCGTCTGGGTGCGCCCGTTTACCGGGAGCAGCCGCAAACGCTGCAACAAATAATGCACCGGCGCATCGTAGCGGTATTCGGTCCGGTGGGTGATCTTCAGCCGCATCGCACTCGTCCCTGGAGCATGAGCTTTTCCGAAAACCGGTCTCCGCTTTTTGGGGTCATGCTCAATAGAACCTGTAATCCTGCGCGATCTCGTCGCCGAGTCTGGTGTTGTCGCGGATGAAATTGGCCAGGAATTCATGCAGGCCGGCGTCGAAAATATCCTTGATCGAGCCGGCGGTAAGCATGGCCTGGGTCTTGGCAGCCGTCGCATGGCAGGCGTGGCGCTCACCATAGTCGTCACCCAGGAATTTGAGATGCTCCGTCAGGAAGCGATAGCAAAAGGTCAGCGAGCGCGGCATGCGGACATTGAGGATCAGATAGTCGGCGATGTTGCTCGGCTTGTAGTCGGCGTCATAGACCCAGCGGTAGGAGCGGTGCGCCGATACAGAGCGAAGGATCGATTCCCACTGGTAGTTGTCGAGCGTCGAGCCGACCCAGGAAATCGACGGCAACAGCACGTAGTATTTCACATCCAGGATGCGCGCGGTGTTGTCGGCGCGTTCGACATAAGTGCCGAGCTGCGAAAAATCGAAAATCTCATTGCGCAGCATCGTGCCGTAGAACGAGCCGCGGATCAGCGCCGTCTCGCGTTTGATTGCGTCGAGCGCGTTGGGCAGGTCGCGCTCGTCGATCGGCTTGGCTAGCATCCGCTTCAGCGACATCCAGGCTTCGTTGATGCTTTCCCAGGTTTCACGCGTCAACGCGGTACGCACCATGCGGGCATTGTTACGGGCCGTTTCGATAGACGACATCGTGCTCGACGGGTTCGATGTGTCGCGCAGCAGATAGTCGGCGACATTGGCGGCGGTGTAGTCGGAATATTTCTGCGTGAAGCTGGCGTCCGAACCGGCGCTAAGCAGCACCGAATTCCACTCCTCCGAAGCGTTCTGAGTACGGGTTAGCGCCATGCGCAAGCCAGCATCCACCAGCCGCGCCATGTTTTCCGCCCGCTCGATATAGCGGTTCATCCAATAGAGCCCGTTGGCGGTGCGACCGAGAAGCATGTCAGGCGGCCCTGAGGCGAATGGTGGACGGTGGACGGTGAATGGTGACTATCCAGAACCTAAGCCACGATGCCGCGTGCTTCATTTCAGGGCATTTCACCAACATTACGACCCATATCCTTATCTATTCACTATTCACTACTTCCACTCTAATCATCCAACACCCAGGTATCCTTCGTGCCCCCGCCTTGCGAGGAATTGACGACCAGCGAGCCTTCCTTGAGCGCTACTCGGGTCAGCCCGCCGGGCACGATCTGGATACGGTCGGAAACCAGCACATAGGGGCGCAGATCGACATGACGCGGCGCCAGCCCCTTGTCCGTCAGGATCGGACAGGTCGACAGCGCCAGCGTCGGCTGAGCAATGTAGTTCGATGGTTTTGCCGCGAGCTTTTTGGAAAAATCCTCGCATTCCTTCTTGGTCGCCGCCGGACCGACCAGCATGCCGTAACCGCCGGACCCGTGGACCTCCTTGATGACCAGTTCATCAATGTGCTCGAGCACGTATTTCAGGCTGTCCGGCTCCGAGCAGCGCCAGGTCGGGATGTTGCCGAGCATCGCCTTGCGGCCGGTGTAGAATTCGACGATCTCGGGCATGTACGAATAGATCGCCTTGTCGTCAGCGATGCCGGTTCCCGGCGCATTGGCGATCGTGATGTTGCCGGCGCGGTAGACGTCCATAATGCCCGGCACGCCAAGTGCCGAGTCGGGGCGGAAGGTCAGCGGATCGAGGAACGAGTCGTCGACACGCCGGTAAAGCACGTCGATCTGCTTGTAGCCCTCGGTCGTGCGCATCGCGACATGGCCATCGACGACGCGCAGATCCTGCCCTTCGACGAGCTGCACGCCCATCTGGTCGGCAAGGAAAGCATGTTCGAAATAAGCTGAGTTGAAGCTGCCCGGCGTCAGCACGGCAATCGTCGGCGTGCCCTTGGTGCTTTGCGGCCGTACCGCCGCCAGCGACTGGCGCAGGAGCTGCGGGTAATTCTCCACCGGCCGCACCTTGATCTGCTGGAACAACTCGGGAAACAGCTGCATCATCGTCTCGCGGTTTTCCAGCATGTAGGAGACGCCGGACGGCGTGCGCGCATTGTCCTCCAGTACGTAGAACTCGTTCTCGCTAATGCGTACGATGTCGACGCCGATGATGTGGGTATAGACGCCGGCCGGCGGCCGCACCCCGATCATCTCGGGCAGGAACGCCTCGTTCCTGGCGATCAACTCCTTCGGCACCCGGCCGGCGCGCAAGATCTCCTGGCGATGGTAGATGTCGTCGAGAAAGGCGTTCAGCGCCTGGACGCGCTGCTCGATGCCTTGCGTTAGCCGTCGCCATTCATTGCCCGAAATGATGCGCGGAACGATGTCGAAGGGTATCAGCCGCTCCGATGCTTCCTGCTCGCCGTAGACGGCGAAAGTGATGCCTGTCTTGCGAAAGACGCGTTCGGCGTCCTGCATCTTCTCGGTAAGTCTGGCCGGGTCCTGTTCCTTCAGCCAGCGATCGTAAGCCGAATACGGTTTTCTCAGCCCGGAAACTTCCGGAAGCATTTCGTCGAACGCTGCCAATCGCATACTCCCCTGTGACGCCATTTCACTGGCCTCGCTGGAGAAAATCAAGCGCAATCGGCGATTTGGCGGGCGCCGGCGATCAGTATATCGCGGTTGCCTAAAATTAAGGCAGCACCAATAGGGCCCTGATCAGGCTTTGCCTTGTGTCCGGGCAAATGTCGGATGGAGATCAAAACGCGCGAAAGGTGACGACCGTAAACGTATCCTTGATTCCCGGGAGAATCTGCACTTTCTCGTTGACGAAGTGGCCGATGTCTTCCTCGTCGTCGACATAGAATTTGGCGAGCAGGTCGTAGTTGCCGGCTGTCGAGTAGATTTCCGAAGCAATCTCGGCATCGGCCAGGGCGCTGGCAACGTCGTAGGCCTTGCCCAGATCGCACTTTATCTGCACGAAAAATGCCTTCATTGCCTGGTCCTGTCCAACATCGCACGCTCTAATCGAGCGGCCCTTGTGGCAGACTGCCGCCCGGCTTTCAAGCATCGCCAATCGCTCAGGCTGTCTCGCCTCGACAATGCTTTCTCGGCTCGGACACGGACTGCCACGCCGAATGTTTACGCTCGGCTGAAACCCTGAAGCACGGCAAAGCGTATGGTATCATGTACCTTCAGGCAGCGATTTCTCGGGGACAACGGAGACAGGCCATGCGCCGCGCGTTTTTCGCATTCACAGTCCTTCCATTCATTTTCGCATCCCAGGCCTTTTCTGGCGACGCCGAAGTCAAAGCGGCGCAGACGGTCATCGATGGTCAGTTGAGGGCCTTCATCGCCAATGACGGAATGTCGGCCTACAGCTTTGCCGCACCGAATGTGAAGCGCATCTTTCCGACCGTCGATACCTTCATGAACATGGTGACCAACGGCTATCCGCCGGTGCGCCAGCCGCAGACCTACTCTTCGGCAAGGTTCGCGAGACGAGCCCGACCTCGATCATCCAGCAAGTGCTGATCGTCGGCCCGGATGGCAAGGACTACGAGGCGGTCTACACGCTCGAACTACAGCCTGACGGCAGCTTTCGGATCACCGGCTGCAGCCTGCGCGCGTCCACGTCGCTCAGCACTTGAGCCTTCGATCACCTCACTGGGAGATCGCCCCGCCTCCAGCTTTCGGAAATCTCAGCTGAGCGTGCTTCCAACCTGCCAGCCTCGATCGCTTCACGAATGTCGCGCATCAGCTGCTGGTAATAGGACAGATTGTTCCAGGTAAGGAGCATCGCCCCAAGTGCCTCTTGCGAGCGCACCAGATGGTGCAGATAGGCGCGCGAATAGTCGCGTGCGGCCGGGCAGTCGCTTTCCTCATCGAGCGGACGCGGATCGTCGGCATGGCGGGCGTTGCGAAGATTGACCTTGCCGCGCCGCGTGTAGGCAAGACCGTGGCGCCCTGCCCGCGTCGGCATCACGCAATCGAACATGTCGATGCCGCGCGCTACCGACTTCAAGATGTCGTCCGGCGTGCCGACACCCATCAGGTAGCGCGGCCGCTCAACCGGCAGCTCCGGGCAAGTGATGTCGAGCATCTCCAGCATCACCGCTTGCGGCTCGCCGACAGCCAGCCCGCCGATCGCGTAGCCCTTCAGCTCCATTGCCTTCAGCGCCTGCGCCGAGCGCAGCCGCAGATCCGGCACGTCGCCGCCTTGTACAATGCCGAACATCGCCTTGCCGGGCTGCTCGCCGAACGCCGTCTTGCAACGCTCGGCCCAGCGCAACGACAACTCCATGGCACGCTCGATCTCGTTCTGCTTGGCCGGCAGAGCCGTGCATTCATCGAGCTGCATCTGGATGTCGGAATCGAGCAGCCCCTGGATCTCAATCGAACGCTCCGGCGACATCTCGAAGGCGCCGCCGTCGATATGCGAACGGAAGGTCACGCCGTTCTCGGTCAGTTTCCTCAGCTTCGATAGCGACATCACCTGGAAGCCGCCGCTGTCAGTCAGGATCGGATGCGGCCAGCGGGCGAACTCATGCAGGCCGCCGAGCCGCGCCACGCGCTCGGCGCCGGGTCTCAGCATCAGGTGGTAGGTATTACCAAGGATGATGTCCGAGCCGACGCCGCGCACCTGATCCATATACATGGCCTTCACCGTGCCGCCGGTACCGACCGGCATGAAGGCAGGCGTGCGGATTTCCCCGCGCGGCATGGTGATTGCACCACGCCGCGCCCTGCCGTCGGTCGCCAGCACCTTGAAGGTGAATGCGTCAGTCATTGAATTCCCTAGCCATCGAACTCCTTGTCAAATACCGGCGCGTCCGCAGCCTGCTTATCGAGCGATTGACGGTAGCGGATGCAGCCGCGCATGAATTTCGGCCACGGCGGCACGGCAATCGCCGGCTCGGTCTTTTCGGGCAAAAGCGACCACAGGTCGGGATGATGCCAGCACAGATCATGGCCGGTGGCGTCGCGGTGTTGGCGGATGCCGGCGCGTAATTTCCTGACCTCGCCGATCAATGCTTCGCGGTCGAAGGTTTCCAGGTCATCGTCCATTACTATCCTCCCTGAACAGAAGACTTGCGTCTCCATAGGAATAAAACCTGTAGCGATTCTCGATGGCATGCGCATAGGCCGCCCGCATCGTCTGCAAACCGCAGAAGGCCGAAACCAGCATGAACAGCGTCGAACGCGGCAGATGGAAATTGGTCATCAGCATGTCGGCGGTCTTGAAGCGATAGCCGGGGGTGATGAAGATGTCGGTCAGGCCTGACCATGCGGCCAGCCTGCCCTCCTCGCCAGCCGCGCTCTCCAGCAAGCGCAGCGATGTCGTGCCGACAGCGATAATGCGCCCTCCTTTTGCTTTCGCCGCATTCAGCGCCTCGGCGGTTTCCGCGCTCACCGAACCGGTTTCGGCGTGCATCTTGTGGTCCGCGGTGTCGTCCGCCTTCACCGGCAGGAATGTACCGGCGCCGACATGCAGCGTGACGAAACGGCGCTCTATGCCCTTGGCGTCGAGCGTCGCAAACAGCTCCGGCGTGAAATGCAGCCCTGCCGTCGGCGCGGCGACCGCGCCCTCCTCCCTAGCATAAATGGTCTGATAATCGCTGCGGTCGCGTTCGTCGTCGTCACGTTTGGAGGCGATGTAGGGCGGCAGCGGGATGTGGCCGACAGCGTGCAGCGCCTCGTCGAGGAACGGACCTGACAGGTCGAAGCCGAGCAGCACCTCGCCGCCTTCCCCCTTCTCGATCACGGTCGCATCGAGTTGGCCGAGAAAGCAGGAATTGGCATCATGACCGAAATGGATGCGATCTCCGGCGGCGATGCGCTTGCCCGGACGCATGAAGGCGAGCCACCGGTCGGGCGCCACCCGCATATGCAGCGTGGCTTCGACCTGCGCTGCTGCTTCGCCGCGCCGCCTGATGCCCTTCAATTGTGCCGGAATGACCTTGGTGTCGTTGAAGACCAGCACATCATCACCGGCCTTGAGCAGGGCCGGCAGGTCGCGCACCGTCAGGTCTTCGAGCCCCTCACCCGGCCTGACCACCAGCATCCTGGCGCTGTCGCGCGGCTCGGCTGGGCGAAGCGCGATGCGTTCTTCCGGCAGATCGAAGTCGAAAAGGTCGACGCGCAAGAAAACCCCGCCTCAAGGTTCCGGGCAGGTCACCGCCCAGGCACTGACACCGTCAATGCTCAACGTGCCGCCCATTGCGAAACTGGACTGCTCGCTGGCCTTGACCAGCCGCAATTTGGCGACGATCGAGCTGAGGCCCTCATCAGTGAGATCGATCAGCATGCGCTCGTCGTCTTCGAATGCCTGTCCAACGATGACTTTCGTTGAGCCTGGCTGGCCGTCCGTGGTCCATGTCTTGCCGCCGGCATCCAGCCACACCCGCGCCACCGCAATGACGGCCGTGTGTCCCATCAAAACATCAATCGATGCCGCGCCGCCGTCGGCGCTGCAAACGATCGATTCCGTCGCCAACGCCGGAGTGGCCGCCGCGACGAGCACAAGTACGATGGCCGCGACAGCCCGGCTGGTCATTTCACGTCGGCCGCGACCTTGAGCGATACGATCTTGTCGGGGTCCTGCACCGGTTCGCCGCGCTTGATCTTGTCGACATTGTCCATGCCTTCGATGACCTGGCCCCATACAGTGTACTGGCGGTTGAGGAAGGCGGCGTCGTCGAAGCAGATGAAGAACTGCGAATTGGCCGAGTTCGGGTTTTGCGAGCGCGCCATCGAACAGGTGCCGCGGCCATGGTTGGCGTTGGAGAACTCGGCCTTCAGATCGGGCTTGTCGGAACCGCCAGTGCCGGCGCGCGACGGCGCGAAAGACGGCTTGTTGGAATTGCCGAACTTCACGTCGCCGGTCTGCGCCATGAAGCCGTCGATGACGCGGTGGAAGACCACGCCGTCATAGGCGCCTTCGCGTGCCAGCTCCTTGATACGGCCGACATGGCCGGGCGCCAGATCTGGAAACAATTCGATGACGACCTTGCCCTTCGTCGTGTCCATGATAAGCGCGTTCTCGCGGTCCTTGATTTCGGCCATGTCAGAAATATCCTTTTGAAACTTGGGTTTACTTGCCGTCGGCGGCGATGCGCACCTTGATCATGCGATCGGGATCGGTCACCGTCCCGTTCTGCGCCTCGTCGCCTTTCTTGATGTGGTCCACCAGCTCCATGCCGCTGACGACATTGCCAACGATGGTGTACTGGCCATCGAGCGGCGGTGCCGGCGCGAACATGATGAAGAATTGCGAATTGGCGGAATTCGGATCGTCGGAGCGGGCCATGCCGACCACGCCGCGCTGGTAGTGCTCGGTGCTGGAGAATTCGGCCGGCAGGTCGGGAAGATCGGAGCCGCCGGTGCCGACAGCGTCGGCATTGAAGCCGCTCTTCATGTTGCCGAACTTGACGTCGCCGGTCTGCGCCATGAAGCCGTCGATGACGCGGTGAAAGGCGACGTTGTCGTAGGCGCCCTGGCGCACCAGCTTTTTGATCTGCGCGACGTGTTTCGGCGCAAGGTCGGGCCTCAGCGCGATGGTCACGTCGCCGTCCTTCAGCGTTACGATCATGGTGTTTTCCGGATCAGCGGCAAAGGCCGACACGGATGCGGTCACAAGACCGGCAAACACGGCAAGCAAGAAGGCAAGCTTTTTCAGCTGCATGGATCTTTCTCCGAATATCTTCGTTCATGCATGTCGTTACCCAAAGCCGGGTTCCACTTTTGGGTGACATGCATTTATTTCGCGAATTTGGCGGCGAGCGCGCCGGCCACGGCCGCCGGCACGAAGGGGCGGATGTCGCCTCCCATCGAAGCTATCTGGCGCACAAGTGTGGCGGTAATGGTGCGCACCGAGGGGCTGGCGGGCAGGAACACCGTCTGCAGCTCCGGCGCCATGGTCTCGTTCATGCCGGCCATCTGCATCTCATAGTCAAGATCGGTGCCGTCGCGCAGACCGCGGATCATGATCGAGGCGCCATGCTTCCTGGCCGCATCGATGACCAGCCCGTCGAAGGCGACCACTTTGATACGCGCACCGTCGCTGCCGAATTCCGCCTTCGCGGCCGTTTCGATCAGGCCAACCCGTTCCTCGAAGGAAAACAACGGCTTCTTGCCGGGATGGGTGCCGATCGCCGCATAGATTGTATCCGCCACGGCCAGCGATGCCTTCAGCACGTCGAGATGGCCGTTGGTCAGCGGGTCGAAAGAGCCGGCATAAAGGGCGATGCGTTCGGTCATGGCAGGTGCTTCTAGCGAGCCTCTCTCCTAAAGGCAAATCCGATCACCAGCCCGCCTCGTGAACCCTTTGGCCGACGTAAACGACAGATGAATGTGCCGCTCACAACAGCTTCACGCAGTGTTCACTAAGTTGCAGCTGCAGAAGATGAAACCAAACACCCATCTAATCGTTGTTAGGCGCAGGAGAACACGCACATGCTGATCTACATGCTTGCCACCGCAATGACCGTCGCCATGCTGATCGCTACCGTATTCGGGTTGCATCAGGAGGCACAGCGCGTCCGCGCCAAGGCCAATACCAAGCAGTTCGAAGGCTTCGGCATCCGTAGGCCTTATCGGCATTTCTAGAGCGTTTGCTGACAACGCCGGACCGACCTATCGGGCTGGCGGCGTCGTGGCAACTCACTCGACGTTGTTGTTGTCAGGCTCCCCACCTTCGGTAGCAGCGCCGCTTTCAGCCTCGACACTCTCTTCGATCTCTTCGTCTGCCTGCGGCTCCGAAATCCGCTCCACCGAAACGACCTTCTCGCCCTCTGCGGTATTAAAGATCGTAACGCCCTTGGTGGCGCGGCTGGCGAAACGAATGCCGTTAACCGGGACGCGAATGACGGTTCCGCCATCCGAAACCAGCATGATCTGATCATCATTGCCGACCGGGAAGGTCGCCACCAGACGGCCGATTTCGGCCGTTTTCGAAACGTCGGTAGCGCGGATACCCTTGCCGCCGCGACCGGTCAGGCGGAAATCGTACGACGACGAACGCTTGCCGTAGCCATATTCCGTCACCGTCAGCACGAACTGCTCGTGTGCCTTGAGGAATTCGTAGCGCTCGTCGGAAAGCTCCGCCTCTTCGCCGACCTCTTCGTTGGTAAGCTGGATTTCTTCCTCCTCACCGGCGGCGATGTCGGCGGCGAGCCGGCGTTCAGCCACCACCCGCTTAAGGTAGGCGGCACGTTCCGCCGGCGGCGCGTCGACATGCTCGATCACCGCCATCGAGATCACCCGGTCGCCATCGGCCATGGCGATGCCGCGCACGCCGACCGAATTGCGGCTCTGGAAGACGCGTACGTCGCTGACCGGGAAGCGGATGCACTGGCCGGAACTTGCCGTCAAAAGCACGTCGTCATTATCGGTGCAGGTCTCGACGCCGAGGATCTCGTCGCCTTCCTCGTCCAGCTTCATGGCGATCTTGCCGTTGCGGTTGACCTGGACGAAGTCCGACAGCTTGTTGCGACGCACGGTGCCGCGCGTGGTGGCAAACATGACGTCGAGCTCGCCCCAGCTCGTCTCATCCTCCGGCAGCGGCATGATCGTGGTGATGCGCTCGCCCTGTTCGAGCGGCAGCATATTGATCAACGCCTTGCCGCGCGATTGCGGGTTGCCGATCGGCAGGCGCCAGACCTTTTCCTTGTAGACGATGCCACGCGAGGAGAAGAACAGCACCGGCGTGTGCGTGTTGGCGACGAACAGCCGGGTGACGAAATCCTCTTCCTTGGTCGACATGCCGGAGCGGCCCTTGCCGCCGCGGCGCTGCGCCCGGTAGAGCGACAGCGGCACGCGCTTGATGTAGCCGGAATGGCTGACCGTGACGACCATGTCCTCGCGCTGGATCAGGTCCTCGTCTTCCATGTCCGCCCCGCCCTCGGCGAGCTCGGTGCGGCGCGGCGTGCCGAACTCGTCGCGCACGGCGATGAGCTCGTCCTTGACGATCTGCTGGACGCGGGCGCGGGACGACAGGATGTCCAGGTAGTCCTTGATCTCGTCGCCGATCGTGTTCAGCTCGTCGGCGATCTCGTCGCGGCCGAGCGCGGTTAGGCGCTGCAGGCGCAGTTCGAGGATGGCGCGCGCCTGCTCCTCGGAGAGATTGTAGGTACCGTCCTCGTTGATGCGATGGCGCGGGTCGTCGATCAGAAGAATCAGCGATTCCACGTCGCCCGAAGGCCAGCGCCGCTCCATCAACTGCTCGCGCGCCGTCTGCGGGTCCGGAGCGCTGCGGATCAGCTTGATGACTTCATCGATATTGGCAACAGCGATGGCAAGGCCGACCAGCACATGGGCGCGGTCGCGCGCCTTGCGGAGCAGGAATTTCGTGCGCCGGCTGATCACCTCCTCGCGGAAGGCGACGAACGCCTTCAGCATGTCGGTGAGCGTCAGCAATTCCGGCTTGCCGCCGTTCAGCGCCACCATGTTGGCACCGAAGGACGTCTGCAGCGGAGTGAAGCGGTAAAGCTGGTTGAGGATGACGTCGGCGACGGCGTCGCGCTTCAGTTCGATGACGACGCGGTAACCCTGGCGGTCGCTCTCATCGCGAATGTCGGAAATGCCCTCGATGCGCTTGTCGCGCACCAGTTCGGCCATCTTCTCGATCATCGATGCTTTGTTCACCTGATAGGGAACCTCGGTGATGACGATCGATTCACGGTCGTTGCCGCGCGCCTCGATGTTGACGCGGCCGCGCATGACGATGGAGCCGCGGCCGGTCGAATAGGCGCTGTAGATGCCGGAACGGCCAAGCACGATGCCGCCGGTCGGGAAATCCGGTCCCGGAATGATCTCCATCAGCGCCGGAAGATCGATCGCTGGATTGTCGATGAGGGCAATGGCGCCGTTGCAGACCTCGCCCAGATTGTGCGGCGGGATGTTGGTGGCCATGCCGACGGCGATGCCGCCGGAGCCGTTGACCAGCAGGTTCGGAAAGCGCGCCGGCAGGACTTTCGGTTCGCTGCCCGACGCATCGTAAGTGTCCTGGAAATCGACGGTGTCCTTGTCGATGTCTTCCAGCAACTCATGCGCGACCTTGGTCAGCCGCGATTCCGTGTAGCGCATCGCCGCCGGCGGATCGCCGTCGATCGAGCCGAAATTGCCCTGCCCGTCAATCAGCGGCACGCGCAGCGACCAGTCCTGCGCCATGCGCACCAAAGCGTCGTAGATAGAGGCGTCGCCGTGCGGATGATATTTACCCATCACGTCGGCGACCGGGCGTGCCGATTTCACATATTTACGGTTCCAGTGATAGCCGCTCTCATAGGCGGCGTAGAGGATGCGGCGATGCACCGGCTTGAGGCCGTCGCGCACGTCCGGCAGCGCGCGACTGACGATCACGCTCATGGCGTAATCGAGATAGGAGCGCTGCATCTCCTCGATGATGGATATCGGCTCGATGCCGGTGGGGCCGCCGTCGGCGCCGCGCGGTGTCTTCTGGTCGGTCAAATCGGATCACAATCTAATCAGGAATCACTTGGTGCTTATATAGGAAGCCGGCCCGAAACTCCAACAATCGCGGCAGTTTTCCAATGTGGTTTTTAGCGGCAAATTCAAAAGGATACACCAATTGCGACGATATGGCCGTGGCACCCTTTCACCGGCGTCGCCGGCGGGCGCGATAAGTACCCGGCGCCTCGCCCATCAGCCGCCGGAAACGGCGGTTGAAGGTTGATAGATCGTTGAATCCCGCCGCAAAGGCGATCGCCGAAATTGTGTTATCTGACGTCCGCAGCCGCACGGCTGCCCTGTGCAGCCGCGTTCTCAGCAGGAATTGGTAGGGCGTCATGCCGGCAACGTGCCGGAAGGTGCGCAGGAAATGGTAAGGGCTGGTGGCGGTCTCGTCGGCGAGTTCGGCAAGCGAGATCGGCCGGTCGGCATCGACTTCAATGCGCCGCACCGCTTCGGCGACACGCTTCTGGTCGCGGCGGCTCGGGGTCCGTCCCCGATCCGTGGCGCTGCAAGCCGCTGTTACCGCGGCACCGGCAATGCGCAGGGCGAGTTCCTCGAACGCGCCGGTGTCGGCCATCTCGCGCGCCGCCTCCGCTTCGGCGAGCAGCGGCACCAGCGCCGGCAAGGGCGGCAGGCGCGGCGTGCTGAAATCGAGCGTCTTGGCGCCCGGCACGTCGGCGACGATCCGCTCCATACAGGCCGGTCCGAAATGGAAGGAGAGGCAGCGGTCGCCGGCGCCATGCTCGTGCCCGCACTCGTAGCATGTGCCGGGATTGCCGAGCAGGAGCGCGCCCGGCGCCAGCATCGCCGTGCCTTGGCGGGCACGATAGCGGAAGGTGCCGCTGGTTACGGCAGCAACGCAGAAATGCCGATGCTCCTCCTCGAATGGCCTGTCGGCGGCGCTGGCGGTGCAGATGACATCCGACACCTGCCAGCCTCGGCCCGACGCCAGCCTATGCGCGCTCGTCGTCATCGCCCAAACATAGCAATTTTTCCCAAGCGCAGAACCCCTGCCGGCCTCTATGCTTGCCGGTCTCCTGACAAGATGAGAGCGAAGCCATGTCCAATTCCTTTGCCAAGGCCCTGCACAGCGATGGGCCCACACCGGCCCTTGCCGAGAAACTGAACCTTTACGGCCGCTTCGTCGGCGCCTGGACGTTCGACGCCACGCGCCATCTCGAAGACGGTCAGGTGCTGACCGGGCGCGGCGAGGTGCATTTCGGCTGGGTCCTTGAAGGCCGCGCGATCCAGGACGTATGGATCCTGCCAGCTCGTGACGCTGGTTCCTCCCCTTCGCTCGGCAAATGGACCTTCTATGGCACGACGTTGCGCGTCTATGACCCAGGCGTCGACGCCTGGCACATCTTCTGGAGCGACCCGCGCAACCGGTATTACAGCCGCCAGTTGGGCCGCGTCGAAGGCGACACGATCGTCCAATTAGGCGCAGACGGCACCGGCCCTTCGGTACGCTGGAGCTTTTCCCGGATCACCGGAGATTCCTTCCGCTGGCTGGGCGAGCGTTCGTTTGACGACGGCGCCACCTGGCGTCTCGAAGTCGAGTTTCTGGCGCGCCGCACCGCCAGCCCCTGATCCGCACGGTTTCCACTGGCTTCGCTTTGCTCTACCAATCCCGTTAACCGGCATTGCCGGCGGGGAGGGTCAGCATGCCGAGCTTCGACAGCCTGTTCAACGCCTTCGTCACCATACTGGTGACGATCGATCCGCCCGGCCTGGCGCCGCTCTTCCTTGCCGTGACCCGCGGCATGAACCGCGAGGAGCGCAACCAGGTCTCCGTGCGCGCCTCGATCATCGCTTTCCTGGTGATGGCATTGTTCGCAATCGCCGGCGCGTCGATCCTGTCGGTCTTCGGCATCACCCTGCCGGCCTTCCGCGTCGCCGGCGGCTTTCTGCTGTTCTTCATCGCCTTCGAAATGGTGTTCGAGCGCCGGCAGGACCGTAAGGAGAAGATCGGCGACGTCGCCATCACCAGGGACATGATCCACAACATCGCCGCCTTTCCGCTGGCGATCCCGCTGATTGCGGGTCCCGGCGCGATTTCGGCGACCGTCCTGCTCTCAAGCTCGTTTCAGGGTTTTGGCGCGCAGACAGCCCTTGTCGGCATCATCGCCATCTGCCTCGTCATCACCTACCTGGTGTTCGTGCTGTCAGAGCGCATCGATCGTATCCTCGGCCAAACCGGCCGTTCGATCCTGACACGGCTGCTCGGCGTCATCCTGGCGGCGCTCGCCATACAGTTCGTCGCCGACGGCATCAAGGCGCTGATGGCGACCTAGGAACTGCCCTACTTCGCTGTCGTTTCAATGACTTCGAAGTCATGGGTAATCTCGGCAGTCTTGGCCATCATTGCCGAGGCCGAGCAGTATTTCTCGATCGAAAGCCCGATCGCCCGCTTCACCTTGTCGTGTGACAGCGCCCGGCCCTTGACGACAAAATGCATGTGAATGCGGGTGAACACCCTGGGATCGGCTTCTGCACGGTCGGCATCGAGTTCGACCACGCAATCTTCGACCGCCTCGCGCCCCTTTTCGAGGATATGGACCACGTCATAGGCCGAGCAGCCTCCGGTGCCGATCAGCACCAGTTCCATTGGGCTCGGCCCCGGCGTCTTGCCCTCCAGCCCGAACGCCGTGCCTAGCACCAGCTTGTGCCCACTGGCGGACTCGCCAACAAAAGTGCGCTCCTCCACCCATTTGACCCTTGCTTTCACTTGATACGTCCTTTCACCGCTCAAACGCACAACGTCCCGAAAATCCAAGACAGATTTTCGGGACGCCATTTCGTGGCCAAGGTGCTGGCGCTTGTCGCCGCAAGGGCAGTCCGCCCCGAGAAATCAGAACGGGATTTCGTCGTCCAGCTCGCGCGATGAACCACCGCCGCCGCCCTTGTTGGCGCCACCCCGATTGAAACTTTCGCCCGGGCCGGACTGGCCGAAATCGGAACCGCGGCTCGCACCGCCACCGGCATAGTTGCCGACCTGGCCGCCGCCCTCGCCCCGTGCGTCGAGCATCTGCAGCTCGCCGCGGAATTTCTGCAACACGATTTCAGTCGTATAGCGGTCATTGCCGGTCTGGTCCTGCCATTTGCGCGTCTGCAGCTGGCCCTCGACATAGACCTTCATGCCTTTCTTCAGATACTGCTCGGCCACCTTGGCGATCTGGTCGTTGAAAATCACGACATTGTGCCACTCGGTCTTTTCCTTGCGCTCTCCAGATGTCTTGTCGCGCCAGCTTTCCGACGTCGCGATGCGGATATTGACGACCGGGTCACCCGAATTCAGGCGGCGGATTTCAGGGTCCGCCCCGAGGTTGCCCACCAGAATGACCTTGTTGACGCTACCCGCCATGACACTTCTCCGCGCTCATCCGAAACCAAATTCCTTGTCGCTCCACCTTACAGGCTATGGACAATCCCTGCCTGCCGTGGCTGCCTTTTCCCACAAGGTTTTTGTTCTCTTTTCGTTCTAGTTTAAAGGTCCTGCACTGTCAATAGATGTCAGTAACAAGTAGGGTCTTGGCGCCGAATTTTCCACGAACCCTGAGATCGAGGCGAACTCAATGAAGATGGTCGAGCATGACGATCAGCCGCAAGAAGAATGGCGGACGGGAGTAAAGACCCGCATGCATGTCTCGGCCTGCAACGGCGCAACTCAACTTTGCATATTTGAACAATGGGTCGAACCCGCGGTTGGCGCCCCGACACATTGGCACCCGGTCGAGGAAGTGCTTACCGTCATCGCTGGCAGGGCCGAGATGTGGATCGATGACGAGCATCTCGTCTTGACTGCCGGACAGTCGCTTGTTGTTGCCGCGCACAGGCAACATGGCTTCCGAAACGTCGGCTCCGAACTGCTTCATATCCATGCCGTGCTCGCGTCACCAGTTTTTGAGGCAACGTTTAACGGATCGCCAGACATGGTGAGACGCTGGCTTCCGACGCGTTTGTAAAATCTCGCCCGTCGCAAAAAACACTGCCTGTCTTAAAAACGCGACTTGCCAAACCGATAAGTATCGACTTATGCTTCTGGAATGATCGAAGCAGAGATTTTTCGGGCACTGGCCGATCCAACGCGTCGCGCCGTCTATGAGCGGCTCGCCGACGGCGAGATGACGGTATCGGAACTCCGCAATGGCATGCCGGTTTCGCAGCCGGCAGTATCGCAGCATCTCGCGGTGCTGCGAGGTGCCGGCCTCGTGGTCGAACGCCGGGCCGGCCGCAATGCCTATTATCGCGCCGATCCGAACGGGCTTGCGCCGCTGCTCGGCTGGATCGAACGCTACCGCGCGTTCTGGCCAGAGCGCATCGAAAGGCTCAAGACGGTTTTGAAGGACATGGACCAATGACCAGCCGAGGCAAAGAACGCGCGGAAATGGCGGCAGACAAGATCGAGTTCGAGTGCGAGCTGCCCGAGCCGCCGGAAAAAGTGTGGCGGGCGCTGACAGTGCCGGACCTGCTCGCGGCCTGGATGATGCCAAACGACATTGAACCAAAGGTCGGCAACCGCTTTGCCTTTAAAGCGCCGGATGCGCCGATCGAGTGCGAAATCCTCGACGCGGATCCCGGACGGCTGCTGCGCTATTCCTGGCGGGAGCGGCCGGCGCCCGGCGATACGCGGGTGCCGCCCGGCAGCCCGGTGGAAAGCCCAATGAACGATAGGCCAGTGGATAGCATCGTCACCTTTACGCTCGACCGCACCGTTTCCGGCGGCACGCATCTGCGCATCGTCCATGATGGTTTTGCTCGGGCAGCAGTGCCGGAGATCGCCATGGCAGGCGCCGGTTGCCGACTTTCGTTTGAAGCGCGTACTCCCAAGTACAAGCAGATCGCCGCAAACACCGCGCGCCTCTTTATGCGCGCGGCCTGAACGACGACAGTCAAAGGAGATAACGATGAGCGGCCTTGCCAATTTGGTGCCGATGGTGATCGAGCAGTCGAGTCGCGGCGAACGTGCCTTCGATATATTTTCGCGGCTGCTGCGCGAGCGCATCGTCTTCATCAACGGGCCGATCGACGACGGCACCTCGGCGCTGGTCTGCGCCCAGCTTCTGTCGCTGGAATCCGACAATCCCGACAAGGAGGTCTCGCTCTACATCAACTCGCCGGGTGGCGTGGTGACCAGCGGTTTCGCCATCTACGATACGATGCAGTATATCAGCTGCCCGGTCTCCACCGTTTGTATGGGCTTCGCCGCCTCGATGGCCTCGTTTCTCCTGATGGCGGGCACGCCAGGGCGGCGTATCGCGCTACCCAACACCAGCATCGTGCTGCATCAGCCTCTCGGCGGTTTCCAAGGCCAAGCCTCCGATATCCAGCGCCATGCCGAGGGCATCCTTCGCACCAAGCGGCGCATGACCGATCTTTACGCCCATCATTGCGGCCGCACCTACGAAGAAGTGGAACGCACGCTCGACCGCGACTTTTTCATGACCGCCCAGGAGGCCAAGGATTGGGGACTCGTCGACCATGTTTTCGACACCCGCAAGCAGGCCGCATGAACGAGCAGGGCCGGCGGACGCAACCGACGCGATTGAGCGCCCGCAATTTCAGCGCCATCGGTCTGGTCTTGCCGCCATCACGGCACTATAGTCCGGCGATGACCGCCAGCCGTTCATCCAGCCTGTTGTGCCTTGCTATCGCTACTGTGGCCGGCACGAACATGCTGGTGGACATGGCATTTGCCCAAGATAATTCGACGTCTTCGCAAAAGGGCGCCCTGCCCGGCGTGACCAGCGACTATCGCATCGCCGAGCCAGGGCCGCAGCCTGAGCCCGACGACGCGGTTCCAAGCAGCGGCAACGGCACGTTCAAGATCGGCGATACCGACGTTCGGATTTCCGGCAGCATAACCATCGATGTCGCTACCGGCGGAATCAGGCCCCCCAGCCGGTAAGTTCGCCTGGCATGCACCACAAATGTGCCCTTCAAACGAACAGCCCCGTCATTGCTTGTGCAATTGACGGGGCTTCTTGGATCTAAAATCCAAATTGCCGGGAGTGTACTGCCGGCTTTTTATTTCGGATGCTTCGCGGCGTTCAGCCGACGATCCGACTAGCAGTCTCTGATTGTTGTGGGGATCGGCAGGTCAACGTTGGCAGGTAGCGCAAAACGCTTGGCCTAGCCACTTATACCTGCCGCGGCTCCAGCGACACGTGGAGCCTCAAGGAACTGTCCGGTGGAGTCATGCCTCTGCTCTCCTTCTGTTCGTTGCGACTGTCGTCGAAGCGCTCATCGCATAACCCGCGGCGTCTCGCAGGCTAGCCCCAGGCCGCGAGGCCATCGAAAGACGGCCGGCTTCGTTGACGTTTGGAGTCTGCCCCCGTGACAGATGGACGTCAACCTTGAATGGCCGATTACCGAAAAATGTGATCGCGAGACGCTTTGTGAACCCCGGGTGAACCCAGCCGCACGGGCAGCTTTTGTCAGGAGCGTGTTCGGCCTTTGTTCTTTCCGCTTGCCCGTTCGCGCGAAAGGCGGTTAAACGCTTTGGTCGAGAGTTGTGGCGTCTCTCGAAAAGGCGGCGAAATTACCTACATAGGGGATGGTCGGGAAAACCCGCCCATCCCACGAATTCCAGATTCTGAGGCGGCGACCGGCGATGGCCGACCATAAATATCTCTCCATTCGCGGGGCACGCGAACACAATCTGAAGAATGTCGATCTCGACCTGCCGCGTGACAGCCTGATCGTCATGACCGGGCTGTCGGGGTCAGGCAAGTCGTCGCTTGCCTTCGACACGATCTATGCCGAGGGCCAGCGCCGCTATGTCGAGAGCCTTTCGGCCTATGCACGACAATTCCTCGAAATGATGCAGAAGCCGGACGTCGACCAGATCGACGGCCTGTCGCCAGCCATCTCCATCGAGCAGAAGACCACCTCGAAGAACCCACGTTCGACTGTCGGCACCGTCACCGAGATCTACGATTATATGCGGCTTTTGTTCGCCCGCGTCGGTGTACCTTATTCGCCGGCCACCGGCCTGCCGATCGAGAGCCAGACGGTCTCGCAGATGGTCGACCGGGTGCTTGCAGTCGAGGAAGGCACCCGGCTGTTCATCCTGGCGCCGATGGTGCGCGGCCGCAAAGGCGAGTACCGCAAGGAACTGCTGGAGCTGCAGAAGAAGGGTTTTCAGCGCGTCAAGGTCGATGGCGTCTTCTACGAGATCGCCGACGTGCCCGCGCTGGACAAGAAGTACAAGCATGACATCGACGTTGTCGTCGACCGCATCGTCGTGCGCGGCGATCTGGCGACGCGGCTCGCCGATTCCATCGAGACCGCGCTGAAGCTTGCAGACGGACTGGCGGTAGCGGAATTTGCCGACAGGCCGCTCGACGCCAGCCAGACCGGCGAGGATTCGGTCAACAAATCGAAGAACGAGACGCATGAACGCATGCTGTTCTCGGAAAAGTTCGCCTGCCCGGTGTCCGGCTTTACCATTCCCGAGATCGAGCCCAGGCTGTTCTCCTTCAACAATCCGTTCGGCGCGTGCCCGACCTGCGATGGGCTCGGCAGCCAACGCGCCATCGATGCCAGCCTGGTCGTGCCCGACGAGAATGTCTCGCTGCGCGCCGGCGCCGTCAGCCCTTGGGCGAAATCGACGTCGCCCTATTATGCGCAAACGCTGGAAGCGCTGGGCGTTGCCTACGGCTTCAAGCTCGGCGACAAGTTCAAGGATCTGAGCGAAGAGGCAAAGCAAGCCATCCTGCACGGCACCGGCGAGCGCGAAATCACCTTCCACTACGATGACGGCCTGCGCTCCTACAAGACGACCAAGACCTTCGAGGGCGTCATCCCCAACCTCGAGCGCCGCTGGAAGGAAACCGAATCCGCCTGGATGCGCGAGGAGATCGAGCGCTTCATGTCGGCCACGCCCTGCCCGGCCTGCCGCGGCTATCGGCTGAAGCCCGAGGCGCTCGCGGTCAAGATCGCCGGCAAGCACATTGGCGAGGTCACCGAGCTGTCGATCCGCAAGGCCGACCAGTGGTTCACCGATCTGCCCGCTTCGCTCAACGACAAGCAGAACGAGATTGCGGTGCGCGTGCTCAAGGAAATCCGCGAGCGGCTGCGCTTCCTCAACGATGTCGGGCTCGATTATCTGACGCTGTCGCGCAACTCCGGCACGCTGTCAGGCGGCGAGAGCCAGCGCATCCGTCTTGCCTCGCAGATCGGCTCCGGCCTGACCGGCGTACTTTACGTGCTGGACGAGCCGTCGATCGGTCTGCACCAGCGCGACAATGCCCGCCTGCTCGATACGCTGAAGCATCTGCGCGACATCGGCAACACAGTGATCGTCGTCGAGCATGACGAGGACGCCATCCTGCACGCCGACTATGTCGTCGATATCGGCCCGGCCGCCGGCATTCATGGCGGCCACATCATCGCCCAGGGCACGCCGCAGCAGATCATGGCGACGCCCGCTTCGATCACCGGCAAATATCTGTCGGGCGAGCTCGAAGTGGCGACACCGGCAGTGCGGCGCGAGGCCAAGAAGAGCCGCCGGCTGAAGGTCGTCGGCGCGCGCGGCAACAATCTGAAGAACGTCACCGCTGAAATCCCGCTCGGCACTTTTACCGCCGTCACCGGCGTGTCCGGCGGCGGCAAGTCGACCTTCCTGATCGAGACCCTGTTCAAGGCGGCGTCGCGCCGCATCATGGGCTCGCGCGAGCATCCGGCCGAGCACGACCGCATCGAGGGGCTCGAATTCCTCGACAAGGTCATCGACATCGACCAGTCGCCGATCGGGCGCACCCCGCGCTCCAACCCCGCCACCTATACCGGCGCCTTCACGCCGATCCGCGACTGGTTCGCCGGCTTGCCGGAGTCGAAGGCGCGCGGCTACCAGCCGGGCCGCTTCTCGTTCAACGTCAAGGGCGGCCGCTGCGAGGCCTGCCAGGGCGACGGCGTCATCAAAATCGAGATGCACTTCCTGCCCGACGTCTACGTCACCTGCGACATCTGCCACGGCAAGCGTTACAACCGCGAGACACTGGACGTCCTGTTCAAGGGCAAGTCGATCGCCGACGTTCTCGACATGACGGTCGAGGAAGGCGTCGATTTCTTCGCCGCCGTGCCCGGCGTGCGCGACAAGCTGGAGACACTCAAACGGGTCGGCCTCGGCTACATCCATGTTGGCCAGCAGGCAACGACCTTGTCGGGCGGCGAGGCGCAGCGCATCAAGCTTGCCAAGGAACTGTCGCGCAAGGCGACCGGCAAGACGCTCTACATTCTCGATGAGCCAACCACCGGCCTGCATTTCCACGACGTCGCCAAGTTGCTTGAAGTGCTGCACGAGCTGGTCGACCAGGGCAACACGGTCGTCGTCATCGAGCACAATCTAGAGGTGATCAAGACCGCTGACTGGGTTCTCGATCTTGGCCCCGAAGGTGGTGACGGCGGCGGCGAGCTGGTGGCGTCCGGCACGCCGGAGGACATCGTCCGCGAAAAACGCAGCTATACCGGGCAGTTCCTGAGGGAATTGCTGGAGCGGCGCCCCGGAGGCAAGCGCGAAGCGGCGGAGTGATGGCAAAGAACGGTCTCATCACGGTCCAAAGCCGCTTCGGCGTGACCGAAACCATCGATCGCCTGGTCGAAACTGTCGAACGTGCAGGATTGCTGGTCTTCGCCCGCATTGATCACGCCGCTGGTGCGCGCAGCGTCGAAACATCACTGCGTCCAACCCAGCTCCTGATTTTCGGCAATCCGAAAGGCGGTACGCCACTGATGCAGGACCGGCAGCTTGCCGGCATCGATTTGCCGGTCAAGGCACTGGCTTGGGAGGACGGGCAAGGCAAGGTCTGGCTCTCCTACAATGACGCGCACTGGCTCGCTGAGCGCCACGGCTTGGGCGACGCCAGTCGCAATGCCGTCGCTGCGATCGCCGACGGCATGGACAAGGTGATTGCGGCCGCTGCCGGCGCGGGCCAGTTTTGATGACGAGAGCCGCTCGGGCCGATGATCTCTCCACGGTGATTTCGCTCACCACCGACGCCTACGCGCCCTACACTGCCCTGTTCGGAGCGCCGCCGATCCCCGTCACACAGGACTATGCGCCGCGCATCCAACGCGGCGAGGTCTGGCTTTTGGAGCAGAATGGACAGCCGGCCGGCTTGATCGTTCTCGAACGAAATGCGGACCATACAATGATCTTCAGCGTTGCCGTTGCGCCAGCCTTTCAGGGCAAGGGTTTCGGCATCGGGCTGCTCGACTGGGCCGAGCAACAGACGCGCTTGTGGAGCTTGCCTGAGATCCGACTCTACACCAATGCCAGAATGGAACGGAACGTTTCGTTGTATAAGGCCTACGGCTTTCGCGAAACGGGTCGCCGGCCCAATCCATATCGGCCAGGATGGACGGTCGTCGACATGGCGAAAGCCGTCGAGACGACCGCCATCGCGTGATCCTTTTCTGCAAACCGGGAGGACGACCATGACTCAATCAGGAACAATCCGCGCCGGCATGGGCGGCTGGACCTTCGAGCCGTGGGACACGTCCTTCTACCCGGACAAATTGTCGAAGGCCAAGCAACTGCATTATGCCAGCCGGCAGGTGCCCACCATCGAGGTCAACGGCACCTATTATTCGAGCTTCAAGGAGCCGACCTTCGTCAAATGGGCCAACGAGGTGCCGGATGGTTTCGTCTATTCGCTGAAGGGCAACCGCTTTGTCACCAACCGCCGCGTGCTCGGCGAGGCCGGGGAATCGATCATGCGCTTCCTCGGGTCGGGCGTCGCCGCACTTGGCGACAAGCTCGGGCCGATCCTGTGGCAGTTCGCGCCGACCAAGAAATTCGACCCGGACGATTTCGAGGCCTTCCTCAAGCTGTTGCCGGAAAAGCAGGACGGCGTTGCGCTGCGCCACGCGGTCGAGGTGCGCAACGACAGCTTCGTCGTGCCGGAGTTCGCCGCCTTGGCGCGAAAGCACAAGGCCGCCATCGTCTATGCCGACCACGCCAAATATCCTGGGATTGGCGACGTTACCGGCGATTTCATCTATGCGCGGCTGCAGACCGGCAGCGACGACAATCCCGATTGCTACACGCCAAAGGCGCTCGACGAATGGGCGGCGCGCGCAAACACCTGGGCGGAAGGCAAGGTGCCGGTCGACCTGTCGCGTGCCGATCCTTCAACCGACGCGCCGGTCAAGCCACGCGATGTGTTCGTCTACTTCATCACAGAGGGCAAGGTCCGCGCTCCATTCGGCGCCATCGCCCTGATGAAGCGGGTCGCAGGCTGACGCCGCTGTCGGTGGTCCGCCTGGCTTGGTCCTAAACTACCGGCTATGCGGCGCGTTCGTCCGGACGCCGATCAACCCTGACGATCTCATTGAAAGCATCGAGATCGACATAGAAGACCTTGGTGATCTCCGCGATGAGTTCGTCGTGGTCATACCCCTGCGATTTCAGAATGTTGATGGCTGTCAGGATGTCGACGCGCTCCGTGAGCCGTCGTTTCTGATAGTCCTCGACATAGCACTCCATTGACTGGCCCTGGCTCCCAAGCACCCGAAATGTTGGACGACAACAGATCGCTCGAAGGGAAGGGCTTGCGCGCAAGCGTGCCGACGCATCCGCGCCTTCCCCTGATCTGCCAAGTTGAAACTGGTACGGAAAGCGGCCGACTCACCAAGGCCAAGCAAAATCTAGCACGCAATCTGCAGCGCGCCAGAGTTGCAAAGTAATAGAATCAATAAGAATTCAGACGGTCAGGAATTTGCGGACGTCCGCCCGGTCGAGATCCTCGGCCGAGCCGGTATGAACGATCTGGCCACGGTCCATGATGTTGACCTCGTCGGCCAATTCCCGGCAGAAGTCGAGATACTGTTCGACCAGGAGCACGGGGATGCCGGCCTGGTCGCGCAGATAGCGGATGGCGCGGCCGATATCCTTGATGATCGACGGCTGGATGCCTTCGGTCGGCTCGTCGAGCACCAGCAGTTTAGGCCGCATCACCAGTGCCCTACCGATGGCAAGCTGCTGCTGCTGGCCGCCGGAAAGATCACCGCCTCGGCGCGCGAGCATCTGCTTCAGCACCGGAAACAATTCGAAGACGTGACCGGGAATGTTGCGGTCGGCGCGCTTCAGCGGCGCGAAGCCAGATTCGAGGTTTTCCCGCACCGTAAGCAGCGGAAATATCTCCCTGCCCTGCGGCACGAATGCGATGCCCGACCGGGCGCGATCATACGCCGCGCTCCGGTCGAGCGCCTTCCCCTCGAAGGCAACGCTTCCGCTCGTCAGCCGATGATGGCCGACGATCAATCTCATCAAACTGGTCTTGCCGACGCCGTTGCGACCGAGCACGCAGGTGATCTTGCCGGCGCGGGCTGTCAGCGAGACACCGCGCAGCGCCTGAGCGGCGCCGTAATGCAGCGTGGCATTGGAGACTTCGAGCATGGTCAGCGCTTTCTCCAACGCGTGAAGAACGAAAGGTCGAAATGATGGAACGGAACGCGCCAGACCATGATCATCTCCCCAGGTAGACTTCGACGACGCGCTCGTCGGCCGAAACGAAGTCGAGGCTGCCCTCGGAAAGCACCGAGCCTTCGTGCAGGCAGGTAACCTTGACGCCGAGCTCGCGCACGAAATGCATGTCGTGCTCGACGACGATGACCGAATGGTCGCGCGCGATATCCCTGAGCAGCCGCGCGGTTTCCTCGGTCTCGGCGTCGGTCATGCCGGCAACCGGCTCATCGACCAGCAGCAGCAGCGGATCCTGCGCCAGAAGCATGCCGATCTCGAGCCATTGCTTTTGGCCGTGGCTCAGATTGGCGGCGAGTTCGTCGCGCTTGTCGCCAAGCCGGATGATGCCGAGGATGTCGTCGATCTGCCGCACTTCCGCGGCCGAGCGACGATGGAACAGTGCCGGGAAGATCGAGCGCGGGCCTTTCAGCGCCAGCATCAGATTGTCCTCGATCGTGTGGCTTTCAAAGACGGTCGGCTTCTGGAATTTACGGCCGATGCCCATCATGGCGATTTCGGCCTCGTCGTGTTTGGTCAGATCGACCTCACCGTTGAAGAAAACCTCGCCCGCATCGGGCCGCGTCTTGCCGGTGACGATGTCCATCATCGTCGTCTTTCCGGCGCCGTTGGGGCCGATGATCGCCCGCATCTCGCCTTTGTCGAGCACCAGCGAAAGGTTGTTGATGGCGCGAAAACCGTCAAAGGAAACCGAAACGCCGTCGAGATAGAGGATGGTGTTGCTCTTCGACATCAGACCATCACTCCGCCGGCTGCGGTTCGGCGCCGGAGGCCGACCAGTCGCCCGGCCTTCTCGCCGCCGAACGGTCGGTTTTCGGCGGCACCGGCGCATCGGGATCGATCCCGGCTTCCTCGGCAACCGAGGCCGCCCGCAACGCCTTGGCGTTGCCGCGCCAGGAATCCCACATGCCGATGATGCCCTTGGGCAGGAACAGCGTGACGGCGACAAACAGTCCGCCCAGCGCAAACAACCAGAATTCAGGCAGCACGCCGGTGAACCAGGATTTACCGGCATTGACCAAAAGCGCGCCGATGATCGGCCCGACGATGGTGCCGCGCCCGCCGACGGCCGCCCACACCACCACCTCGATCGAATTGGACGGCTCGAATTCGCCAGGGTTGATGATGCCGACCTGCGGTACGTAAAGCGCACCGGCGATGCCGGCCATCACCGCCGACACGGTGAAGGCGAACAGTTTGACGTTCTCCGCCCGCCAGCCGAGAAAGCGCGTGCGGCTTTCGGCGTCGCGCACCGCCATCAAAAGCTTGCCGTATTTGGAACCGACGATTGCCCAGGTGACGAAGACGGCGAGCGCCAGCATGACGGCGCTAGCCGCGAACAGCGCCGAGCGTGTCATGTCGGCCTGCACGTTGAAGCCTAGAATATCCTTGAAGTCGGTCAGGCCGTTATTGCCGCCGAAACCCATGTCGTTTCGGAAAAAGGCAAGCAGCAGCGCATAGGTCATCGCCTGGGTGATGATCGACAGATAGACGCCGGTGACGCGACTGCGGAAGGCAAACCAGCCGAAGACGAAGGCGAGCAGGCCGGGTACTGCAAGCACCATGATTGCGGCAAACCAGAAATGGTCGAAACCGTACCAGAACCACGGCAGTTCCTTGTAGTTCAGGAACACCATGAAGTCCGGCAGCAGCGGATTGCCGTAGACGCCGCGCGAGCCGATCTGGCGCATCAGATACATGCCCATCGCATAGCCGCCGAGTGCGAAGAAGGCGCCGTGGCCGAGCGAGAGGATGCCGCAATAGCCCCAGACGAGATCGAGGGCCAAGGCGAGCAGCGCATAGCAGAGATATTTGCCGGTGAGCGCGACGATATAGGACGGCACGTAAAACGCACTTGTCGGCGAGACCGCAAGATTGAGCAGCGGCACGACGATCGCAACCGCCAGCAGGATGAAGATGGTGATGGCGACGCGGCGGTCGGCGCCGGCGGCAAAGAAGCGTCGCGTGATCATGCTTCCACCGACCTGCCCTTGAGCGCGAACAGGCCGCGCGGGCGTTTCTGGATGAACAGAATGATCAGCACCAGAACGACGATCTTGCCGAGCACCGCTCCGGCATACGGTTCGAGGAATTTGTTGACAATGCCGAGCGAGAAGGCGCCGACCAGCGTGCCCCAGAGATTGCCGACGCCGCCGAAGACGACGACCATGAAGCTGTCGATGATGTAGCCGCGGCCGAGATTGGGCGAGACATTGTCGATCTGGCTGAGCGCGACGCCGGCGATGCCGGCAATGCCGGACCCCAATGCAAAGGTCAGGGCATCGACCCACGGCGTCCTGATGCCCATAGAGGCGGCCATCCGGCGATTGGCCGTGACGGCACGCATCTGCAGCCCCCAGGGCGTGCGTTTCATCACGTAAAGCAGCACAGCGAAGACGCCGAGCGCAAAAGCCAGGATCCAGAGCCGGTTCCAGGTGACCGAAAGCTGGCCGATCGCGAACGAACCTGACATCCAGGATGGGTTGCCGACCTCCTGGTTGGTCGGCCCGAAGATGGTGCGCACGGCCTGCTGCAGGATCAGCGAGACACCCCATGTCGCTAGCAGGGTCTCCAACGGCCGGCCATAGAGGAAGCGGATCAGCCCGCGCTCTATGATAAGGCCGACGAGCGCCGCCACCAGGAAGGCCAGCGGCAGGGCGATGACCAGCGACCAGTCGAACAGGCCGGGAAAGGAATTGCGGATAACCTCCTGCACGACGAAGGTCGTGTAGGCGCCCAGCATGACCATCTCGCCATGCGCCATGTTGATGACGCCCATGACGCCGAAAGTGATGGCAAGGCCGATCGCCGCCAGCAGCAGCACCGATCCGAGCGATATGCCGTACCAGATATTCTGGCCGGCGTCCCACAGCGCCAGCGTCGAATTGATGTTGGATATCGCCGCAGTCGCCGCGTCCTTCACCGCACCTTCGGAACTGGCCTCCACCGACGTGAGCAGCGACACCGCATCCCGGTCGCCGCGCGCACCGATGAGCGCTATCGCCGCCAATTTGTCGGCCTCCGGCCTGTCTGAAACGAGAACCGACGCGGCGTGGGCCTGTTCGAGCAGCGCCTTGACGCTTGCCGCGCTCTCATTGGCGATCGCGGTGTCGAGCGGCTCGATGTTTGCCGCGTCCGGCGTCTTGAACATGGTGTCGGCGGCGGCAATGCGCACCGCCGGATCCTTGGAGCCCAGCGTCAGCGTGCCCAGCGCGTCGCGGATGACGCGGCGCAGCGTGTTGTTGACCTTGATCTTGGTGATGTCGGCCTTGGCTGCTTCGCCAGACTTTTCGCCGGTGAGCGCATCGAGCAGTTCGATGCTGTCGCCGCTCTCCTTGCCGACAAAGACTACTGAATCGGCCTTGCGGACGTAAAGGCTGCCCTCCGCAAGCGCGGCAAGCGGCCGTTCGACGGCTGTGTCGCCGGTTGCCGCAAGCTCGCGCACGATGGCTTCGATCGCTGAAAAATTGGAGGCGGTGGCGAGTTTGGCGACGACCGCGCGCAGATCGGATTCGCTGGCGTTCGACGGCAGCAGCATTCCCAGAAGGAGGAGCAGCATCAAGCCAATCGCGCGGATCAGGATCATCGGTTTCTGGTGGCTCTTGGAGGTTGAATGTCGCCTCCGGGCAGGCTGGAGGACGAGCCCGCCCGGAGGCTTTTGCGGTCTGGGAGGACAGACCGGGAGGATCAGTTGGTTCCCTTGCCGCCGCATTTGCCTGTGGCGACATTGAAGTTGCCGCAGGACAGAGGCGCGCGCCAATCGGAGATCAGGTCCTTGGAGTCAGGCAGGTAGTCGGACCACTCGTCGCCCATCACCAGGCCCGGCGTCTGCGAGACGGTTTCGAACTGGCCGTCGGCCTGGATTTCGCCGATCAGCACCGGCTTGGTGATATGATGGTTCGGCATCATGGTCGAATAACCGCCGGTCAGGTTCGGCACCGAGACGCCGACCATGGCGTCGATGACCTTGTCCGGATCGGTGGTGCCGGCCTTCTCGACCGCCTTCACCCACATGTTGAAGCCGATATAGTGGGCTTCCATCGGATCGTTGGTGGTGCGCTTGTCGTTCTTGATGAACTTGTGCCAGTCGGCGATGAACTTCGCGTTCTCGGGCGTATCGACGCTTTCGAAATAGTTCCAGGCGGCGAGATGGCCGACCAGCGGCGCAGTGTCCAGACCGGCAAGCTCTTCCTCGCCGACCGAGAAGGCCATGACCGGGATGTCCTCGGCCTTGATGCCCTGGTTGCCGAGCTCCTTGTAGAACGGCACGTTGGCGTCGCCATTGACGGTCGAGACGACGGCGGTCTTCTTGCCGGCCGAGCCGAACTTCTTGATCGCCGAGACTTCGGTCTGCCAGTCGGAGAAACCGAACGGCGTGTAGTTGACCATGATGTCTTCGGCGGCAACGCCCTTCGCCTTCAGATAGGCCTCGAGGATCTTGTTGGTGGTGCGCGGGTAGACGTAGTCGGTGCCTTCGAGCACCCAGCGCTTCACCGAACCGCCATCCTCGCTCATCAGATAATCGACGGCCGGAATGGCCTGCTGGTTCGGCGCCGCACCGGTGTAGAACACGTTGCGCTCGCTTTCCTCACCCTCATACTGGACCGGGTAGAACAGGATGTTGTCGAGCTCGCTGAACACCGGCAGCACCGATTTGCGCGACACCGAGGTCCAGCAGCCGAACACCGCGGCGACCTTGTCCTTCGAGATCAGCTCGCGCGCCTTTTCGGCGAACAGCGGCCAGTTGGAAGCCGGATCGACGACCACCGCCTCGAGCTTCTTGCCGAGCAGGCCGCCCTTGGCATTCTGCTCTTCGATGAGCATCAGCATGGCGTCCTTCAGCGTTGTCTCCGAGATCGCCATGGTTCCCGACAGCGAATGGAGGATGCCGACCTTGATGGTGTCGTCGGCCGCCTTGGCGGGAACGCTCATCAGCAGGCCGGCGGTGACCACGCCGGCCGAAAACATTTTTGCTATTGTCGAGAAACTGCCCCTCATACTTTTAAACTCCCAAGCTGGTTAACTGCATCGGGACAGACCATGCAACGGCTGTGCCAATCACCGGAGCAAGGTCGGAGGATTTGAGATTTCCCAGCTCTGTCAGTCGGTTAATGTATTAGCTGCAGGAGATGAACCTCGCCTGCTATGTTCGAAACGAGAAAGGATCACCCATATCAGCCTAAGTTTTGCTCACATATAGGCCAATGCCTGAATTTTGAGCAGCATCATATGAGTGCTGGCGAGGATTGCAGCGCCGCGGCGAAATGGGCAAGTTTGAACCCCTTTAACGAGCGATCAAATGGCTTTCAGAGCTTCTTGCATTTTCACCGCCATGCTTCTGCTGGCGGCGACGACCGTAGCGCGCGCCGGCTTCAGCGACGGCAAGCTGCCGGACGGCTCCTATCATTGCGAAGTCTATCTGCTTGGCATGTTCCTCAGCCTCGGCGACATCACCATCAAGGGAAACGTCTATAGCGGTCCTGTGAGCTTCGGCATCGCGCCGCAGAGCTACAATTACCAGATGGATGCAGACGGCGTGATCACCTGGCTAGGTCCGCTGGGTGGCTATACCAGTGGCGGCAACTCGATCTCGCTTACGCAGGCGACGCTGGAAAGCGGAACCACCCCGTCCTTCGACATCATCATGAAGCAGCCAGACGGCGCCTTTACCGCCTCGACCTGCACGAAGCGTTGAAAAAAGTACGGAACCTGGCGAGGTTCCGTACTCCGAAGCACAAAGCCGCCTAGCTCTCCGCCGCCAGATCGAGCGCCAGCCGGGTCATATCGGTGAAAAGCCCCTGGCGTTCGGAATAGTCGGTCTGCTCGCCGGTTGCCACGTTGTCGACGACGGTCAGGATCGACAGCGCCCGAGCGCCGAAATCGGCCGCAATGCGGTAAAGTGCGCTGGTTTCCATGTCCACGGCGAGCGCGCCCTGTGCCTGTGCTTCGGCAAAGCGTTCGCGCCCCAGCGGATGATAGAAAATATCGCTGCAAATGGTCAGCCCGGCCCGATGGTCGATGCCGAGTTCCGAAGCTCGGGCCAATGCCTGGGTCAACAATGCCGGATCGGGGCCGGCATCGGCACGATAGAGCCCAAAAACCTGGCCGCTCTCCGCATTTTCGCCACGCACCGATTGCGCGATCACCAGGCTGCGCAGCGCCATCTCGGCGGTCAGGCCACCGCAGGTACCAGTGCGGATCAGTGTTTTCGCACCATAGAAGTCCAGCAGCTCATGCACATAGACCAGGAACGAAGAGACGCCGATGCCGGTGGATTGGATGCTGACAGGTTTGCCGCGAAACAGCCCGGTAAAGCCGAGCGCGCCGCGGCGGCGGTTGACGCAGCGCGGCGCTTCCAGAAAGGTTTCCGCCATCCATTCAGCGCGCTGCGGGTCGCCCGGCAGCAGCACCGTGCTTGCGTAGTCGCCTTTGCTAGCTTCGTTGTGTGGCGTCACGGCATGCTTTCCAAAACCCGTCGCCCGTTTCGCCTGCCATCATGGCAGTCTCACGACATTGCGCAAGCGGAGCGTTGGAAGGGTCAGGATTCCAGCATGTCCTTTACGATCGTGGCCAATTGCTTGAGCGAAAACGGCTTCGGCAAGAAGCCGAAATGCGCGTCGGCCGGCAAGTTCCTGGCGAACGCGTCTTCGGCATAGCCGGACACGAAGATGAACTTGATGTCGGGCTGCCGTTTGCGCAATTCGCCAAGCAGCGTCGGGCCGTCCATTTCCGGCATCACCACGTCCGACACCACGACGTCGACCTTGCCGCCGAGCGCTTCGTAGACCTCAAGCGCCTCGACGCCCGACGACGCCTCGTGGACGGTGTAGCCGCGCGATTTCAGCGCCCGCATGCCGCCCATGCGCACGGCGTCCTCGTCCTCGACCAGCAGCACCGTGGCCGAGCCCGACAGGTCCTTGGCTGAGTCGGCGATCTTGGCAGGTGCGGCCGGCGCCTCTCCAGCCTCGCCCGCCTTCCTTGCCTCCGCAATGTGCCGCGGCAGGAAGATGCGGAACACGGATCCCTTGCCGACTTCGGAATCGCAGAAGATGAAGCCGCCTGTCTGCTTGATGATGCCATAGACCATGGACAGGCCGAGGCCGGTTCCCTTGCCAACCTCCTTTGTCGTGAAGAAGGGCTCGAAGATCTTTTTCAGCACATCAGGCGCAATGCCGCTACCGCTGTCCTCGACCTCGACCAGCACATAGTCGGCCGGTGTAAGTTCGCGATAGGAAAAGGTCTTGCATTCCCCGGCGCTGACGTTGCGGGTACGTACGGTGAGTTCGCCGCCGGCCGGCATCGCATCGCGCGCATTGACCGCCAGATTGACCACCACTTGCTCGAATTGCCCGATATCGACCCTGACCGGCCACAGGTCGCGGCCATGGTCGATCTTGAGCTTGATGTCGTTGCCGACCAGCCGGGCAAGCAGCATCCTTAGATCCGCGAGCACGTCGGTCAGGTTGAGCACCTCCGGCCGCAGTGTCTGCTTGCGCGAGAAGGCCAGCAACTGCCGCACCAGCGAGGCCGCCCGGTTGGCGTTCTGCTTGATGTTCATGATGTCCGGGAATGACGGATCGGACGGCCGGTGGTTGGTCAACAGCAGGTCCGAGGCCATGATGATGGCGGTCAGCACATTGTTGAAATCATGCGCGATGCCGCCGGCGAGTTGGCCGACCGCCTGCATTTTCTGGCTCTGCGCCATCTGGCCCTCGAGGGCCTTTTGCTCGGTGGTCTCCACGGCATAGACGATGGCCGATTCCTCGGCGCCCTCGCCGCCGGTGCCGTCAGCGACCGCATTGACGTAGAAGCGTATGTGGCGCTCCTCATTGCCGGGCAGCACCGTATCGATCGGCTCGATGTCAGCCTGTTGCTGACGTGCCTTTTCAAAGGCCGCGGCGAAAGCCGGCCGGTCGCGCTCGTGGATCACCGTATCCAGCCGCACACGCCGATCGACCGCGTCGCGGTCGACGACCGAGGAAAACAGCGACAGGAACGGCGCATTGGTGCGCAGGATGCGGCCGGCATGATCGACGCCGGCTATCGCCATCGGCGTCGAGTTGAAGAACCGCGTGAAGCGTATTTCCGATGCACGGAGGTCGGCCGAAGCGTCCTCGCCTTGCGTCCGGTTGAGCACGATGGTGCGAGTCGGGCCGTTGAGCCCCTCTCGGCTGGCCGAGACACGATGCATGAAGCGCACCGGCAGCGCCTCGCCGGTCATCGTCGTCAGATCGAGGTCGATAACGGCATTGCGCGTGGTACCAGCGTCGGCCTTGACCGAACGGACCAGCGCCATGCCGTCGCCGGCGACGATCTCCGGCAGCGTGATGGCGCCGGGAGTGAAGCTGGCCAGGTCGATGCCCAGCCACTCCGCAAGGGTCGCGTTGATATAGGTGACGCGGCCTTCCTGGTCGGCCGAAAAGAAACCGGCCGGCGCGTGATCGAGGTGATCGATCGCCTTTTGCAGGTCGAGAAAGAACCGCTCCTGCTCGGCCCGTTCCTGCGAGATATCGGCAAGCTGCCAGGCAAGCATCGGCAGCCGCTGGCCTGGAACGCTGAACGCGCGGGCCCGGACGCGGTACCAGCGCGCGCCCGGTTCGGCGCCTGGCCGAATGGACTGCGCAAGCCGAAACTCGCCGTCGCCCGGCTGGCCGTCGCGCAGGCCCGACACCAGCCGGTATATGGTCACCGAGGCCTCGGGAACGTCTGAAAGCAAACCTTCGACCGTCTTGATGTCGGCGGCCGACTCGGCACCCGTCATATCGGCATAGGTCCGGTTGGCGTAGATGATACGGCCTTTGGTGTCGGTGACCAGGAGACCTTGTGACATCGAATCGACGAAAGCTTTCGACAGTTCGTCGCTTGTCGAGCGCGGCGTGATATGCACGAAGCCGATCGCAGTGGCGAATAGAAAGCCGACGCCGATCATCGCCAGCACGCCAAGCATGCCGAGCAGGAATGGATCGCCAAGTCGCTCTCGGAAAAGGCCGAAGACGATCGCTGCCCCTGTCAGGACGACGATGAAAACGATGAGCCGGGTGACCGCGCCCGGTCGCGTGTTCTGGTCGACGATAGGTACCGGATAGAAATCGCCGCGCGCTTCCTTGGCCATGTGCCCCCTGCTCGTGAATTCCGGCGTCGGTTGAATCATATTCTCAGGGTCGGGAAAAGGCCCGGCGGCAGATGTCCGCTAAAAATGACGCCGTTCGGCTCCCGGTTTCGAGCTGTTCACGAAGCGTGAAAGGCAACTTGCGGTGGCCTGCCGCAACAGTCTAGTGTCGCCTCTCTTCGAAAGCTGATTTTGGGGGAACCAATGCTGCAATGGCTGGATGGCGTGGCGGGGCCTGGTTATGCCGCAGCAATCCTATGGACGTTTGCAGTACTTGTCCTGCTGCTCATCATTCTTCTTATCATCAGGCTGGTCCGCAGCCTGACATTCGGAACATTCGTCGCCGGGGGCAGGAACCGCAAGACGCGGCTGGCTGTCATGGATGCCACAGCGGTCGACAGTCACCGGCGGCTGGTGCTGGTGCGCCGCGACGATATCGAGCACCTGCTCTTGATCGGTGGTCCGACCGACGTCGTCGTCGAGCGCGACATCAGGCTCTCGGCGCTGCGCCGCCCGGCATTGACCGGAGACAACAGCCATCAGCCGGCAGCAAGGCCAGCTCAGACCACAGCCGCGCCGGCGAGGCAAGCGCCGCCGCAGCCGGCAAGCGCGGCCGCACCCCCTGTCCGAGCCCGCCAGACGGCGACGATGGCGGCAACAATGCCGGCGCCTACGCCGGCGCCGAAACCGGCATCGAACGTTACACCGTTGCCAAGTTATGGATCCGTCAATGCCAATGCCTCGCGGCATGCGCCGCAGCCGGCAAGACAGGACTCCCCGGCAAGATACGAGCCGCCGGCACAGCATGAGTCGATCGACGATGCGCTGATGAAGGAGCTGGAGGTTTCCCTCGACGAGCCACGCTTCAGCCAAACGGCGAGCAAGCCGGTGGCGAAGGCATCGCCCTCTCTCGACGACGAGATGACGAAGCTCCTCGGCGAGTTGTCCAATCAGAAAAGATAGGGCGATAGCGAACGGCCAATGAAAATGGCCGGAAAACCGGCCATTTTGAACGCTCTACCGATGCCGTGTTTTTCCCGCCTGCTCAGTCGTCGCGGTAGACCTTCTCGCGCCGCTCATGGCGCTCCTGTGCCTCGATCGACAAGGTGGCGATCGGGCGCGCGTCGAGCCGCTTCAGCGCGATCGGCTCGCCCGTCTCCTCGCAGTAACCGTAAGTGCCTTCGTCAAGGCGCTGGAGGGCCGAATCGATCTTGGAGATGAGTTTTCGCTGGCGATCGCGGGCGCGAAGTTCGATGGCGCGGTCGGTTTCGGAGGAGGCGCGATCGGCGAGGTCAGGGTGGTTGGCGTTTTCCTGCTGCAGGATTTCGAGAGTTTCGCGCGCTTCGCGCAAGATGTCGTTCTTCCAGGTGACGAGCTTCATGCGAAAGTAGGATTTCTGCCGCTCGTTCATAAACGGCTCGTCTTCGGAGGGTACGTAATCGGCGGTAACGATGTCGTTCATTCGACTCACCCAACAAACCCCAAATTTGGCGCCTATATATTCGCGGACCGAAAACTGCACAAGCGCAATCGACGACAGTTTCACGCATTTGTTTATGTGGGACAAACCGACATTGGCGACATCATTCGCATGAACGGCACGCCCGAATTCGCGCATGATTCATTATGCTTGAGGGGGCATCGGCATTGCGCGCGAAACGCTTCTGATGGCTAATTCCTGCGGCCGCATTTGACCGGTCGGTACCCGACATTATCGGGGGTTCCGTGACCAGACTTTACCTGCTGAGGCATGCGAAGGCCGGCTGGGCGCTGCCTGGTGTGGCTGACTTCGACCGCCCGCTCGATCAATCCGGCTTCGCCGACGCCGAAGCGATGGGCGTACTGATGCGTTCCCGCAAATACGCACCGGCCCTCACCCTTTGCTCAAGCGCCAAGCGCGCCCGCCAGACGCTGGAAAGCTTGGCTGGCCATACCAACACGGGCCGGGTGCTGTTCTGTGACACCCTCTACAGCGACGATGCCGCCGCATACCTCACTGCCATCCGGCAGAATGGCGGGCTGGATGCCTTGCTCGCCATCGGCCACAATCCGATGATTGAGGATCTCGCCATGGCGCTGTCGGGCGACGGCAACGAGACCGCGCGGGCCATGCTGAACCACGGCTTCCCGACCTCCGCACTTGCCGTGGTCCGGTTCAACGGCGGACTTGCCGAGGCTGCGCCAGGCACCGGCTATCTCGAAGCCTTCCTGACGCCTGCGGATATCTGAGGCCATTTCAAAGCCGCGCATCAAAGCCTATATCGGAGCCTGACCGGCCCGCGAGAACAGATTTGGCATCATCGCTGACGACTTTTACCGACGAGGCCAAGATTGCCTTGGATACGTTGTCAGGCCGCGCTGCCGGGCTTTTCGCTCCGTCGCTGCGGCTTGGCGTGACCGGGCTGTCCCGCGCCGGCAAGACGGTGTTCATCTCGGCCCTTGTACACAATCTGGTCCATGGTGGACGCTTGCCGCTGTTTGAGGCACAAAAATCGGGGCGCATCGCCCGGGCTTTTCTCGAAGAGCAGCCGGACGACGCCGTACCACGCTTCCAGTACGAGGATCACATCGCGGCTCTTGTCGACGAGCGCGTCTGGCCGGATTCGACGCGTGCGATTTCCGAACTGAGGCTCACCATCGAATACGAATCGGCCTCTGGCTGGAGCCGCATGTTTTCCGCCGGCAAATTGTCGGTCGACATCGTCGATTATCCCGGCGAATGGCTGCTCGACCTGCCGCTGCTCGGCAAGTCCTACGCCGATTTTTCGCGTGAGGCCTTCGAGATGGCCGTGTTGCCGGTGCGTGTCGATCTTTCGCGGGAATGGCGGGCGCTCTCCAATCCGGTCGACCCCAACGCCGACGCCGACGAGATGACGGCGCGCCGTCTCGCCGAGAGCTTCGCGGCCTATCTCAAGGCCTGCAAGCTCGATGAGCGGGCGCTTTCGACCTTGCCGCCCGGCCGCTTTCTGATGCCCGGCGATCTTGAAGGCTCGCCCGCTCTCACCTTCGCGCCGCTGCCGAATCTGGACGGCCGGCGCTCCCGCTCGGGATCGCTGCAGGCTATGATGGAGCGGCGCTACGAGGCTTACAAGACGCATGTCGTTAAACCGTTCTTTCGCGAACACATCACGCGTCTCGACCGCCAGATCGTGCTCATCGACGCATTGCAGGCATTGAATGCGGGCCCCGGCGCGATGGCCGATCTGGAGCGCGCGGTCACCGAAATCCTGTCCTGTTTCCGGCCCGGCCGGGGCAACCTCCTGACCGACCTGTTTTCGAGGCGCATCGACCGCATATTGGTGGCCGCGACCAAGGCCGACCACCTGCACCACGAAAGCCACGACCGCCTGCAGGCCATCGTGCGGCGGCTAGCCGACCGCGCCGTGGCGCGGGCGAATTTCACCGGAGCCGACGTCGACGTCGTCGCCATGGCGGCCATGCGCGCGACCCGTGAAGGCGCGGTCAAGCAGGGCCGCGAGACTTTGCCGGTCATTATCGGCACGCCATTGCGTGGCGAAAAAATCAACGGCGAAACCTTTGACGGAAAGACCGAAACAGCCATATTTCCCGGAGACTTGCCGGAGAAAGTTGATGCGTTGTTCGACGTTGCCGAATCGATCCGCCGGCAGAACAATGACGACCCCGCAATCCGCTTCGTGCGCTTTCGCCCGCCGAAGCTCGAGCGCACCGCCGAGGGCGTCACGCTGTCGCTGCCACATATCAGGCTCGACCGCGCGCTGCAGTTCCTGATCGGAGATCATCTCGCATGAGTGCGCCCCGCAGACCGGCGGCCTTTCGCATCGAGCCGGAGCCCCAGCAGAAGCAAGATTCGACGGCTCGCCATGCTGCGTCCGAGGCCGCGCCGGCGCGAAAGCCGCGTACCGTGAAGGCGGATCTAGCTGTGGTCACACCGGCGGAGATCGACGTCTTCGACGAGCCTGATATCGTTGCTGCCGAGCCGCCGCCGGCGATTGCGCCGCGAAAACGTTCGCTGCTTGGCAGCCTGTTCTTCGGCGCGCTGGGCGTTCTGGTTTCGCTCGCCGTCGGCCTCTGGACCGACCAGCTGATTCGCGACCTGTTCGAGCGCGCCGAGTGGCTGGGCTGGCTGGCCGCCGGCATGGCCGCGATCGCCATCCTGGCGCTTCTGATCATCCTCGTGCGCGAGTTCATGGCGATTGCCCGGCTTGCCGAGGTCGAAAAGTTGCAGAAGCGGGCGCTCGATGCGATTGCCCGTGACGATCCGAAGACCGCCCGAGCCGTGGTCGACGAGTTGTCGGTCTTTGTCTCGGCCAAGCCCGAAACCGCGGCCGGCAGGCGCTCGCTGGCCGAATTGCGCGGCGAGATCATTGACGGCGGCAATCTGGTGCGCCTGGCCGAGACCGAGATCCTCGGCCCGCTCGACGCCCGCGCGAAGGTGATGATCCTCGAGGCGGCAAAGCGTGTGTCCCTGGTGACCGCGGTCAGCCCGCGCGCGCTGGTCGACGTCGCCTATGTCGTATTCGAAGCCGGCCGGCTGATTCGGCGACTGTCGGAGCTCTATGGCGGCCGCCCGGGCACGCTTGGCTTCTTTCGCCTGGCGCGCAGCGTTCTTGCCCATCTCGCGGTCACCGGGTCGATCGCCGTCGGCGACAGTTTCGTCCAACAGATCGTCGGCCACGGCCTTGCCGCCCGGCTCTCGGCCAAGCTCGGCGAAGGCGTCGTCAACGGCATGATGACGGCGCGTATCGGCATTGCAGCGATGGAAACCGCAAGGCCCCTGCCCTTTTACGCTGTCAGGCGGCCCGGATTAGGCGATTTTCTCTCCGCACTGACGTCCTTTGCAGCAAAGAAAGAAAAAGAAACATCCGTTTCCCGAACGTGACTATTGCCTTGGGGTGACAAAGCATTAACCAATCTTGTTCATGGTCGGAAGTGTCCAAACCAGTCTCTTTGTTGCCGGGTGTCGTCGATGAAAAGCGTTATTCTGTCCAGCGGGCTGCCCGTGGCGCTCGCGCTTGTCGCAACCGTCGGCATTGCCGGAAAGGCTACGGGGGCGGAACCGGACAAGCAGTTCTTTCGATCGGTCGAAGGCAAATGGGTCGGCCCCGGAGAAATCGTCGCCGGCAAATACAAGGGCACGAAATTCACCTGCAGCTTCACCGGCTCGACGCCTGACGGCAAAGTCGGCATGTCGCTCGACGGCGGCTGCCGGGTCGGCATGTTCACCCAGCAGATGTCGGCAACGATCGAGCACAAGGGCCGCCAGGGCTACAAGGGCAGCTTCATGGGCGGCGCCGCCGGGTCCGGCCTCGACATTATCGGTGGCAATGTCGTCGATGCGCACAAGGTGGTTTTCACCATCAATCGCAATCAGTTGCGCGGCGTAATGCAGGCGCTTGTCCCAGACGACAATTCGATGACGGTGACCGTTGCCGTGCGCGTCGACCAGCAACTGGTCCCGGTCATCGGCATGAAGTTGAAGCGGGTCGATGCGGTAGAAGTTGGCTCCATCGCTCCGAACTGAGTCTCCGGCATGAAAAACGCGGCAGCCAAACGGCGCCGCCCTCTTTGACATGCAATGGGCGCTCAGCCTTTGATCGCCGCAGTCAGCTCGTCATAGGCCTTGCAGGCGTCAGCCGCTGTTGTGCCACCCGGATACTTGGTTGTGACCGCTTGGACCTTGGCTGTGAGATCGGCTGCCTTGGCCGGATCCTTGGTAATCGCAGCCTGAAGCGCTGCAGTCATGTCCTGAGCCTTCTTGCTCAGCATCTCGGTCGTGCACTCCGGTGCCTTGGAACAGGCGGAGCCGGCAAGTGCCGCGATACCAACGGCAACCAGCAAAAACGTCTTCATGTCAGTCATCTCCTCAAAAAGGGCCGCGACTTGATCGTCGCTCACCCTCCACTGGCCGAAGCCGGGCGTCCTTAGCGCCGGATCGCTGGAACAAGCAACGCCCGGAGGCCCATTATCCTGTGCAGTGCGCCTGCAATATCGCTTCCACGACGCACCGGATTCGCACTGTTCGATCCGCTCCGAAGCCCCTATCTTGGCCGCTTGTTGCAAGAGAGCGGAACGGCAGGCATGGCGGCGGAGGCATCGAACAGCGATCTGATCCAGGTGGTGGCGCTGCTTGCCGCCGGCGTCGTTGCGGTGCCGATCTTCAGGCGCATGGGACTTGGCTCCATCCTCGGCTATTTGACGGCCGGCGTCGTGATCGGCCCGTTTGGGCTGCGCATCTTTTCCGAATCGGAAGCCATTCTTCATGTCGCCGAACTCGGCGTCGTCATGTTCCTGTTCATCATCGGACTGGAGATGCAGCCGTCACGGCTGTGGGGCCTGCGCCGCGAGATTTTCGGGCTTGGCGCGCTGCAGGTCGGCGTCTGCGCGGTCCTGCTGACCGGCGTCGGGCTGGCGGGAGGTTTTCCTATCGCGCAATCCTTCGTCGCCGGCGCCGGTTTCGTGCTCACCTCGACGGCCATCGTCATGCAATTGCTGGAAGAACGCGGCGAGCTGGCCACGCCCAAGGGCCAGCGCATCGTTTCGGTCCTGCTTTTGGAAGACCTGGCCATCGTGCCGCTGCTGGCGCTGATCGCCTTCCTCGCGCCGGGCGGTGCCGATATGAGCCTGTCGGATCGGTTGACGGAGGTCGGTATCGGCCTTGCCGCGATCGTCGGGCTGGTGCTTGCAGGACGCTATCTGCTCAATCCGTTCTTCCGTATCCTGGCGGATGCGCGCGCCCGCGAGGTGATGACCGCAGCCGCCCTTCTGGTCGTTCTCGGATCGGCGCTCGCCATGCAGCTTTCCGGCTTGTCGATGGCGATGGGCGCCTTCCTGGCCGGCGTACTCTTGTCGGAATCGACCTTCCGCCACCAGCTGGAGGCCGACATCGAACCGTTCCGCGGCATTCTGCTCGGGCTGTTCTTCCTCGCCGTCGGCATGTCACTTGACCTGCATGTGGTCGTCGTCAACTGGCAGCTCATTGCCATCTATGTCGTCGCCTACATGATGATGAAGGCGATCGGCATCTATATCGTTGCCCGCGTCCTCAAAACCGGCCACCGGGAAGCGCTCGAGCGCGCGGTCTTCATGGCGCAAGGCGGCGAATTCGCCTTCGTCCTCTATTCCGCAGCAGCGGCAGTCGGGATCATCGATAGCCAGGCCAATGCGATGCTGACCGCTATCGTCATCATTTCCATGGTGCTGACGCCGTTGGCAATCATAGCCCTGCGGTATCTGACGCCGCGCGACGAGCAGTCGCTTGAAGGCGTCGATGTCGCCAACGGCCTGACCGGCAGCGTGCTGATCATCGGCTTTGGCCGGTTCGGCCAGATCGCCAGCCAGCCGCTTTTGTTGCGCGGCATCGACGTATCGATCATCGACAATGAGGTCGAAATGATCCAGGCGGCAGCCGATTTCGGCTTCAAGGTCTATTATGGCGACGGCACGCGGCTGGACATCCTGCGTGCCGCGGGAGCCGGGCGGGCACGCGCAGTGCTGATCTGCGTCGACAAGCCCGATGCCGCCGTGCGCATCGCCGAACTGATCAAGGCGGAATTTCCCTTGCTGACGGTGCTGGCACGGGCTTTCGACCGCGGTACGGCGTTGCAGCTCATTCGTGCCGGCGTCGACTATCAGCTCCGCGAGACCTTCGAATCGGCGCTTGTCTTCGGCGGCTCGACACTGGAAGCCCTTGGCGTCGACCCGGAAGAGGTCGCCGAGGTCATCGAGGATGTCCGTCGCCGCGACACTGCCCGTTTCGAACTTCAGCTGGCCGAAGGCATCCGCGCCGGGCGACGCTTTCTCAAAGGCAATATCGGCACCCCCATTCCGACGCCGCTCAGCACGCCACGACGCGCGGGCCAGGCGCTCAACGAAGAGACCGCCGGCGTGCTGCAGAAATCCGAACCGGCCGATTAAACCTTGGAATGACGCGAATGATGAACGAACTGGACGAGCGCGCTCTCTCCGTCACCAGATTCTGGCGCGACGCCGGGGAGGAGGCATGGTTCGAGAAGAACGACGCCTTTGATGCCGACTTCCGCACCCGGTTTTTCGATCTGCACTTCGCCGCCGCCGGCCGCGAATGCGACGGCTGGTCTGAACACGCCGAAGGGTCGCTGGCACTGATGATCCTCCTCGACCAGTTTCCGCGAAACTGCTTTCGCGGCACCGGCCACATGTACGCCACGGACCCGCTGGCGCGGCATTTCGCCGGGAAGGCGATCGCTGACGGCCATGACCTGGCGCTCGACGAAGAGCTCCGCGTTTTTCTCTATCTGCCCTATGAGCATTCGGAGGACCTCGCCGATCAGCTCAAATCGGTGGAGCTTACAGCCGCCAAGGCGCCATCCTACCTGAAATATGCGAGCGAGCATCGCGACATCATCCAGCGCTTCGGCCGTTTTCCGCACCGAAACAGGATGCTTGGCCGCGAGACGACACCGGACGAACAAATGTTCCTCGACGGAGGTGGGTTTTCCGGCTGATTTCGGGCTCCGATGGCGGCAGCGTCAGGCCTTCCACCAATCCCGGCCTGACGGCAGCCGTTCAATGCCCGATGTGTCGACTGCGGCCAGCCGCTCCGACACGCTCTTGCTGTCGACCACGAGCTCCGGCGCAATTTCTGCCAGCGGTGCCAGCACGAAGGCGCGCTCCAGCATGCGCGGATGCGGCACCTCCAGCCCGGTCTCGTGGATAACGCGGTCGCCGAACACCAGAATGTCGATATCGATCAGGCGCGGCCCCCAGCGCTCCTCGCGCACCCGCTTCAGTTTTCGCTCGGCATCAAGGCAGAGGTCCAGCAACTCTCGCGGTGCGAGCGCGGTCCAGATTTCGGCCGCCGCATTGAGGAAATCCGGCTGATCGAGCTTGCCCCAAGGCGGCGTGCGGTAGAGCGACGAAACGGCAACGACGCGCGTGCTCTCGTCGGCATCCAGAATGCCCAGTGCCGCAGCCATCGACCTCGCCGGATCACCGAGATTGCCGCCGAGACTGAGATAGACGGTATTATTCTGGCCAGACAACGGTCACCTCGACATGATCGAGCACACCCGGCACCGGGGCATTCGGCTTGCGCACGGTGATCTCGGCCTTTTTGATCTGCGGAAACCGCGCCGTCAGCGCCCTCGCCACTTCGAGCGCCAGCGCTTCGATCAGAAAGCGCCGCTCGCCTGTAATGATCTTCTCGATGACCGCAAAAGCGATGCCGTAATTGACGGTGTCCTCGATGGAATCCTCGACCAGCGCCCGTCCGGGATCCACCGTGAGTGCCGCATCGACATAAAAGCGCTGGCCGAGCGTCTCTTCTTCGTCCAGCACACCGTGCCGAGCGAAGAAAGCGCAGTTTTTCATGCGGATGACATACATGGCTCAGCTTTCCCCGATCTCACGCGCCAGCATAGCATCGGCAATGGCCAACGCATCCACGTTGATTGCGACATCGTGGACGCGAAAGAGATGCGCGCCTTTGAGCCTCAGGATGACGCTGGTGGCCGCGGTTCCGGCGCCCCTTGCGGCTGCATCGCGGCCGGTGACGGTGCCGATAAAGCGCTTTCGCGATGTGCCGGCCATCAGTGGAAAACCCAGCGCACGAAGCTCGGAAAACCGTGCCATCAGGTCAAGATTTTCAGCGGCCGTCTCCTTGGCGAAGCCGAAGCCCGGGTCGAGCACGATATGGTCGTCGGCAACACCGCTCCGTCGCGCAATTTCCAGCGACTTCCTGAGGAAGAAGAGCTGATCGGCAATCACGTCAGGCAGTTTCTGTCGATCCCGTCCCGTGTGCATGATGACAAGCCCGGCGCCGGTTTCGGCCGCGATGCGGGTAATGCCCGGTTCGCGCTGCAGGCCCCAGACATCATTGACGATATGTGCGCCGGCCTGGACGGCGAGCCGGGCCGTATCCTCGCGATAGGTATCGACCGAGATCAGCGTTCCGACAGACGTCGCGAGCGCCTCGATGACCGGCAATATGCGAGCCTGCTCTTCCTTTGCGGAGACCGCAGACGCCCCGGGACGTGTCGATTCTCCGCCTATGTCGATGACGGAGGCCCCCTCCCCGACCATGCGGCGCGCCTGGTCAACTGCTTTTTCAGGCGCATCGAACAGGCCGCCGTCGGAAAAACTGTCCGGCGTGATGTTGAGGATGCCGACGACCACGGCCTTGCCACCAATGTCGAGATGGCGTCCGTGGGCCAACTGCCATCGCCCTGTCATCATTGCCCATCAACCATGTCCGATCCCGCGGCGTGGCCGGGGATCAATTCCGTTGCGCCGGAGACGGCGGTAAAGCAAGGTGGGCAAAGAGGCAACACGATGAAACGATCCTTCCTTTGCGCCCTGATGCTCGCCCTGACCGCATTCCCGGCCAGCGCTGCAACTCTCGTCAAGACATATAGTTATTTCCCGATCGGCGGCAGGACGCTCGACGACATCGAGACCCAGCTGTCGAAACTCGGGCCTCAGGTGAAAAGCACCGGGTCGCGGCATCCAGGCGCTACCCAGATGGCGTTCACCACCCGCGTCAGCTATGCGCAAAAGCCGGGCTCGTGCTGGATTGCCGACGCTGTCGTCATCGTCAAGGTCAAGGTGATCCTTCCGCAGTGGCGCCGCCCGCGGAAAGCCGATGCAGGCGTCAGGCTGTTCTGGGATACGTTGTCCGCCGACATCAAGCGCCATGAGGAACGCCACGTCGAGATTGCCAAGAACCATGGCCGCGAACTCGAAGACGCCTTGAAGGCGAGCTACCCGGAAAAGACCTGCGAACTGGCCAAGGCCAAGGCCGCAAAAATAACGGCGGCCATGCTCGCCAAGCACGACCAGGAGCAGATGCGCTTCGATCGTGTGGAAAGCGTCAATTTCCAAAGCCGCATCCTGCGGCTCTTGAATTACCGCATCGAGCGCATTGAGAACGGCCGACTCGCTCCCGGCTGAACTCCGCGTCGTCGGAAAAGCCAATTTGGACCAAAGCCAATTTTGCCGAAACATGGTGCCAGCTTCGAAAAACTTTCGAGCCGCTGTCGAAATCGGCCTATAGCGAACGACATATATCGAGTTCGCAGGGCTCATCTCAAAGGCACGAGAACACGGCCAATCTGTACACTCGACGCAGTCCAGCGCCTCGCGGACGTGCACCCAAGCGTAATGGGATGATGGATATGGACCAGGCTATCGACAAGCAAGCGATGGTGGAAACCAGCACGCCGCTGACCGAAACCGAGAAAAACGCCATCATCGGCGGCGTGCTTTTGTCGATGCTGCTGGCAGCGCTCGACCAGACCATCGTCGCGCCGGCGATGCCGACGATGGCACGTCTGCTCGGGCATGCCGAGTATCTGCCGTGGATCGTGACCGGCTATCTTCTGACCGCGACCGCCGTGGCGCCGCTCTACGGCAAGATCTCCGACATTTATGGTCGCCGGCCGACCGTCTATGCTGCAATCCTGATCTTTCTCGCCGGCTCGCTGGTCAGCGCCACCGCCCCCAACATGCTGGTCCTGGTTGTCGGCCGGGCGATCCAGGGCGCCGGCGGCGGCGGGCTGTTCGCCCTGACGCAGACCGTGATCGGCGACCTCGTGCCGCCGCGCGAGCGGGCTCGCTACGCCGCCTGGATCTCGGGCACCTGGGCCGTCGCCAGCATCGCCGGGCCGCTGCTCGGCGGCACCTTCGCCGAACATCTGCATTGGTCGCTGATCTTCTGGATCAACATTCCGCTCGGCCTGCTGGCGATGGCGATCATCAACAACCCGCTCAAGAAGCTGCCGATCGCCGCAAAACATCACCGCATCGACGGCCTCGGCGCGCTGCTTCTGGTCGCGGCCACCTCGCTGCTGCTGCTTGCCTTGAACTGGGGCGGCAGCGAGTATCCCTGGCTGTCGCCTGAAATCCTTGGACTGCTCTTCTGCTCAGCGGTGTTCTGGAGCGCGTTCGCGCTGAGGCTGCTGCGTGCGGCCGAACCGCTGATCTCGCTCGAAGTGCTCGGCAATCCGATCGTTCTCGCCGGGACGCTGTCGATGTTCCTGCTGCAGGCCGCCAATGTCGGCTTGTCGGTCTATCTGCCGGTCTACCTGCAATCGGTCGTCGGCCTGTCGGTCAGCGAATCGGGCACCGCGTTGCTTGGGCTGATGCTCGGCACGGTGGCCGGTGCGACCTTCAGCGCGCGAATGATCCCGCGCTTTTTCCACTATAAACGCATTGCCATGATCGGAACGGTTTTCTCGATCCTGTGCCTCGGCGTGCTCAGCCTGGTCGCCGGCCATGCCTCACTGTTGCTCGTCGAGGTGTTGACGACCTGCGTAGGCCTGGGCACAGGCACGACCTTTCCGGTTGCCACTGTCTCGGTCCAGAACGCCGTCGATCGTATGCACCTTGGCGTGGCGACCGGCGTTCTCACCTTCCTCCGCTCGCTGGGCAGTGCGCTTGGCGTCGCCATGCTTGGTGCCGTCGCCCTTGGCTACGGCCTGCCGCTGGCCAGCGAAGGCACGCAGCCGGCCGGCCATGTTGCCTCGGCCATGCCGTTCGTGATGATCTTTCTTGCAGCGGCCGCAACCTTGCTGTTGTCGTTCATCACGCTCTGGTTGATGCCGGAAAAAACGCTTCGCGGCCACGCCGAGGCTGTGGCCCCAGCGTTGGCGGAGTAGACCGGCCCGACGAAAATACAGCGAGGTTCAGTCGACCACGCCGAGCTTCTTCTGCAAGCTGGTCGACGAGGTCGTATACTGGAACACAATGCGCTCGCCGGGGCTGACGATGCGCTTGGCTGCTTGCGCCATCAAAGCGACCTCATGGAAGCCTGACAGGATCAGCTTCAACTTGCCGGGATACCAGTTGATGTCGCCTACGGCGAAGATGCCAGGCACCGACGTCTGGAATTTTTCGGTGTCGACCGGGATCAGGTTCTCGTGGAGATTGAGGCCCCATTCGGCGATTGGGCCGAGCTTCATCGTCAGGCCGAAGAATGGCAGCATCCGCGTACACGGTACTTCGATATCGCCCTCCGGTCCCTTGATGATGGCGGAGGCGAGCTGGCCGTCGGCGCCGGTCAGGCCAGTCACCTGTCCAACCTGGAATTCCAGCTGCTTCATCTCCTGCATGGCATACATCTTGTTGACGCTGTCGGGCGCTGCACGGAATTCGGGCCGCCGGTGCACCAGTGTCACGCTCTTGGCCACCGGCTGCAGATTCAGCGTCCAGTCGAGCGCCGAATCGCCGCCGCCGACGATGACGAGGTCATGGCCGCGAAAGTCCTCCATCCGGCGCACCGAGTAGAACACGCTCTTGCCTTCATAGGGTTCGATGCCCGGGATCGGCGGCCGCTTCGGCTGGAAAGAGCCGCCGCCAGCGGCGATCACGACGATTTTGGCTTCGAACACCTCGTTTTCGTCGGTAGTGACGCGGAAGCTGCCGTCCTCCAGTCTTTCCAGGCCCGAAACCATGCGGTTATAGGTGAATTCGGGCTTGAACGGCGCGATCTGCTCAAGCAGCTTGTCGACCAGACCTTGCGCCGAGATTGAGGGCCAGCCCGGAATGTCGTAGATCGGCTTTTCCGGGTAGAGTTCGGCGCACTGCCCGCCGGGCCGGTCGAGTATGTCGATCAGATGGCACTTCATGTCGAAGAGGCCGAGCTCGAATACCGCAAACAGACCGACAGGCCCTGCCCCGACAATGAGTACGTCTGTCTTGATGATAGCGGTCATGAAGCATGCGCCTTTATGGGAAACGGCGCGACACTGCATGACCATTGGTCCGCTGCCAAGCGGCAGCGGCAAAAATCGGCTTCAGCCCTGGCGGGCCGGCACGCGCACGACCAGCCCGTCGAGGGCGTCGCGCACCTTGATCTGGCATGACAGCCGCGAATTCGGCTGGACGTCGTAGGCGAAATCCAGCATGTCCTCTTCCATGGCTTCCGGCTCGCCGACCTCCGCCGTCCAGGCTTCGTCGACATAAACATGGCAGGTCGCGCAGGCGCAGGCGCCGCCGCATTCCGCTTCTATTCCCGGCACCGCATTGCGGATCGCATTTTCCATGACGGTCGAGCCGTTTTCGGCATCCACGTCAAAATGCGTGCCGTCATGGGCGATGAAGGTCAGCTTGGTCATTTGTCACCTGAAGGGAGTCTGAGCCGACATAATCACTCTGCCGGACAAGTCAACTGCGGCGCCAAAGCGCCGCTGTGTGGCGTTTCGGGAATAAGTGCTATCGGCTGATGGCGGCGACGAAGTCGCGCACTTCTTCGATCAGCGAGCCAAGCCGCTTCAGCGTGCCGGCGTCTTCGGGCCGGCATTCGATCGCACTGGCGCAATCGGCGATGGCGAAGGCGCCGACCCCGCGCGCCGAGCCTTTGAGCCCGTGTGCCAATAGCAGCCGCTGCCCGACATCCGCATCGACGATCTTGTCGCGCACCGACAGCGCCTGCTGCACGAACAGAGCCAGCACCTCCTGCTCGAGGCTCCGATCGCCCATCGTCTGGCGCGCAAGATGCGCCAGGTCGATCGGCCGCGCCCCGGCTGTCCCCGACACATCGCCGCCGGGCATCGAGAAGGCAATGCCGTTTTCGCCACGTATCACTTTGAGACTCCGTTCTTCGACCGCCGCAAAAACTAGGCGTATCCGGTGGACAACGGGTTAATGATTGGCCCGGAAAAATGTCGCGATAACGGCGCCGGAATCACGGCTGTGTTAACCTTATATTTAAAGTTTTACGTATCGGGCGGAATGCATGTTTTCTTTACCCGGCTGTGTCATTACGATACGACAGGGTCCATTTTCAGCCTCCTGCGCGGGACACGCTAGGCAGAATCAATAAGCAGAACCATAAGTCCCGCCGCAGCTTGTACAGGGTAGCGAAGGCATGGCGAAGAAACCAACGACGACAAGAACGCTCGACAGCGACGTAGCCAGAGAACTCGAAAAGGCACTCGATATCGACCTGAGCGGCGATGCCGGCGGCGACTTCGACATGGCGGCATCCATGGAAGATCTGGAAGCGCAAATATCGCAAGCCGCCGACGAGCTGGCGCGCGAAGGTCGCAGCCAGAACGAACCGCCTGCCCCGGACCAGACCCAGAGCGCGGCACAAGCCGCCAATCAACGCCAGAACGCAAATTCCGCGCCAAAGGCCAAGCCGGCTGAGTTGCGTCCTGTCGCAACGCGCAATGGCTCGCAGCCGGCAGCTTTCTCGCCGGCCAACGACGATCGTCAAAAAGACTATAAAACGCTCCTGCACACCCTCAATCGGCGCGCCTCGAACACGATCTATTGGGTCGTGGCTTTCGTTTCGCTGGCCTGGATCGCCGGCGCTGGCGGCCTTGCGAACCTGTTGTTCGGACCTGGCATCTGGAACATCCGCACCTTCGATCAGTTTTTCGCCCGTCCCGAGCTGATCGGCCTGGCGGTCGCGGCAATCGTGCCTGTCATCCTGTTCTGGGCATTCGCAGTGATGATTCGCCGCGCTCAGGAGATGCGCCTTGCCGCGCAGTCGATGACCGAGGTGGCCTTCCGTCTGGCCGAGCCGGAAAATCTTGCCCAGGATCGCGTCATGATGATCGGCCAAGCGGTTCGCCGCGAGGTGGCAGCCATGGGCGAAGGCATCGAACGCACGCTTGCGCGTGCCGTCGAGCTCGAAACGCTGGTTCACAGCGAGGTGAACCAGATCGAGCGCTCCTATTCAGAGAACGAGTCCCGCATCCGCTCGCTGGTCGATGGGCTGGGCAGCGAGCGCGAAGCAGTCGTCACCCATGCCGAGCGCGTGCGCGCTTCGATCACCGGCGCCCACGAGACACTGAAAGACGAGATCAACGCCGCCAGCGATATCATTCGCGACAGCATTCTCAATGCCTCGACCAAGCTGTCGATGACGATCAACGAATCCGGCGACACGCTGATCGACAGGATCAACGGAAGCTCGATGTCGATCTTCGATTCGGTGGAAGGCCGGCTCGAATCGATCACCGATCGGCTGTCGACGTCGGGCGAGGCCTTCGCCAGCCTGCTCGACACCCGCATCGCCAAGCTGACGGACACCACCGATGGCCTGACGCGGTCGCTGACCGACCTGCTCGACGACCGCACAAGCGGCATGGTGTCGCTGCTCGGCGGCGCCGCCCGCACACTCAATTCGGAATTCGAAGCCAGCCTCAACGGCATTGAGCGGACGCTTGCCGAACGTGGCCAGGCGCTGATCAGCGAGTTCCAGACCCGCGCCGAGGCGCTCGACACCGGCACGCAGAAGCTCAACGCCGCGCTGGAGGCTCGCGCACGCCAGATCAACGAGACGCTGGTCGAGCGCGCGCGCGAAATCGCCCACACCTTCCAGGATAGCAAGGAGACGCTGTCGGCAATGATCGATCAGGGCAAGACCCAGATCGGTGCCGACATGGCCGACATCATTTCATCGACCTCGACCATGCTTGAAGCCCGCGCCGGCGATTTCGCCGGGCGCATGGAAGCGGCACGCCATGTCGTATCGCGTTCGTTCGACACGGACATCCAGCGGCTTGCCGATGCTCGCGCCGGCATAGAGGAAGCCGTTGAAAACCATAGCCGCAAGCTTTCCGAAAGCCGCGACCGGATGGCGGCGGCAATGCAGGCCGATCTGGCGAAATTCGCCGAGGGTCGCGCCGAAATCGACGCAGCGGTGGCCAACCAGGTGCAGAAGCTTGCCGAAGGCCGCAGCCTTATCTCGCGCGCCCTTGAGGAGGATCTGCGCAAGGTCAACGAATCGCGCGCAGCGATCGACGCTTCACTGGGCAGCCATCTCGAAAGCCTTGAAGAGGGTCGCAACAGGCTGGCCCAGGCCCTGAACGAAGACTCCGGAAAACTCGTGCAAGCTCGTACGATAATTGATGAAATGGTTGCCGGGCACGTCGGCAAGCTCGCCGAAGGCCGCAGCATCCTTTCGCGCGCGCTCGAGGCCGACCTCGGCAAGTTGGCAGAGAATCGCGCCGCCATCGACGGCCTCGTCGCCGGTCAGGTCGAAAAGATCGCCGAGGGTCGCGCCATACTCGCCAGTGCGCTGGAAGCCGACATCGCCGGCATCAATGGCCTCATCGAGGCGCATTCGGCGAAATTGGCGCAAGACCGCAGCGGCCTTTCCCAGTCACTCGATAACGACCTCTCCGACATCAGGAGTCTGATCGCTGATCATTCTGGCAGGCTCGCCGATGACCGCAGCCTGCTTTCGAAGACGCTTGAGGACGATCTTGCCAAGCTGGCCGAAAGCCGGTCGAGCATCGATGGGCTGGTTGCCGGCCAGGTCGAGAAGCTGGCGGAAGGCCGCGACATCCTCAAGCGCGCGCTCGAATCGGACCTGAACGCGATCAAGGGCGTCATCGCCAGCCAGTCTGAAAAGCTGGCGGAAGACCGTGGCCAGTTGTCACGGGCGCTGGAGAGCGACCTGGAGGCTGTGCGGGGCGTTGTCTCCGATCACATGAACAAGCTTGCCGAAGACCGTTCGACCCTTTCGAAGGCGCTCGAAGACGATCTCGCCAAGTTGGCCGAAAGCCGCTCGAGCATCGATGTGATGGTTGCCGGCCAGGTCGAAAAGCTGGCAGAGGGCCGCGACATCCTCAAGCGTGCGCTCGAAGCCGATCTGAGCACTGTCAAGGGCGTCATCGCCAGCCAGTCCGAAAAGCTGGCGGAAGACCGTGGTCAGCTGTCGCGGGCACTGGAGACCGATCTCGAGACCGTGCGGGGCGTCGTCTCCGAACATATGAACAAGCTTACCGAAGAGCGTTCGGCCCTCTCGAAAGCGCTCGAGGACGATCTTGCCAGGCTGGCAGAGAGCCGTTCGAGCATCGACGGGTTGGTCGCCGGCCAGGTCGAGAAGCTGGCCGAGGGTCGCGACATCCTCAAGCGCGCCTTGGAAGACGATCTTGCCAAGCTGGCCGAAAGCCGCTCGAGCATCGACGGACTGGTTTCCGGCCAGGTCGAGAAACTGGCCGAAGGCCGCGATATCCTCAAGCGCGCCTTGGAGGCCGATCTCAACACGATCAGGGGCGCCATCGCCGATCAGTCGCAGCTATTGACCGATAATCGCGCGCAGTTTTCGCGTGCGTTGGAAGCCGATCTCGGCAACGTCAACAGCCTTGTCGCAACCCACGCAGAGAAGCTCGTCCAGGACCGCTCGACCCTGTCGAAGGCGCTCGAGGACGATCTCGCCAAGCTGGCCGAAAGCCGTTCGAGCATCGATGGGCTGGTTGCCGGCCAGGTGGAGAAACTGGCGGAAGGCCGCGACATCCTCAGGCGCGCGTTGGAAGCCGACCTGGAGAGGCTTGCAATGAGCCGCAGCGAGGTCGACGAGATCGTCGCCGGTCATGTCGGCAAGCTGAGCGAGGGCCGCGACATGCTGACCCGCGCATTGCAGGACGATCTCTCCAGGCTCGCCGAAACGCGCAAGGATGTCGACCGTTCGCTGTCCGGCCATATCGACCAGATCGCCGCCAGGAGCACCGACATCTCCGATGCAATCGCTGCCGACGTAGAAAAGATCGAGCAGGCGTTCAGCCGGCAGACAGGCATCATCGAGGAGCGCGCCAGCACCATGGAGCGGGCGCTGTCGACGGGTGTCGACAACGTTCGCAGTGTGCTCGAAAAAAGCGCGGTCTTCGTCGCCGGGGCGCTGCGCGAAAAGGTCCTGGAAGTCACCAGCGCGCTGCATGAGCAGGCGGGCGCGGCATTCAGCGATGCCGACCGCAAGATCGCCGAGCGTGCCGAGCAGACCTCGGCTGCCCTGCTCGCCAGGGCGGAGGACATCGCCCGCACCTTTGAAGAGGCGGACCGTCGTCTTGCCGCGCGCGCCGAGGATGCGTCGAGCGCCTTGATTGCCCGCGTCGACGACACGTCGAACACCTTGCTCGCGCGCGCGCAGGAAACGGCCGATCAGCTGGCAGCCAGAGCAAGCGAGATTGCCGGCACCTTCGACGCGGCGGACCACAGGCTGGTCTCTCGCGCCATCGAAACGGCCCAGTCGCTGGCGGCACGTGCCGGCGACATCCTGCGCAATTTCGAAACGGCCGACGAGCGGCTGGGCGTGCGCATCGGCGAATCCGCCGAAGCGCTCGCGGCACGCGCGTCGGATCTGGGTCGCATTTTCGATGCCGCCGACCAGCAACTTATTTCGCGCATTGCCGAAGGCTCCGAAGCACTTTCGGCCCGTGCGTCCGAGATCGGCCGCATCTTCGAGGAGGCGGATCATCGCCTGGTATCCCGTATCGCCGACAGCAGCACTGCCATCGGCGAACATGCCGACACCATTGTCGGCGCCTTCACCAGCACCGAGCAGCGGGTTGCCGAGCGCGCCAGACAGACTGGCCAGGAACTCGCCGTCCATGCCCGTGAAATCGAGCAGGTGCTCGCCGGTGCCGACGAACGCCTGGCATCGAGTGCGGCTGCCACAGCGGCCCGCGTCGAGGAGCAGGTCGCCGGCGTCGAGAACCGCCTCGCCTACTCCGCCGAGACAATGGGCCAAAAGCTCAACGAGCAGGTCGCGAACGCCGAGGCGCAGTTGGTCTCGCGTGCCAACACGATCGCCGAAACCTTCACCGCGGTCGGCCAGCATATCGGCCAGAGCACCAATGACGCTGCAAAGACCATCGGTGCCAATACTCGCGAGCTCAATACGATGCTTGCGGCACGTTCGGCTGAAATATCGAAAATCTTGGACGAGACGGCACGGCCTCTGGTCGAGCGCTTTGCCCAGGGCGGCTCCGAGCTGCAAAAGAGCATGGAAGAGGTCACAGAACGTGCGACCGAGAAGCTGCGCACTCAAAACGCCGCCCTCGTCGACGCCCTCGCCAGCCGCACGGCAGAAACCCTGTCGGCCGTCGAAGGCGCGCGCTCGACGCTTGCCGACAGCGTTGCCGACCTCATCGGCCGCATGACCACTTCCAGCTCGCAGCTCGGTCAATTGATCGAGCAGGCGGCAGGCAATCTCGGCCAGGTTGAAGAACGCCTGACCGGGAGCACGCAAAGCTTCGCAGCGACCACGGAAAAGACCGCGCAGACCTTCGCCAGTTCGGCGCGCCTGGTCGATTCGAACACGACGCGGCTCACCGAGCTGTCGTCCTCGACCTTGCGAGAGGTTGCTTCCATCGCCACCAAGTTCGACGAGCACAGCCGGTTGCTTTCCAGTGCCTCGGACCTGTTGAGCTCGGCCCAGAGCAATCTCGAGCACACGCTCGAAAGGCAATCGTCGCTGGAGGACCTCGCCGTCGGCCTTGTCAAGAAATCGGAAGATCTCGAAAGGGTCATGCGCTCGTTCGAGAATCTGGTCGGCCAAACGCTGCAGAACGCCGAAGGCAAGACGCTGGAATCCGCCGACAAGATCCGTATCGCGATTTCCGAAGTGGTCGATTCGGCCACCAAGCGCTTTGCCGATGCGACCGAGGAGATGCGGCGTACCGCCGGCTCGATCAAGAGCGAGCTCGACCTCACCCGCGCCGAGCTCAAGAAAGGCGTCATCGAGATGCCGGAAGAGGCAAAGGAATCGACCACGGCTATCCGCCGTGCCGTTTCAGAGCAGATCAACGCGCTGAAGGAACTTTCTGAAATCGTTGCGAAATCTGGCCGTAGCGCCGACAGTTCGGAACAGCGCAACCTGCGTCCGGCGCCGCAAGCGCCTGCCGCACGCGCCGCTGAGCCGCCACGTCGCCCGGCTCCGGCTCCAGAACAACGCCGTCCCCCGCAGGCGCCTTCGGGCGAGACGGCGCTGCGCGGCACGCTCGACCTCGAACGCTCCGCAGACCAAGCGCCGCGCCAGCGCGACCCCAACGGCCGCACGCCGCAAGGCGGCTGGGTGCGCGACCTCCTGACCGGTGCATCGCGCGAAGACGATGCCAAGCCGGCGGCACCCGCCGAAGCGCCGCGCCCGGCTCCCGCTGCGCGTTCGCCGCTTCATGTCGTGGAATCGCTGAACTCGCTCTCGGTCGATATCGCCCGCGCCATCGATCACGATGCCTCGATCGAGCTGTGGAACCGCTACCGGCGCGGCGAACGCGACGTCTTCACGCGCCGACTTTACACGCTGAAGGGCCAGCAGACGTTCGACGAGATCCGCCGCAAATATCAGTCGGAGGCGGAGTTCCGAGCTGCTGTCGATCGTTACTGCGACGATTTCGAAAAGCTGCTCAAGGACGTGTCGCGCAACGACCGCGACAACATCATGGCACAGACCTACCTGACCTCGGATACCGGCAAGGTCTACACGATGCTGGCACACGCCAGCGGCCGCCTTCACTAGAGCGGGCGATAGAGAATAAATGAAAAGGCGGGATTTCCCGCCTTTTTCATGCCGTACTGAATTCCATTGGCGCTGTAGAGTGCCGTGCCAGCAGTTCCGGCCGCGTCATATCACAGTGTCGGTCCAGCGGACGATTTGCCCGGCCGCATCGCCGAACGCGGCATCGAGCGCGCCGACATAGGCCTGGTTGCCATTGCCCGAAACGGGCGCGATGGCGCTAAACCTCTTCGAAGCGCGCACTTCACCGTTGCGGTCGTTCAACAGGCGCACGAACAGCTCGACCTCGGCATGTTCGCCGCCATCGACACGCACCTCGAACGAGCGGATCTCGACGATCACCTGATAGTCGATCGCCAGCCCCTCGCCCGGCTTGCCGACGCCGGTGAAGCTGCCCGAGCGCTGGAACGTCTCTGCCAGCCGCGCCTGTACGATCATCGGCAGCCGGTCGGCCCATTGCGCGCCCTTGAGATACTGGATCGATCGCGGCGATGGCTTGATGACGATGTTCTGGCTATCCAGCGCCTTGAGCGCCGAAGGCTGGGCGATGAGTATCTGCCGACGGCTGTGGGCACGCGCTTCCAGCGACGGCGCCGAAAGCTCGAACGTATCCAGCGGCGCCGGTCTGCCGCCCGGCAAGGCCGCGCAGCTTGCAAGCGAAAGCGCCAGCAACATCGCCCCGACCTTAGACCCACCCGATGTGATGCTGCCTGAACTGATCGACTTCAAACGCGATCCCCCCCGGATCGTGGAAACAATGCGCATCTGCCAGCTATGTTCTTGCGGTGGTCGGGGATCGAAGTCAACGGCGCACCCTGCCGTCGAACTGCCGGACCTCGCCCTCGCCGCCGGACAAGATCCTTTGTGGGTTGCGGCTGAGATCGGTTACCGCCTCTTCGATGCGATTGATCGAACGGCGGCTGTCCTGGACCAGCGCTTCGACGTTTTGCAGCCCTTGTCCCGAGAACCGCGCCAGATTGTCGGTAATGGTACCGAGACGGGCGTTCAGCGTGTCGGCGACCTGCTTGAACGATTTCAGCGTCGCTCTGGCGTCGGCCATGACGCCGTCGGCCTGGCCGGAGCCGAGCAGTTTGTCGACCTTGGCAAGGATACCGTCGACTCGCACCGAGGCATCGTTGAGGCGTCCTGCGAGCTGGTGCGCGTCTTTGATGGTTTCATCGATGTCATCGGCTCGGTTGGCGAACTTGTTGGTCACCTTGGCGATGTCGGCGGCAGCCTCGTTGGCGTTTTCGCTGGCCTTCTGGATATTGGCCAGCGCGGTGCGCACCTCAGCCGGATCGATGCCGTCGAGAACGCCGTCGACCTTGGCCAGCGTGCCTTGCGTCTTCTGGGCGAAGTCGTTGATCGAGCCGACCGCCGTGTCGACGTTCTTGATAACCGTGTCGAACTGCTTGCTGGTTTCCTTGAGATTGGCGGTGACCGTGTCGACGTTGGCGACGATGCTCTTGATCTGGTCCTTATCGACGGCATTGAGTAGCCCTTCCGCCGCCTTCAGCGTGCCGTCGAGCTTGCCCGAAACACCCTTCAGTTCATCCGCCAGCGAGCTGACGCTGGCCAGGAACTTGTCGACGCCGTCCGCATTCCTGGCCAGTGCATCGGAGAAGGTCTGGACATTGTTGACGGTCTGCGTCAGCGGCCCGCGCACATCCTTGGTGAAGCCTTCGAGCTCCGAAAGGACCTTGTCGGCCCGGGTGAAGATGTTCTGCGCCGTCTGCAACAGGTTGGTGACCGCCGACGGGTTGGCAACGATCTCGGCGACGCGGCCTTCCTTTTCCGCCTCGTCGAGGAGTTTTGGCTCCTTGGGGTCGGCGCCCTTGAGCTCGATGTTGGCCTGGCCGGTGAGGCCGGCAAGCCCGATATCGGCCTGCGTCGACTTGGTGATAGGCGTATTCCGGTCTATTTCGGTGTCGGCGATAGCAGCAGTCGGATTGTCGACGTCGATATAGACACGGCGCACGTCGCCGACTTTGACGCCATTGAACAGCACGAAACTGCCACGGCCGAGCCCCGAAGCGGAGCCTGGAATGCGCACGCGCAGCACCGCCGTCTCGCCCCTTTCGCCGATAGCCGCCGTCCAATAGACGAAAGCGAAAGCCGCGAGGATCGCGGCCAGCGTGAAAATGCCGACAATGACGTAGTTGGCCCTGGTTTCCATTGCTCACTTATGGCTATGCGCGCGCCGCAAGATCAAGTTGCCGGGCGCGTTTTCCGCGGAAATAGGATTTTACCCAGGGTTCCTCGCTCCTGAGCATGTCGTCGATCGTGCCCTCGACCAGCACTTTCTTGTTGCCAAGCACCGCCACGCGGTCGCACGCGGTAAACAGCGTGTCGAGATCATGCGTGACCATATACACGGTCAAATCCATCGTATCGCGCAGCTTGACGACCAATTCGTCGAATTCAGCCGCACTAATTGGATCGAGGCCGGACGTCGGCTCGTCGAGGAAAACGATGTCCGGATCGAGCGCCAGGGCGCGCGCCAAGGCGGCACGCTTGATCATGCCGCCGGAGAGCTCGGAGGGGAATTTCTGCGCCGCCTCCGGCGGCAGTCCGACCAACTCCACCTTAAGCATGGCAAGTTCGTCCATCAGCTTCTTCGGCAAATCGAGATATTCACGCATCGGCACCTGGACGTTTTCGAGGACCGTCAGCGCCGAAAAAAGAGCGCCATGCTGGAACAGCACGCCAAGCCGCATGTCGATGCGAAGGCGCTCCCTTTCGGTTGCCTTCTCGACGTCGACGCCGAACAGTTTGATTGTTCCCGATTGCTTGCGCGTCAAGCCAAGGATGGTGCGCAAGAGAACAGATTTGCCCGCACCGGAGGCACCAACAAAGCCGAGAATCTCCCCGCGCCAGATATCGAGCGACAATTTGTCGAGAACGACCTGGTCGGCGAACGATACGGTGATGTCGTGTGCTGACAGCACGATCTCGTCTTCTTTGGCCTTCGTCGCCACCTTGGTCGTGTTTGTGCCCGGCAGCTCCATCTCAGAACTCGATCGCTGCATAGAACATGGCGAAAAGCCCGTCGAGGATAATGACCACGAAGATCGACTTCACCACTGAGGCGGTCACATGCTGGCCGAGCGATTCGGCGCTGCCGCCAACCTTCATGCCCTCGACCGAGGCGATTATGCCGATGATCATGGCCATGAACGGCGCCTTGATCAGGCCCGCAAAGATGGTGCTGAGGTCGATTGCGACACGCAGCCGGTCGATGAACGCTGCCGGTGCAATATCAGAGTAGAGCCATGCAGCCAAAATGCCGCCGCCCAGTGCTGCAAAGTTGGCGATGATCGTCAGGCAAGGCAGCGCGACGACCAGCGCGACCAACCGCGGAAACACCAGCACGCCGATCGGATTAAGACCGATCACCTTCAGCGCATCGACCTCCTCGCGCATCTTCATCGAGCCGATCTCGGCGGTAATCGCGCTACCGGAGCGGCCGGCGATCATGATCGCCGTCATCAAAACGCCGAGCTCGCGCAGGATCAGCACGCCGACCAGGTCGACGACGAAGATGTCGGCGCCGAAATAACTGAGCTGATAGGCGCCTTGCTGGGCAACGATCGCACCGACGATGGCCGACATCAGCACCACCACCGGTATGGCGCCGACGCCCATGCGATCGATCTGGTTGAAGATCGCCGCCATATTGACGGCATGGCCACGGCCAAGCTTCATCTGAGAGCCGCGTATCGTGGCGCCGAGGATGTTCATTGCGGCCAGGAAATCGTCGCGCATCTCATAGACGCGACGGCCTACCGCCTCGAGCCCCCGAATGATGAAGTTGGGCGGCTTTGCCGGACCGGATCCGGGCTCGCGTCGAACCGCATCGCCGACGGCGCCAAGCAGGATCGAGGCAATCTCGCTTTGCCCCTGCATCTTGATCTCGACGCCCTTCTTTTCGAAGCTGCTGACCAGGCGATCGAGCAGCCAGGCGCCGGCAGTGTCCATCTTCTCGATCTGCGACAGATCGAGCGCCAGCGTCTTGAAGCCGCTGCGCTTCTCGATCTTGCGCATCTCGGCATCGACCAGCGCCACGGTGCGTGTCGTCCAGCTTCCCGAGAAAGCGCAGCCGAGAACGCCGCCCTCCTCGCCGATCGCGATGCGCGGCTGGTGGTCGGGCTCCTTGGCAGGGCCGCTTGCGTCGCGTTTGCGGATGGTCAACATGGCGTCCTGTTTAGCCTGACGGGGCCGAGCTGTCGATTTGCCGACATCCTCCTTGTACACAGCCGGAGCAGAAAAATATGGCGCGTGTCATTTCGGTCGAGGCCGAGCGCTTTCCGATAGCCGGGACCTTTACCATTTCGCGCGGCTCGAAGACCGAAGCGGAGGTGATTTCCTGCGCCATCACCGAAAACGGCCGTACAGGGCGCGGCGAATGCGTTCCTTACAAGCGCTATGGCGAGACCGTTGAGGGTGTGCGTGGCGCGATAGAGGCGATGCGCAGTGAGATCGCGCACGGCATCAGCCGCATCGCCCTGCTCGGTGCCATGCCTGCCGGCGCGGCACGCAACGCCATCGACTGCGCGCTCTGGGACCTGGAAGCGAAGATCAGCGGAACACCGGTGGCGCATACGATACGAACCGTTCCGTTACGACCGCTTGAGACGGCGTACACATTGTCGCTCGCCGAGCCGGAAGCGATGGCGGCGCAGGCCCGCGCCAACGCCCAGCGCCCGCTGCTCAAGGTCAAGATCGGCGGCGACAACGACATCGCCCGCATCCGCGCAGTGACGGCGGCGGCACCCGACAGCCGTATCATTCTTGATGCCAACGAAGGCTGGACGAACGACAACGTCGTGGAAAACCTCGCCTTTGCCGCTGAGCAAGGTATCGCCTTGATCGAACAGCCGCTGCCGGCGGGACATGACGGTATTCTTCGCCACATCGCGCATCCGGTGCCGATCTGCGCCGACGAAAGCGTGCACGAGGCGAAGGATATTGGAGCGCTTGTCGGCCTCTACGACGCCATCAACATCAAGCTCGACAAATCCGGCGGCCTGACCGCAGCACTCGTGCTTCGCGACCGCGCCCGCGAACTGGGTCTTGGCGTTATGGTCGGCTGCATGGTCGGCACATCGCTTGCGATGGCGCCGGCCGTTCTGTTGGCGCAGGATGCCGATTTCGTCGATCTCGACGGTCCGTTGCTGCTAGCCCGCGACCGCATTCCCGGTCTCGTCTATCAAGGGTCGCTGGTGTCACCGCCCGAGCCGGCGCTGTGGGGCTGAACGCGCCGCAAGTCCGATCAGCGCCAGGCCCGTCAGGGCGATCGGGATCATGGCAAAGAAGCCGTTCGCGCCGAAGCGGTCGTAAAGAGGACCGGAAATGAGCGTCGCCACCGCCATGAAGAAGCCGTTGGAAAAATAGGCGATGCCTTGCGCCGCCCCGGTGCGTTCTTCCACGACCGTCTCACCGATCATCTTTTGCAGGCCGATCAGCACCAGCGCCACCGAAACCGCGTGCAGCGTCTGGATCGCGAAAAACCCGCCAACGCCAAGTCCAAGCGGCCAGATCAAAGGGAAGGCGATCCAGCGCACGATAGCGCCTGTCCCGGCAATCAGCATGATCGACACGATCGAGAAGGAGGCGAAAGCCCGAGTGAAGACGACGAACATGCATATCTCGGCGACGACGCCCCACCCCCAGAGCAGCCCAACAACCGAATCGCTGATGCCGATCGACTTCCAGTAGATCGACACGAAGCCGTAGAGAAACGCGTGGCTGGCGGTGATGACGCCGACCCCGGTCGAAAAATAAAGAAAATACGGGTTGAGGAGTTTTGATGCCGATTGCTGGATGTCGGCAGCCGAAAGCGGCGAGGCGCGGCGCGGGCGGCCGAGGCGCGGCGCAATCAGCCCGGCGGCTAGCGCGGCGCATAACGACACGAAGATGATCACCGGGACAGCCTGAGCACCGCTCGCCGACAAGATGAAACCGCCGGCGAGATTGGCACAGAGATAGGAGATCGAGCCCCATTTGCGCATGCCGGCGTAGTTCGAGCCGAAGCGGCGAACACCAGAAAGGGCGAGCGAATCGGCAATCGGCGAATGCGGCGTCCAAACGACCGTCAGCGCCAGGGATACGGCAAGTACCATTGCGTAGGTCGGCGGCAGGAGGTAGCCGGCGGACAGGATCAGCGATGCGGCGACCAGCGCAACATAGACATTGGCGCGATCGCTCGCTTTGTCTGCCAGCGCGGTAAGAAAAGGCGTCGTTGCCACACGCAGGAACATCGGCGCGGCGAGGATCACGGCTATCTGCTCGGCGTGGAACCCCTTGGCCTGCAGCCACAGGGGAAAATACGGCACATGCGTTCCGAGCGGCACGAAGAGCGTGAAGAAGATCAAGCTCATGCGCAGTTCGAAATGGCGTGGCTTGACGAGCTGTTCGGGCGAAAGCGGCGGCAGCGAGGACATTGACAGGCGATCCGTCGGCACGGCATTCAGCCGGGTCGGCCCACCACACCTGCCGCTGCATAACACGGCGAAAAAGTCGATGAAACCGCTGGACTAACCGATTGAAGCGAGGGCGGCCGGGTTTTGGTCAAGCCGCCTGGACTGCCCTGCCCTTGATGTCGATCGGCACGAGCACCTCGCCGCCGACCGGAGTCTCCGGCAGGACATGCGCCCAGTGCAGGATCTCCATCCGGCCGTCAAAATGCTCGACCACCGCCGTGCAGCTCTCCACCCAGTCGCCGGTGTTGATGTACTGCACGTCCTCGTAGCTTTCGATCGCGGCATGGTGGATATGCCCGCAGATCACGCCGTCGACGTGCGAGCGGCGCGCCTCCTCGGTCAGCACGGTCTGGAACGAGCCGATGAAATTCACCGCCTTCTTGACCTTGACCTTGGCCCAGGACGAGAACGACCAGTAAGGCAGGCCGAGCACCTGGCGCAGGCGCGTGATGATGCGGTTGACCAGCATCGCCGCGTCATAGGCGTAGTCGCCGAGATAGGCGAGCCAGCGCGCATTGTGGACGACGGTGTCGAACTGGTCGCCATGAATGACAAGAAGGCGTTTGCCATCGGCGGTCTCGTGGATGGCGCGGTCGGCGACGACAATGCCGCCGAAATGCACGCCCTGGAACTGGCGCGCGAACTCGTCGTGATTGCCGGCGATATAGGTGATGCTGGCGCCCTTGCGCGCCTTGCGCAGCAATTTCTGGACGACGTCATTGTGGCTCTGCGGCCAATGCCAGCTTCGTCTCAAGCGCCAGCCGTCGACGATGTCGCCGACGAGATAGATGATATCGGCATCGTGATGGCGCAGGAAATCGATCAGGAACTCGGCCTTCGCCGCTTTCGATCCGAGATGGACGTCGGAGATGAACATGCTGCGGAAAGTGCGGGGCTCTGCGCCGGACATCATTTGTCACCGTTGCTTTCGCGTGAGGCTATGCCCCGATTCATGCAACAACCGTATGACGGTTGCGATTGGTCCAGCCATCCGGATAGGTTGCCACGGCAATCAGAGGAGAAAATCACCATGGATCTCGGCATTCGCGGCAAGAAGGCCATCGTCTGCGCTTCGAGCAAAGGCTTGGGACGCGGCTGCGCCATGGCACTGGCGGAGGCAGGCTGCGATCTGGTCGTCAATGGCCGCAGCGCCGACGTGCTGGCCAAAACCGCCGCTGAACTGCGGGAGAAATTCGGCGTCAAGGTGACCGAGATCGTCGGCGACGTATCCAAACCCGATGTCCAGCAGGCGCTGCTTGCCGCCTGCCCCGATCCCGACATCCTCGTCAACAACAATGGCGGTCCGCCGTTTCGCGATTTCCGCGCGCTCGACCGCGAAAAGATCCTCGAGGGCGTCACCCAGAACATGGTAACCCCTGTCGAACTGGTTCAGGCCGTGATCGACGGCATGGCGGCGCGCGGCTTCGGCCGCATCGTCAACATCACCTCGCTGTCCGTCTATGTGCCTATCCCCGGCCTCGACCTGTCGTCCGGCGCCCGCGCCGGCCTCACCTCGTTCCTCGCCGGCGTCGCGCGGACGGTGATCGACCGCAATGTGACGATCAACAACATGCTGCCGGGAAAACTCGACACCGACCGGCTGCGCGGCCCGCATGAACCCGGCTGTGTCGAGGATCCGGCGGCAGCTGCCGCGCGCAAGGCGCAAGCAGCAGCCAATGTTCCGGCCAAACGGCTCGGCACGCCGGAGGAATTCGGCCAGATCTGCGCCTTCCTGTGCTCGGTCCATGCCGGCTACCTGACCGGGCAGAACGTACCGGTCGACGGCGGCCTCTACGTCAGCGCGTTCTAGTGGTAGAATCCAAACGCTTGGTTACCCTCTGGACGGCGGAAGAACGACCCTTTGCGGTTGTTGGGTGCGAGCGCCGCATGATGCGATCTGACCTTCCTGACATTCGCAGAAGGGAGAATTCCTTTGCCAATGCATGCAAGCTAGCGAGCGAATCCGATACTCGCGATCCCAATTCCGCCCACCAGGATCAGGCTCAGGGCCCACACAGTGTCGAGATTGAACCAGCTTTGTGAGATGAACTTGGGTCCGAGCCATCGATAGACGGCAATGGCGATAACACCGCCGCTTACAATCATCGCGGCCGTATGGACCACGGAGACGGTGGTGGCGGTGATCAGATTACCGGCCATGAGCGTGGTAGCCGCCTGGTGTCCAACATCGAGATCGCCTGCCTGGCACAAGCCGAGATAAATCGGCACCAGCATCAGCCCGGCGCCATGCGCGGTGGCGGCCGCGAAAGACCACAAGGCCAATTGCGCCGGCGGGATACGGGCAAGAACACGCGGGTGGCGCCGGTTGATCAGGAGATAGATCCCGGCTGCGATCACAATCAACCCCGCCGCGATGCGAATCTGTCGTTCCCAGACGATGAGCGTCAGCATCGCGCCGAAGGGCAGCAGGATACCGATCATCGCCACAAAGTGGCCTATTGCCAAAAGGCCGAGCGCCCGAAACAATTCGCCGGCACGTCTGTCCAAAAGGCCGGCCGAAACGGCCAACGGCCAGCCCATGCCAGGATTGATGCCGTGATAAATGCCGCTGGCGACGACGGCCAGCCAGAGACCGGCCGTCGTCCACTCGCTCATCGCTTCATTGACCCGGGCAGTCGGTTACACCGACGGATAGCAGAACGAATCCGTCGAGCAATCGCCACCTTCCAGACGAATCTGGTGCGAGCGATACCCCTCGGGGAACTCGACATAAAAGTCCTTGTCCAGGGTGATTCCACCGTTCTCGCCGACATTGGCCTTGACCATGGCTGCCGGAATACCATCGCGATAGAACTGATCGTCCCAAGTCGAATACAGGGAGTTGGTCCAGTAAACGCGTTTGCCGTCGCGGCTGATCTCGACCATTTGCGGTCCGCCCCTGTAGTCGCCGCCGCCGGGATGCTTGGCCTTGCGCGTGATGCCGCCAATATGGATGGACCCTGCAAGCTTAGGCTTCATCGGATCGGTCACATCGTATTGGCGCATCTCGCCGGTGCCCCAGCAGGATACGTAGAGGAATCGGTCATCGAGCGACAGGTCGATGTCGGTTACTAGCGGCGGCACCGCCTCGAAGCCCTGAAGCAACGGCGGCAGGTCATCCTTGGCGGCTGCCTCGGGCGGGATGGTCGCCGTCTTTTCGCAATGGAATTTGCCGCCCTCGCGCCACCAGGTCCAGATCGATCCCTCGAGGTTTGTCGTGTCGACGACCACTCCAAGGAAACCGTATTCCTTGACCGGGTCATGGGCGGGGCGGACTTCCAGCGCCATCTGGTGGTTGGCGCCCAGATCGATGGTCTGCACGTTCCTGCGTTCGCGCAAATTCCAGAAATGCACCCGGTGTCCGTATTTGTTCGACAGGAGGTCTTCAGGCACGATGCCCTGCTCGAACTGGGGCGGAAGGGCCCACTCGCTCGACACCATGTAGTCGCGTGGCAGGTTCCACCAGAAATCATACTGCTTGTCCTGCGGCCCGCGATCGATCTCGTAGCGCCCGATGACGTCGAACGTCTGGCAATCCATGACAAAGATGCCGGGAGGTCCGTCGGTGCCGTCAGGGCCACCGCCCCCAAGCGTCGAGACATAAATACCTTCCGGACCGCAGTGAATCGTATGAGGCCTGGAATAGCCCGTCTTGGCAAACACTTCTTCTGGCTCGATGACCTTGTGTATCTTGGCCTTGGTCGGTCCGCCCTTGGTGTCGATGACGTAAATGCGCGAAGATCGAATACCGGGAATGATCAGAAAGCGGCGCTCGAGAAACGGGTGACCATTCAGCGGCGAAAGGGCCGAAGAGCACGCGTTCCAGCCGAAATGGTGAAACTCGTCGCCCTTGTTCGGCATTATCACGCTATGGACGACCTGGCCGTAGTCCTTCGACTTCGGGTTTACGTCAACTATGGCTAGTCCATCTGGCTGAGAGAAGTCGGGACTCAACATCAAAGTGTAGGCAAAATTTTCGACTGGCGCCTGCATTGCGAGCTTGGCAGTCGCGTGGAAAGTCGGGTCTGGCCGTACAGTCATTGTCGTCCTCCCTTGGCAGGTTAAGCAGTCCGACCGACAATCAGGGGCACGATCTGTGATGCGTTTGGATGTCCGCCGAAAACGTCGGGGCGCTTTGTTGTTCGCACGCTATTTCGTGCGACTTTTCGAAGAATCTCACGGATTTTGGAGAACTGCAATGTCGACTTGTTTCGCCGCAAGGCCTCTGTGAGCGACGAGCGCCACCAGACATTCGAACTGGGCGGCGTACCTCGCCGCAGCACCCCGCCTATCGCCCCAACATCTCAATGGCAGACCGCACAGGAGGGCGGGGGTGCAAGCCGCAAGCTCGCGCTTGCGACATATCACCTCTCGAAAAGCCTCGGCTGCATGCTAAGAGACTCAAAACACCAAACGGACTGAACTGAGGAGGCGGCCGTCATGACAGGCGAAAGCAAGAAGGCGGCCCGATCCGACCTCGACGAAGCGGCGCTCTATTTCCATAAGCACCCCCGTCCCGGAAAGCTTGAAATCCAGGCGACGAAGCCGCTGGGCAATCAGCGCGACCTGGCGCTTGCCTATTCGCCGGGCGTCGCCGCCCCCTGCCTTGAAATCCGCGACGACCCGGCAACCGCCGCCGACTATACAGCCCGCGCCAATCTGGTCGGAGTTGTCACCAACGGTTCGGCGGTGCTGGGCCTCGGGAACATCGGTCCGCTCGCCTCCAAGCCGGTGATGGAAGGCAAGGCGGTGCTGTTCAAGAAGTTCGCCGGCATCGATGTCTTCGACATCGAGATCGACGCACCGGGCATCGAGCGCATGGTCGAAACGATCTCGGCGCTGGAACCAACCTTCGGCGGCATCAACCTGGAAGACATCAAGGCGCCCGAATGCTTCGAAGTCGAGGAGCAGTTGAAAGCCCGCATGGGCATACCAGTCTTCCATGACGACCAGCACGGCACCGCCATCATCGTCGCCGCCGCCGTGCTCAACGGGCTGGAATTCGCCGGCAAGTCCATCTCGGACATCAAGATCGTCACGTCGGGCGCTGGTGCTGCGGCGCTTGCCTGCCTCAACCTGCTGGTCTCGCTCGGCGCGCGGGTCGAAAACATCTGGGTCACGGACCGGTTCGGCGTCGCCCATAAGGGCCGCGTCGAGGAGATGGACCGCTGGAAAGACCCTTATGTGAAGGACACCGAGGCGCGTACGCTGGCCGACGTTCTGCCCGGCGCCGACGTGTTTCTCGGCCTGTCTGCTGCCGGCGTGCTGAAGCCGGAATTGCTCCACCACATGGCGCCAAAGCCGCTGATCCTGGCGCTAGCCAATCCCAATCCCGAAATCATGCCGGAAGCAGCACGGGCGGCGCGGCCCGACGCGATGATCTGCACCGGCCGCTCCGATTTCCCCAATCAAGTCAATAACGTACTCTGTTTTCCTTACATCTTCCGTGGCGCGCTGGATTGCGGCGCAAGCGCCATCAACGAAGAGATGAAGATGGCTGCTGTGCGAGCGATTGCAGCGCTCGCCCGCGAAGAGCCGTCCGACGTTGCCGCGCGTGCCTATTCCGGCGAGACGCCGATCTTTGGTCCGGAGTTCCTGATCCCCTCGCCTTTCGATCCGCGGCTGATCCTGCGCATTGCCCCTGCTGTCGCCAAGGCAGCTTGCGAGACCGGCGTCGCGACCCGGCCGATCACCGATTTCGCCGCTTATATCGACAAGCTGAACCGCTTCGTCTTCCGCTCCGGCCTGGTCATGAAGCCGGTGTTCTCGATGGCCAAGACGTCGAGCGCCAAACGCGTCATCTATGCCGACGGCGAGGACGAGCGCGTGCTTCGCGCCGCCCAGGTCGTGCTCGAGGAAGGCATTGCCGAACCGATCCTGATCGGCCGCCCGCATGTCATCGAGGTGCGGCTGAAGCGCTACGGGCTGCGCATCAAGCCGGGCGTCGATTTCGGCTTGATCAACCCGGAAGACGATCCGCGTTACCGCCACTATGTCGACCTTTTGATCGAGCTTGCCGGCCGGCGTGGGGTGACGACGGAAGCCGCGCGCACCATGGTGCGCACCGACAATACGGTGATCGCGGCCCTTGCCCTGAAGCGCGGCGACGCCGACGCCATGGTCTGCGGGCTCGAAGGCCGTTTCGAGCGCCATTTGCGCAACGTAACGCTGATCATCGGGCCGCGCTCCGGCATTAGGGATCGCGACCTGTCGACGCTGTCCATGCTGATCTCGCAGCGCGGCATCATTTTCCTCACCGACACCCATGTCTCCGTCGATCCGACCGCCGAAGAAATTGCGGAAATGACCGTTTTGGCGGCCGAGGAAATTCAGCGTTTCGGCATTGAGCCCAAGGCAGCGCTGCTGTCGCATTCTGATTTCGGCTCCCGCGATTCGCCAAGCGCCATGAAGATGCGGCAGGCGGCGGCGATCCTGGCGCGCATCGCGCCCGACCTGCAATGCGACGGCGAGATGCATGCCGACTCGGCACTATCGGAGCAGCTGCGCCAACGCGTCTATCCGCATTCGCGGCTGAAGGGCGAAGCCAATCTGCTGGTGTTTCCCAATCTCGATTCGGCGAACATCACGCTGACCGCGCTGCGCACGATGATGGACGCGCTGCATGTCGGCCCGATCCTGCTCGGCACCGACAGCCCGGCGCACATATTGACACCGTCGGTCACCTCGCGCGGCGTCGTCAACATGACGGCACTGGCAGTGGTCGAAGCCGCGCATAAGGCGCAAGCCATCGTCGATCTGGGCTAGCGATGGGCCTTCTCAGACTGGCTTGAACCGGAAATGCCCTGTCTGCCTGAAGGCAAACAAAGTGTCCTCTTCTCTGGCGCCGCCGCCGATGTTGTGAATAACCAGCCTTCTTGTCGGCACCACAGTGGAGTGATTGGACGACACGATGGCAATATGCGACAGATTGCCGGGCAGCATCTGGGCGACGAGATCCCCAGGCCGATAATCGGCGGGGTCTTGGCTGACAGGCAAGGCAGCACCGCGCCGCTCGAAATAGACCGCAAGATTGGGCACACGGCGGTGGTCGATATTGCGGTCGGGCGCCTTCAGGCCCCAAGCCTTCGGATAGGCGGCAAAATTGGCCCGCATATCCTCATGCACCAATTCTTGCAGGTCGAGATCGAAGGCGCGGCGATAGGCACGGATCACGACATCCGTGCACACACCCCGCTCTGGCTCAACGTCCCCGCCCGGATAGGCTAGGCGTGTATAGGTCGGATCGTAGAGCGTGGTGACGCCGATCTGCTCACGAGCGGCTTCGACCAATCTGGTGCCCCAATCCGGCGTGACAAGCTTTTCCTGCGCCATGGCGACCGGCATCGCCAGGCATAAAAGACCAAATTGCACCGCGGCTCGACGGGTAATCGAGGTCATCCCAAGCCTCCGGGCATTACTGAATCCAGGCATTCTTCTCGGCGAATACGCCTTTTTCGTGCAACGCCAGGATGTCGCGGTTCTGGCTCTGTCCGAAAAAGCCGGGGGGGGGTGGTCGGCATGACAGCCCTCGTCGTGATCGCGCACAGGCGCAAGCCATCGCCGATTTGAGCCGAAGCCGGAATTGGCGGTATGCTAAACGAACGGTTAACCGCGAGCGCGGTAGTTCTGAATGACAGGCAGGTGGAGGTCCGGAGGGATGACGGGCGCACATTGCAAGCTGACGCGGGCAGCCGCGCTGCTCGGCGTCCTGCTACTGTGCGGCATTGCCGTCACTCAGTCGCAGGCCGCTTCGCGCCTCTGCCGCCAGCTTGAAGCCGATCTTGCCGCCGCTTCTCGTGGTGGCGGCGGCAAGCCGGCCCTGCTCAGGAAATATGACGACGCGATCGTCCGGCAGCGCCAGCAGATTTCAAAAGCCGTCAGCCAGTCCAGCAGCGCCGGCTGCGGCTTCTCACTGTCTCGCCGCAACGCCAACGCATGCGCGGCACTCGACGCCACCATCGATCGCATGGCTGCCAATCTCGACGCCTTGCAGGCCAAGCGCACTGAGCTTGCCGGCGGTGGTTCGCGACGCGATCGCGCGCGCATATTGGCCTCGCTTGACGCCAATGGCTGCCGCGATGATGCGGCGTCGACGCCCACACCGGTCCGCGAAGCCAGCCGTGAAAACGGCAACCGAAGCCTGCTCGACCAGCTTCTGGGCAGTGAACCTGGGGCGCCCGACCAGCCCGAAGAGCCCGACCAGGCTGAAGAGCTAAATCCGCCGCGCAACATCCGCAGCATCCTCAACAACGCCGACGAGTTGGGCCAGCCGCGAGGCGAATTCCGCACCATGTGCGTGCGGACCTGCGACGGCTATTTCTTCCCGATGTCGAATGCTGCCTCGCTGGGCGATTTCGAGCGCGACCAGAAGAATTGCGAATCGAGCTGCCCCGGCACCGAGATGCAGGTTTTCTACACGCGCGGCATGAACGACGATTCGGCGTCGATGACGTCTTCAGTGACCGGCAGGCCTTATATCGAGTTATCGACGGCCTACCTCTACAAGCAGTCCGACACGCCCCGGCCGCCGACCTGCGGCTGCAATGCCGTGCAGAATTTCCAGATCATCGCCGGCAACCCGCCAACCCCGGCACAATCCGAGGCGAGCGTGGAGACCACCCCGTTCATTCCGCTGCCGGTTGCCAGGCCTGATCCGGGCGCCGATCCGGAGACCTTGGCCAATTCGCAAGGCGGCCTCAACCGTGAGGCGATCAGACGGCTTGCCGCCAAACCTGTGCCCTCGCCGACATCGCTGCCGCCGCCGGAGCAGCGCAAGGTCAGGGTCGTCGGGCCAACGTTCCTTCCCGACCCAGCAGCGGCAACAGATCTGCAAGCTCCGGACCTGAAGACTGTCCCGTAAGCGCCAGCCTGAGCGGCATGAACAGGGCCTTGCCCTTGCGGCCGCTCGCCGCTCGGATCTTGCCGGTCCAGTCCTTCCAGACGGTGCCGTTCCAAGGCTCTTCCGGCAGCAGCTCGAATGCCTGGCGAAGAAAGTCGCGGTCCTCGTCGGAAAACTCCGCCGGCTCCTCTGGACCGTCTCGAAGCGTACGCCACCAGATCGCCGCATCGGCCAGCCTGTCGAGATTGCCGCGCACCGCCAGCCAGAAAGGCTCGGCCTGTTCGCCGGAGATGCCGAGCACGATCAGCCGGTCGCGCGCCTCTGAAAACGGCATGTGGTGCAGCAGCGTGCGGTTGAGCACGAAGAGCTCGTCCGGGTCGAATTTGGCGGCGGATTTCGATGTTGCAGCCGGATCGAAGCGCTCGGCTAGCTCGGCCATCGCCGGCACCGCTATGACGTTTTCCGAGGTACCGACGAGCACCGCCAGCGAAGCCACCGCCATCGGCTCGATGCCGCTCTCACGCAGGCTCTGGATGGACAGAGCGCCGGTGCGCTTCGAAAGTCCCTCGCCTGATGCCGTTGTCAGGAGATTGTGGTGGCCGAACGCCGGCGGCTCCGCGCCAAGTGCTCGGAACACGGCTATCTGAACGCCGGTATTGGTGACGTGGTCGTCGCCGCGAATGACATGGCTGACGCCCATGTCGATGTCGTCGACAACCGAAGGCAATGTATAGAGGTAGGTGCCGTCCTCACGCCGCAGAACCGGGTCTGAAAGCGAGGCGAGGTCGACGGTTTCTTCGCCGCGCACCAGGTCGTTCCAGTGGATTTCGGTGCGCTCCGGCTGCAGCGGATCACCGGTGAAGTTGGGCAGCAGAAAGCGCCAGTGCGGCCGCCGCCCATCGGCCTCATATTCCGCCACCTGCTCAGCTGTCAGCGTCAACGCCTCGCGGCCATAGACTGGCGGCAGGCCACGCGTGCGGCGCACCTTGCGCCTCAGGTCGAGCTCTTCGGGCGTCTCATAGCAAGCATAGACGAGGCGCGCCTCCTTCAGCCTCTCCAGTGCGGAATCGTAGATTTCCACGCGCCGCGACTGGTACTCCGTGGCGTCGGGGAAGATGCCCAGCCAATGCAGGTCATACAGGATAGCGTCGGAAAACTCCTGCGTCGAACGGGCAACGTCGGTGTCGTCGAAGCGCTGGATGAAGCGGCCTTTGTTCTTGATGGCGAACAGCCAATTGAACAAAGCGGTGCGCGCATTGCCGATATGGATGCGGCCGGTCGGTGACGGGGCGAAACGGACGGTAACTGTCATGAGCGGGGCGTACCGGATGGTTTTGCTGTTGACAAGACGCGCCCCCGCGCTCGGCGGCAGACATAGAACATGACAAAGGCGAAGAAAAGACTGCAGCGCCGCCCGCTAACAAACCCGGGCGGCGCCGTAACCGTCAGATCACCAGGCCTTTGGTCAGTTCAAGCGCCTGGCGTTCGAACAGCCGGCGGTAGATGCCGCCTTGCAGCCGGATCAGCTGGTCATGCGAGCCCTCTTCGACGATGCGGCCGCGATCGAACACCAAAAGCCTGTCCAGCGCCCGCACCGTCGACAGCCGGTGGGCAATTACCAGCGTCGTGCGGCCGACCATCAAGCGCTCCATCGCCTGCTGGATCAGCACCTCCGATTCCGAATCGAGGCTCGACGTTGCCTCATCCAGGATGAGAATGCGCGCATCGGCAAGGAAGGCGCGTGCGATTGCAACACGCTGACGCTCGCCGCCCGACAGCTTTACGCCGCGCTCGCCGACCAGCGTGCCATAGCCTTTCGGCAAATTGGCGATGAAGTCATGCGCGCTGGCCAACCGCGCCGCGTGCTCGATCTCGGCCTGCGTGGCGGCCGGCCGGGCATAGGCGATGTTTTCGGCCAGCGACCGGTGAAACAGGATCGGCTCCTGCTGGACGATTGCGATCTGTGCGCGCAGCGACGCCTGCGCCACCTTGGCAATATCCTGGCCGTCGATCAGGATATTGCCCGCAGTCACGTCGTAGAGGCGCTGGATCAGCTTGACGAATGTCGTCTTGCCGGAGCCCGAATGGCCAACCAACCCAACCCGTTCGCCCGGCGCGATATCCACTGAAAAGTCGCGATAGAGCGGCAGGCGGTGGCTGCCATAATGGAACGTTACATTGTCGAAGGTGATACGGCCATCGGTGATCCGGATCGGTTTGGCTCCGGGCCGATCCTCGATGCCGAGCGGTACGGACTGGAAGTCGACCAGTTCCTCCATGTCGTTGATCGAGCGCTGCAGATTGCGGATATGCGTGCCGATGTCGCGCAGATAGCCTTGCAGCACGAAGAATGAGGTCAGCACGAAGGCGACATCGCCGGCGCTCGCCTGCCCCCACGACCACAAAAGCAGGGAGAAGCCGATGACCGCTGCCCTCAAAAGCAGCAGCATCGTCCCTTGCGTGGTGCCGTTGACGGTGCCGCGCATCCAGGTGCGGCGCGTGCGACCGCGCCATTTGGCGACGACCTCGGCAAGCCGCGTCTCCTCGCGTTCCTCGGCGCCAAAACCCTTGACCACGGCGTTGCAGCTCACCGCATCGGCCAGCGAGCCGCCAAGCCGTGTATCCCACGCATTTGCAAGCCTTGCCGCAGGCGCGACATAGCCAAGCGACAGCATCGTCGTCACCGCGATGAACAGAACCGAACCGGTGGCGACGACAGCACCCATCAGCGGCCAGAACCAGCCAAGCAGCAGCGTCGAGCCGACGAGCATGACGACCGATGGCAGCAGCGCGATCAGGATCGCGTCGTTGAGCAGGTCGAGCGCCCACATGCCGCGCGTTATCTTGCGCACCGTCGATCCGGCGAAGCTGTTGGCGTGCCAGTCGGTGGAGAAGCGCTGGACGCGGTGGAAGGCGTCGGCGGCGATATCCGCCATCATCTTCAAGGTCAGCTCGACAATGGCCATGAAGGCGAGATTGCGTAGCACGACACCGGTGAGCGCCAGGGCAACCAGCATCGAAAAGGCCGCCATCGCCGCGTTCCACGCAACATCGTCGGCCGCAGCACTGCTGGCGACGGCATCCACCAGCCGGCCGGAATAGAGCGGCGTCAGCACGTCTGCCAAGGTCGACAGCAGGAATGTGCCCATAATGCCGGCAAGCCGCCACGGCTGACGCCGCCAATGACTGAACGTGAAGCCAAGAACGCTGCGAAAGGCGCCCGCGCGCAAATCTATTCGAAAACGAGCCATGATGTCATTCGGGCGCAAACGAGCCCGATTCCGGAAAAGGTCGAAAATTGAAAAAACCGCGTCGGGCGAATTAACACCCAAGGAATTGGCGGCTCGCCCGAATACGGGCGGCGACCGGCGTCGACGAACGCCTGTTCTCAGCTCGGCTTCGCCGCAAAGGTAAGAAACCTTCTGGCTTGCCGATTGAGACCTAGGCTTCGCGGCCTCGCATAACGATGTCAAATCCTGGCATTTCGGTCCTCCCCAAGGGGATCGCGGAAAGGCGTTTATAGAGACGCCTCAACGCCGCGCCAAGTCAGTAGATAACCCAAAGCGCATCTGGTCCAAGCAGTGAGACGATTTTGCAACAATCGCGGGTTGTGCGCTGCCTCTGTTCAGGTTGCCGTGATACGGTCGAGGCGCATATAGCGGCCGTCGGTGGAAGGTCTGAAGCCGAGCTTCTCGTAAACCGCATGGGCGTCGTTGGTCGACAGGCTCCAATGCGTGACAGTCTTGCAATCCGGATGATCGATAAGCGCCTGGACAAGCCGGGTTCCGATGCCTTGCCCGCGATACCCGGGCCAGACAATGATGTCGGCGAGATAGGCAAATACCGTACGGTCGGTGATCGCCCGACCAAAGCCGACCTGATTGCCGCCGACATAGGCGCCGACGCACAGTGAGTTGGCAAAGGCGCGGCGGTGCAGTTCATCGCTGCGGCCGCTGCCCCAATAGCTCTGCTTCAAAATGTCGGACGTCGCCCGGAAGTCGATCTGCGACATGTCAAAGCTGATCTCAAAGTTGGCCATGGCTAAACCGTTATGCAGCCAATCGCCTACCCGCCATCCCTGAACCGGTTGGTAATGGGATAGCGGCGGTCGCGGCCAAAATTCTTCCTGGTGATCTTCACGCCGGGCGCCGCCTGCCGGCGCTTGTATTCGGCGACGTAAAGCAGGTGCTCGACGCGCGTCACCGTCGCCCGGTCATGGCCGCGCGCAACGATCTCGTCGACGCCCATCTCGTTCTCGACCAGGCACTCCAATATGTCATCGAGCACCGGATAGGGAGGCAGCGAATCCTGGTCGGTCTGGTTCTCTCGCAGTTCCGCCGAGGGCGCCTTGTCGATGATATTATTCGGGATCACCTCGCCGGACGAACCGAGCGCACCCGGCGGCACATGCGCGTTGCGCCAGCGCGCCAGCGCATAGACCTGCATCTTGTAGAGATCCTTGATCGGATTGAAGCCGCCATTCATGTCGCCATAAAGCGTGGCATAGCCTACCGACATCTCGCTCTTGTTGCCGGTAGTGACCACCATCGAGCCGAACTTGTTGGAAATCGCCATCAGGATGGTGCCGCGGGCACGGCTCTGCAGGTTTTCCTCGGTGATGCCTTCCTTGGTGCCCTCGAAAAGCTGCGTCAGTGTGTGCAGGAAGCCCTCGACCGGCTCGAAGATCGGCACGATATCGTAGCGGCAGCCGAGCGCGCGGGCGCAGTCCTCGGCGTCCTTGAGCGAGTCCTTCGAAGTGTAGCGGTAAGGCATCATCACGGCGCGCAGCCGTTCCTCGCCCAGCGCATCGACGGCAAGTGCCGCGCAGATCGCCGAATCGATGCCGCCGGAAAGGCCAAGCACGACATTCTTGAAGCCGTTCTTGTTGACGTAGTCGCGCAAGCCCAACATGCAGGCGCGATAGTCGGCCTCCTCCTTTTCAGGGATTTTCGACATCGGTCCGTCAGAGCAGACCCAGATGTCATTCTTTCGCTTCCAGGTGGTGACGTTGACCGTCTCCTCGAACTGGCTCATCTGGAAGGCCAGCGTCTTGTCAGAACCGATGGCAAACGATGCGCCGTCGAAGACCAGTTCGTCCTGGCCGCCAAGCTGGTTGGCATAGATGATCGGCAGTCCGCATTCGATGACCTGGCGGATGACGATCTGGTGGCGGACATCGACCTTGCCGCGATAGTAGGGCGAGCCGTTCGGCACCAGCAGGATTTCGGCGCCGCTTTCGGCCAGCGTCTCGCAGACGGCAACTTCGCCCCAGATGTCTTCGCAGATAGGCACTCCCACGCGCACGCCGCGGAAATTGACCGGCCCCTGGATCTCGGGGCCGGCCTGGAAGACGCGCTTCTCGTCGAACTCACCATAATTCGGCAGATCGAGCTTGTAGCGTTCGGCAAGGATTTTGCCGCCATCAGCAAAGATGATCGAATTGTGCGTGCCGGTCTTGCGCTTCAACGGCGTGCCGATGATGAAGCCCGGGCCGCCGTCGGCGGTATCGCCGGCGAAATCCTCCGCCGCCCGCTCGCACGCCGTCAGGAATGCCGGCTTCAGCACCAGATCCTCAGGCGGATAGCCGGCAAGGAAAAGCTCGGTGAACAGCACGAGGTCGGCGCCTTGGCGGGCGGCATCCGCCCTCGCCTCGCGCGCCTTGGCGAGATTGCCGGCGACGTCGCCGACCGTCGGATTGAGCTGGGCGACGGCGATGCGCAATATGTCTGGAGCGGTCCTGTCTGTCGTCATGCCCGTGGGTTTAGCGCGGCAAAATTCGTCGGGCAATGGCGTTCGTTTGGACCAAACAATCGATCCTATTCGCCCATATATTCGCGCAAGGCTTCCGGCGGATGGTTCTCGCCGATCGACATTGCCAGAATACGGGAAATGTGTCGGCGCGGCAGCCCGGTTTCCGCCGCCCAGGCGTTGATCTGCGCTTGGATCCTGCCCAAATCCCTCTTCGACGTCGGGCTCTCCGCGATGTCGAGTCCGGCATCGCGCAGTGCGGCCGCCATATCGGCCGAGACAACAAAAGCGTCCCACTCAAGCCAGCGCAGAAAATACTGGCCGGTATTGCCGCCGAGCCGGCTGCCGTGCTTGCCCAGATAGGTCATCAACCCGACCTGGTCATCCGCCGGCCAATCGGCCAGGAACTTGCCGAAGCCGCCGTGCTCCTTCGACACACGCTCGACGAAGGCCGCGTTGTCGCGTACGGATTTGATCTTCTGCGGATTGCGCACGATGCGCTTGTCGGCCGTGAGATCGTGCCAGAAATCGTCAGGCTGGAATAGCAGCCGCTTCGGTTCGAAGCCAAGAAATGCTTCCTCGAAACCCGGCCATTTCTGCTCGATGACGCGCCAGACGAAGCCGGCGGCAAAGACCCGCTCAGCCATGGTCGACAGGATCCGGTCATCCGCAATCTTTGCCACCGCGGCATTGTCAGGCATTGGACCCAGCAGCGACGTAAGGGCTGCCTCACCGCCTTTGCGTTTTGCTGCACGGGCGCGAATTTTCTGAAAATCCACCATTGTTTCCTGATCCCATCGCGTCAATCTACCACTTCCCGTATGAACCGGCAGCTTCTACCTCATCGCTGACGACGGAGGCGACGATGAACAAAACGATCGAGGACCTGGCAAGCCGCTGGCTGAAGCGAAAGCCGGACGGCCTCAGCGCGCTCGAAAGCCGGGTACTGCAATCTACGCTCGAGCGCACCACGATCTCCAAGGACACCAACAAGGCCGTCGCCTTTCACCAGACGTTTGGAGATCGCCTGGCCGACACCATCGCCCGGATCGGCGGCTCGTGGTCCTTCATCCTGGCATTCATTGGCTTCCTGATCCTGTGGACGGCAGGCAATGTCTGGCTCTTGTCGAGCGCCGCCTTCGATCCCTATCCATTCATCTTCCTCAATCTCGTGCTTTCCATGGTTGCCGCCCTGCAGGCGCCAGTGATCATGATGGCGCAGAACCGCCAGACCGAGCGCGATCGAATCGACGCCGCCCACGACTATGAGGTTAACCTCAAGGCCGAGATCGAGATCATGGCGTTACACGAAAAGCTCGACGAACTGCGCCACAGCCAGATCATCGGCATGCGAGACGAGATCGCCCGGCTGGCCGAGCAGGTGAAGCGCATCGACGGCATTCTGTCGAAGCAGCGAACGTCTTCATGACGGAAGCCATCCATCGTCTCATTGAGCAATATGGGTTGGTCGCGGTTTTCCTGGGCTGCGTGGCCGAGGGCGAAAGCGCCGCCATCCTTGGCGGTTTCTTCGCGTATCAGCATGTTTTCGTCCTGTGGCAGGCTTTCCTCGCGGCAGCGCTCGGCGCTTTCGGTGGCGACACGTTCTTCTTCATCTTGGGGCGGAGCTTCGCTGACCATAAATTCGTGATCAGGCTCCGTGCCCGGCCGGGCTTCAGCCACGCCTATCGTCTCGTCACCTCTCATCCCAACATCTTCGTGCTGTCGAACCGCTACATCTATGGCCTGCGCCTGGTCGGTGGTATCGCGGCGGGGCTGTCCGAGTTGTGTGCGTCAAGTTCTGCAAAATGGCGTGGCATTGCGTTGACGTCGGCGTGTCCGCCGCGCAGCCCCCGTGTTTAGCGGAGCGGCGGACACATGACGGT
>NZ_JAMYUV010000023.1:0-84548 GCF_040323405.1 Mesorhizobium sp. M0048 | reverse complement strand
GGCAGGAAATGGCAGTCGCTCCTTCGCTCAACTGCCTCTCCAAAGAATCCTTTCTCAGCCTAAACTCAACCCCAAAATCGCCATATGCGATTCCCCTGCCCTTAAGGGGGAGATGGCCGGCAGGGCAGAGGGGGGCGCTGTCGCGGCGTCCTCTGCCATCGCAGTTCACACAACTGCCCAAATTTCTCAGCTCATCATAGGTCGACCGGAATGCCGGCGATCCTTCGCGCCCCCCTCTGTCCTGCCGGACATCTCCCCCACGAGGGAGGAGATCGGCAGCTTCAGCGACGGCGCCTTCTCCAGGCTCACCACGACAGGCTGAACGCAAGCTTGCCGAAATGGCGGCCGCCAGCTGCCATATGGGCGTAGGCCTCGGTCGCCTGGTGCTGGCTGTAGACCGTGTCGATGACCGGATCGATATGGGCGGCGCCGATGGCGCGCGCCGCGTCGCGCAGGTCGGATACCGAACCGGTGTTGTTGCCCACCACCTTGAGTGCCTTGATGATGATAGGCAGCAGGTTCGTGGTGGCCTCGGCGCCGGTGACGAAGCCGATGGCGAACACCGTGCCGCCAGGCGCCGCGGCATTGATGGAGCGGGCGAAGGTGGCCGAGCCGCCGGTTTCGACGATCAGATCGGCACCGAGGCCGTCGGTCAACTCGAGCACCTTGGCGTCCCAGTCCGGCGTCTGACGATAATTGATGAGGTGATCAGCACCCAAAGCCTTGGCGCGGGCCAGCTTTTCGTCCGACGACGAGGTGATGATGACCGTCGCGCCGGCTGCCTTGGCCAGCTGCAGAGTCAGGATCGAGACACCGCCAGTACCGAGCAGGACGACGACCGACCCCGGCCCGGCATCGGCGGCGCGAAGCGCATTCCACGCGGTGGTGCCGGCGATCGGCAGCGTCGCTGCCGCTTCGAAGGAAAGATGCGCCGGCATCGGTACGACGGCATTGGCCGGCAGCGCGACATACTCGGCGAGCGAGCCGGGCAGCGTCAGGCCGCGCATCTCTCTGGTCTCGTAAGGCCGAGGACGGCCGCCGATCCAGCGCGGTTTTGCGTGGGCGATGACGCGGTCGTCGATGGCGACCCTCGACACGCCCTCGCCGATGCCGACGATCTCGCCGGCGCCGTCGACGACGGGAATGAGCGGAAAGCTCGGACCTGGATAGTTGCCGCTCGCTACCGCGACATCGACAAAATTGAGGCTTGCGGCGCGCAGGCGGATCAGCACTTCGCCGCGCTGCGGTTCAGGCGTGGGAACGGTGGCCGCGCGAAACGCGTCCAGTCTCGGGGCAGTCAGTTCGATCACTTTCATGTCTCACTCCGGTTGATGGCCGATTGACGGGCCGGGATTGAGTGAAACTAGCTGCTGCGCTATTGGTATATAATCCTTGGCTTTTACATTTGAGCTCTGCGCCTGATGCAGCAATCGTACGAACCGGCGGTATTGGCCGAAATGGCCGCCTTCGCGGCAATCGCCGAAGCACGCTCGTTTACCAAGGCGGCGGCTCGCATCGGCCGCGACGCGACGATCCTGTCGCGGCGCCTTGCCTCGCTGGAAGAGCGGTTGGGCGTGCGCCTGCTGCACCGGACGACGCGAAGCGTGTCGCTGACCGAGGCGGGTTCGGAATTTCTCGTCCGCGTCCGCGCCATCCTGGCCGCGGTCGACGAAGCCGAGGCTGCCGCGTCGGCGCATGCCGGCGGGGGGCCGCGCGGCGTGCTGCGGCTGGCGCTGCCCGGCTCGTTCGGGCGCATGTGGATCGCCCCGCTGCTGCCGCAGTTTCTCGCCGAATTTCCCGACGTTCGTATCGAGGCCGAGTTCTCCAACCGCTTCGCCGATCTCGTCGCCGAGAATTTCGATGTCGCCGTGCGTCTCGGCGCACTGGAGGATTCGCGGCTGGTGGCGCGCAAGGTCGCGACACGGCGACGGCTGCTGTGCGCCGCACCATCCTACCTCGCCCGCCGGGGCACGCCGACCGAACCTGAAGCGCTGTTGGAGCACAGCTGTCTCGGCTTCTCAGGCTTCCAGACTTTTCCGGCCTGGGAGATGACCGACAGTTCGGGCCGGCGCGTCAGTATCGAGGTTTCCGGCCCGCTGGTCACCGATGATGCCGAGGTGCTGGTCGAAGCCGCCGTGCAAGGCGTCGGGCTGATGATGAGCACGGATTGGCTGGTCGGACGCGAGCTCGCTGACGGCCGGCTGGTGCCAGTGCTGGAGGACTGGACGCTTGCCGATGAGGGCGCCGTCTATGTCGTCATGCCTTCGGCCAAGGGGCAAGCCGCCAAGACACGTGCCTTCGCCGACTGGATCAGCAAACGCTTTGCGCCGGTCCCGCCGTGGCGGAGGTGAGGGTGCTGATCTACCCCCTTAAGGAGGAGATGTCGCCGAGGGCGACAGAGGGTCGCGGCGCGTGGAGCGTCAGCGCCGTCTCTCGTGGAGGAAGGCGTCGGCGATCTATGTGAGCGACGACCCCCTGTGGCCGCTTCGCGGCCATCTCCCCTCGAGGGGGCCTCGAGGGGGGAGATTACGCGCTCAGCCGCCTCCGCCTTCACCACCCTGCTTGATGAAATGACCGAGCAGATCCATCGGCACCGGAAACACGACCGTCGACGAGCGCTCACCGGCGATGTCATGGAGAGCCTCGAAATAGCGTAGCTGCATGGCCTGCGGTGCTTCGGCCAGCATCTTGCCGGCCTCGACGAGCTTTGCCGCCGCCTGCTGTTCGCCGTCGGCATTGATCACTTTCGCACGCCGCAGCCGTTCCGCCTCGGCCTGCTTGGCGATGGCGCGGACCATGTTCTCGTTGAGGTCGACATGCTTGATCTCGACATCGGAGACCTTGATGCCCCAGGCATCGGTGCGCTGGTCGAGAATCTCCTGGATATCGCTGTTGAGCTTGTCACGTTCGGCCAGCATTTCATCGAGCTCATGCTTGCCGAGCACCGAGCGCAACGTGGTCTGTGCCAGCTGGTTGGTGGCGGTCATGAAGTCTTCAACCTGGATCACCGCCCGCTCGGCGTCGACGATACGAAAATACAGCACCGCGTTGACCTTCACCGAGACGTTGTCGCGCGAGATCACGTCCTGCGGCGGGACGTCCTGGACCACCACTCGCAGGTCGACCTTCACCATCTGCTGCACGAAGGGGATGAGGATGATAAGGCCGGGGCCCTTGACCCCGGTGAAGCGGCCGAGCGTGAAGACCACGCCGCGCTCATATTCCCGCAGGATGCGAATGGCCGCGGATAGGAACATGACCACGACGAGCGCTGCTGCCAGATAGGCCACATAACCGATGATCATTGCCTTGCTCCATCGCTTCTCACATTGCGGCGCCGTATCGTCAGCACAAGATCCCTGACATCGGCCACCTCGACGCTGTCGCCCACTGCAAGCGGTTCGTCGGCTTTTGCCCGCCAGCGCTCGCCCCGGGCGAGCACGTGGCCCTCGCTGCCCTGCCAGTCGAGGACCTCCGCCGGCAGCCCCTGCATGGCCTGTGCGCCAACACGCGGAACGTTCTTGCGGGCCGCCCACAGATAGCTGCCGGTCAGCAGCGCCAGGCCGAGCGTCAGGACGGCGGCGGTGCCGATAACGGCCCACGACATCTCGAAGCCGGGCCCCTCGATCCTGAGCAGCATGGCTGCGCCCAGCAGAAACGCAGCCACGCCTCCCAGCCCAAGGACCACAGTCGGGTTCAAGGCTTCGACGACCAGGAAGATGATGCCAAGCAGCATCAAGGCAAGGCCGGCATAGCTGATCGGCAGGAGATTGAGCGCATAGAGTCCGAGCAGAAGGCAAATCGTGCCGATCACGCCGGGCGCGACCGCGCCCGGGCTCGTGAACTCGAAGACGAGGCCATAGACGCCGACCAGCATCAGGATGACGGCGATGTTGGGGTCTGTGATGACGGCGAGAAGCCGTATGAGCCAGCCTGGCTCGAGCGTTTCGACCGGCAGCCCTTTCGTCGCCAATGCCTCTTTTTTGCCGGCGATCTCGACGGTCCGGCCGTCGGCCAGTTGAAGCAGCTCGGTGGTGTCGCGGGCGACGAAGTCGATGACATGCTGCTGCAGCGCCGCGCCGGCCGACAGGCTGGCCGCCTCGCGCACGGCCTTTTCTCCCCATTCGGCATTGCGCCCGCGCAATTCAGCCAGGCTGCGGATCAGGGCAACGGCATCGTTCGTCGCCTTGGCGATCATCGCATCGCCCGCGGGGGCGTTCTTCTTGTCCTTGTCCGCCTCGGGGCCATCGTTCTTGCCGCCGTCGGGAAACGATGGCAGCGGCCCGCCCATCTCGATCGGCGTTGCCGCGCCCAGATTGGTGCCGGGCGCCATCGCCGCCAGATGGGTGGCGTAGAGGATATAGGTTCCGGCGCTCGCCGCATGCCCGCCGGCAGGCGCGACATAGCCGATGACTGGAACCGGCGAGGCGAGAATGCCGGCGATCATCTCGCGCATGCTGGTGACCAGCCCGCCGGGCGTGTCCATCTGCAGGATGAGAGCCTCGACGTTTCGGTCCGCGGCCACCGCCAGCGCTTCCTCGAGCTGCCTGGCACTCGCCGGACCGATGGCGCCGTCGATCTCGACGCGCAACGCAATTTTCTCCCGGCCATTCGCCTCTCCGGTTGCGGAAGAGGGACAAACGGCCGCAACAGCCACGAAAGCCGCGGCAAGCAAAACCGCACGCGCGAGTTTCACGCTCAAAGCTCCACACCTAGGATATGGGCTGGATTTTGCCGAAATCCATGACGCTTCGCGGCGGGTGACGTCCCGCGGCTGTGCAGACCCGACGACATGTCGCGCCACATAGACGAGGTCGGCGGCCTTACCTGACGGCGGCGGACCCGCCGCTAAGTCCAGTCGATTTCCCCGTGATCGGTTCTTGTCGTTATCGCCCCGGCCGGCAGCCGATCACAAAACGCGACGACGTTCAGGCAGTCATATCGCGCGCTGGGCACGATCAGACCGTCATAATCGAGGAAATATGCGGCCTCGCCGATGTCTTGCGACCTCGGATATTCGGCGTGCTTTTCCTGATACGAAAGCTGGCCGTAGCGCGAGGTGTCGAGGCCAAGGGTCTGCAAGGCGGCCAGGTCGAGCAATCTGAGCGTCCGGTCCAAAGAAAGATCGATCTCGAAGAGATTGTATCTGACACGTGAAGGGACCACTGGCTGCCCCCGCGTCAGGTGGAATCTCATCTCGCTCAAGGCACCTTCGCGCTCTTGCGAGGTGTAGAGCACGTCGAATGTTCCATCGTCCCAACGGCCACCGGAGCTCGAGCATTGGATCGGGCTGCGGCCCTGGCGCACGACACGCCAAACCGTTCCGGAGTATTCGACCGGAACTATTGCCTCGATAGCGTCGATGAGCCGGCTATCGTGTCGTTTCCGCCCGGCGATCGCCAACTAGAGAAAGACCTCGTTCTCAAGCCGATCGATGACTTTGAGCACGTCGAGAGCACGGTCGTCGTGAATGAGATCTATCGCCCTTTCACCGTTCAATTGCGGGTGGCGAGCGTAAAGCCAGGTGCGGATATCGCTTGGCTCGTAGAATTCCTGCAGTCGGCCGACGATATAGTGCAGATCCGATAAAATGAGCTCGCTGCGTGGCTGGGGCTTGATGTCGCCGGCCTTCCACCTCGAAACCGTGGCCTTGGACACGTCGGTGATGTTTGCAATATCGGTTCCCTTGAGACCGCCAAACGTGCCCAATTCGTCCAGGAATCTGGGAACCGTCCGCAACGCCGTAGCCATATTTTCTCTCCGGCTTCCAAGCCAGCTTCGCCCATGCGTGTCAGCCTGACACTTTGACTGCATCGGCGCATTTCGGTTTCACAAATGGAAAATATGAAACAGAGATGCAAATGTCAATTGCCGCTTCGGTTCGAGGGGTCTCCAGTTGCCTGGTGCTCAGGCCCGAAGCAGCGCCAGCTCTTCGGCGGTCAGATGGCGTACCTTGCCCTTGGCAAGGTCGCCGAGTTGCAGATATCCGATCGCGATCCGTACCAGGCGCAGTACCTCGATATCGTAGGCGGCGAGCAGCCGGCGGATATGGCGGTTGCGGCCCTCGTCGAGCACGATTTCCAGCCAGGCGGTGCTGGTGCCGCCGCGCAGCAGCTCGATCGAGCGGGCCGTCAGCAATTCGCCGTCGACTGTCGCGCCGGCGCGCAACCGCGCCAGCATGGCCTCGTCGGGCAGCGCGCCGATCTGCACGTGATAGGTCTTGGCGACATGCGAGGCGGGGTCGAGCAGGCGCTGCGCAAGGCGCGTGTCGTTGGTCATCAACAGCAGGCCTTCGCTGGCCTTGTCGAGGCGGCCGACGGGCGAGACGAAAGGCAGGTCGAGCCCGGCCAGGCAATCATAGACGGTGCCGCGGTCCTGCGGGTCGACACGGGTGGTGACCAGCCCACGCGGCTTGTTGAGCATCAGATAGACCTTGCGCTCGGCGGCGACGCGGCGGCCGTCGACCTCGATGCGGTCGCGGCCTGGATCGACGCGCATCGAGCCGTTGCGCACGATCTTGCCGGCGACCCGCACGCGGCCCTCGGCAACCAGAAGCTCGGCCTGCTTGCGCGAGCAAAGGCCAAGCTTCGACAACGCGCGACAGAGGCTGACGCCGGGAGGTTGGGTCCCGGGGGCAGGGCGCTGCCGGGCAATGATCGGTCGCGGCGACATGGCGTTGGTTCTCGTTACGCGTTTCCAGTATAACCGGCTGCCGACTGTGTCCACGCAAGGACTGGAATGTCGCCTCGGATGCATGCGGCCCTGTTAGATGAGCCTTGCCAGCCTTGCGGCGTCGCGTATGGCCAGCACGGCATCCGGATTGGTCACGGGATAGGCAGTGATGAAGCGTTCGACCGAAAATTCGGGGAATTCGGCTTTCAAACGGGCGGCAAACCTGGCCGCTTCGCCGGCCTCACTCGTGGCCGCATGCGCGAGCGCGAGAAACATCAGCACGTCCGGCGACTCCGGCGAACTCCGGCGGAGCGCTGCAATGGCTTGCCGGTGTCTGCCGGCGGCGAACAGAATGCGGCCCTGCATGCCGAAATACCAGGGCGGGGCCAGTGGGTTAAGCCGCATGGCACGCTCGATGAGCGGAATTGCCTCGGCCGGATCGCCAACGACAAGCGCCTTGCTGCCGGCAAGTAGCGGCAATATGCCGGCATGATTGAAGCCGTATTCGAGAGCGCGCCGGTGGGCGCTCTCCGCTCCTTCGAGATCGCCAAGGCATGCTCTGAGGTTGCCAAGGCACGCGTGGGCGCAACTGTCCGTCGGGTCGAGGCGCAGTGCGTTTTCGGCCGCCGTCCGCCAGTTCTCGATCGAGGTCAGCACGTCGTCGCCAAAGCCGTTGCAGGCCTCGATCGAATAGGCATAGGCGAGTTCGGCCCAGCAGTTGGCGAAAGTGGGGTCAAGCTCCAGCGCTCGTAAAAACAGACGGATCGCCGCCGCATTGCCGGCGCGGCTGAACGTCGTGTGCTGTTCTACACCGAGCAAATAGCAATCATAGGCGCGCAGGCTGGCCGGCGGCTTGCGGCGAACCGCATTGCGGCCGACGGTGGCGAGGGTTCCGTAGCTGCCGGCCAACATATTGATGATGCTTTCGGTCAGGCTGTCCTGCAGCTCGAAAATGTCCTCGACAGGCCGGTCGTAGCGCTCCCTCCACAGGCTGACGCCGTTACGAGCATCGGCAAGCTCTATCGTCAAGCGAACCCTCTGGTCGTCGGCGCGCAACCGGCCCGAAACTATATAGGTGACGCCGAGCATCTTACCGTCCGCGGCAAAATCGGCCGGCTTGCTGCCCAGTGATTTCATCGTGTGAAAGGCTATGACAGGCAAGCCTGCGTAGCGCGCCAGGTCGATGGTGATGTCCGACGACAGGCCATCGGCAAAGCGACGCCATCGCTCTTCGGAATTGAGGCATTCAATCGGGAATATGGCAAGCGTTGGCGGGGCTTCGGACAAAGGCAAAAGCGCTTCCTGCGACGCGCGCGGGATACCGCTAAAGTAGGTCGCGAGCCCGATCTTCGTCCGTACGCCGAGCTTTTCGTAGATGCTCGCAAGGTGAGTGCGAACTGTGGTCGGGGCAATGAAAAGCGCCTTGCCGATTTCACGGTAAGTCATACCGGACGCGAATTTTTCCGCAACCGCGCGCTCGCGACCCGACAAGGCGTCGAGCGCCTGGGCTTTCGAAGCGTCGTTGAGCATCATGCTGGAACCCCGTCCCCAGCGGAAGAATACTACAAATGCAGGTGGTCGAATACTGCATCTGCCCGATGCCGCCGCTGACGCACAAACTGCAAGGTCGCCCGCAGCAACAGCTGTAGTCAGGGGAGGGCTTCCATGCGTACCGTTTCGGTCGTTATTGCATGCACGATTTTGAGTTTTTCGGCGGGTCTGTCGCCGTCGTTCGCAAGAGGATGCAGGCAGGTGCTGGAATCGGATGTGAAAATCACGAGCATGCGACTCTACGCCGACATTCTGGCCAATGCTGCCCGCAATGGCTGGGACTACACACCTGAATCGATCGTCAGCGGCTCAAAGCGGCATTTCGAGGAGATGAAGCTCCAGTTGAACAATGCCGGCTATGAGATCGTGCCCGTCGGCGTCCGCCTGTATTGCAAACGGTCGGAAACGCTCGCCGCCCGCTAGTCTAGCAACCAGTGATCCGCCCTTTTGCGGCGAAAGCTTTCGGCAATGGCGAGCAGAAGTCCGCGCCGGATCCATCTTGATCCGCTCAGCGCCGTGGGCTTTCAACGCGCCCAGGAACCTTCCCGATGCTGCCGCCCGACACCGGGCGACACCTCAGGTAAACGCGCCGGGTACACACCCGGGCAGCAAACCAACCCAGTGCCCACGGGACGTCCTAACTCATGCGGGGGATTTGATGGGGATCGAAGACGACCACGTGCCACTCCGCCTGATCCACGCGCTGTACCACTTGGACTGCACGCCAGCCGGCCGTTAGCTCTCCACGCCTGAGCATCTCGATGATGGTTGAATCCAAAATCACCACAGTTCGGTGCTCGTCGAGCGAGCTTTCAGCAGCCTGGTTCCGCAGCCTAAGTATGTGCAACTTCGGAAGCTGCCGACATCAATTCCTCGGGATTCGGCGCTCTGAAGGTGTTGAGGCCATCCTCCAGAACTTCAGTGAAGTTCCAGCGTACGATGCCCGCCCGGTCGATTAGGAACTGACCGACAAGCTGCGCCTGGCTGGAAGCCATCGCCTGCTGATCGACTTCCGTAATCTCATAACCTTCCTTCTTGTTAAGAAATTCATTCATTGCCATGACGTCCATAGGCTCGGGCAACTCGCCCGGGAGATGGAACGGTATCGCCATGACCGTTTCCATCCCGACCTCGCGCAAGCCGAAGGCACGGTGCGAGGCCCGCTCCGGGTCGGATGCAGCGATAAGATCGGGTGCCGGGTGGTAACGGAAATAGAGCCGCGCCCGCTCGACTGGCGTATTGACCACCGCCAGGCATTCGACGCCTTTCTCACGCAGGGCCGGCTTAAGTTGCGCCATCGCCGCGACATGGCGCCGGCAGAACGGACAGTGCAGGCCTCGGAACAAACCGATCAACAACGGGCTACGGCCTCGAAAATCATCGAGCGCGATCTTGCCTTCGCGTGAGATCGCGTTGAGCACAACATTCGGTGCCCGGTCGCCCGGCTGCAGCGGGCGGTCAACACTACTCGTGGACATGGACAACCTCCTCGCCCTGGGTCAGTCAGGGAAAGCAGCACACCCAGCGTTTCGGAGGCGATCAAGTTGCCGGGGGCGAAAGCTTCCTGTGCCAAGGCAATAACTTTCGACCTCTGCCATATTGCCGAGGTCGAGATTACGCGTGTTGCAAGCTCATCATAACACGAAAAATTCATCTGCGGGTCGTCCGTTTCGCGAGCCGTCTCGAGCGCCGCGGAACAGTGGGTCGTCTCATCCGTGGGGGGCGACCCAGCGGCGAAGTCGATTTATCCTCCAGATGGGCGTCCTTGGTCGACTTGAGCCCTTACACTTTTTAGAAGCGCAACGAATGGCGCGACTGCGCGCATTGCGTGATCCACTTCATCGGACGCGGCGCAAGTCGGTAACCTTCCGAACAGAATCCTCGGAGGCGGCTCCAGGTTAGACGTTGCAATTTCGCAGGCCCGCATCGGCCGCTGCGGCTGTCGAGGGTGGCATAGGAGAAGAACCATGCCCAGTTGGAACACGGGCCGCATCGTCGGCCAGAAGTCTCCGCCCAAGGCACGAGAGGTCTGGAGCATCCGAACGACTGCAGTGTATCAGGTGCAGAACGCGATCTTGCGCTGTTCAATCTTGCCAACGACAGCAAGCTGCGGGGTTGCGACCTGGTCACGATCACCGTCGGAGACGTCGCCCTTTCCGGCAGCGTGGGTGATCAGGCCGTGATCGTGCGGAAGACAGGGAGCGGCGCTTTCACAAAGCGTCGCTCCGTGACCCGATTACAGACAACGAGACGGGGATCCTGGACATCCGCTCTTGCCCACATAACCGACAGATCATGCGGCAGGCACAGTCGTTCGGTCTGGTGCGCCTTCGCGGTATTCGCTCCAGGCCTGCCGCAGGATTTGCACCGATGAGGTTAGAAAGATACCGGCCATAAGTGCGGCGACGGCCAGATCCGGCCATGCGCTTGACGTACTCCAAACGCCGAGAGCTGCGGCCATCACCACCATATTGCCGATCGCGTCGTTGCGCGAGCACAGCCAAACCGAGCGGACATTCGCGTCACCATCCTTGTAGGGCATCAGAAAACCAACGGAAGCAAGATTGGCGGCAAGGGCCAGAAAGCCGATGATGCCCATGACTTCCGCGCTGGGTACGCCGAGGATCAGCGTCTGATAGACGGTCGAGCCGGAAACCCAAAGCGCCATCAGGCTGAGCGACAGACCCTTGAGCAGCGCAGCCGTTGCGCGCGTCCTCGAGCTCGCGCCGATGACCGCGAGGCTCAGCCCATAGGTGAGGGTGTCGGCGAGGAAATCCAGCGCGTCGGCCTTCAGCGCCTGAGAACCGGCAAGTGAGCCGGCAGTCATTTCGGTCAGGAACATGGCCGCATTGATAGCGATGACCGTCCACAGCACTCGCTTGTAGCGCGGGTTCATGCCGTCAAAGACCGGCACGCCGTCCGAACAGCATGAGGCTTCCGCTGCACGATCATGTGAATGACCGTGCAGCTTCGCCGGCAGAACCAGCGGCGGCGGTCCCGCACAGCTTTTGGTTTTATGATCGCAGCAAGCTTCGGACATGGGTGACTCCTCAGTGAAGACACTGTAGGATATCTAGTGGCTAGAGGTTCAAGAGGCTTTTTTATGGATTTGTCGATCGGTGAATTGTCTCGTCGCGCGGAGGTGAAAATACCGACGATCCGCTACTACGAGCAAATTGGCCTGTTGCCCGAAACGGGTCGAACCGAAGGAAAGCAGCGACGCTATGGAAGGAGGGCAGTAGCGCGGCTTACCTTCATCCGGCACGCGCGAGAACTCGGCTTCGAGGTTGATGCGATCCGTACGCTGCTTTCGCTGCAGGATGATCCGGATCAATCATGCGCCCGCGCCGATGAGATCGCGAAGGCGCGGCTGGTCGAGGTGGAGAAGCGAATCGCCAGTCTTAAGGCTCTGCGCAGGGAATTGCGGAAGATGGTCGAGGAATGCGCCTGCGGGCGGGTCGGCGAGTGTCGCGTGATCGAAACGCTCGCCGACCGAACGCATGCGCATGGGAAGTTGGCGGCAAGTTGATCGGAGAACCGGCGCACCTTCACAGAATGTCAACCCCGACTCGAAGCATTCAGGCGTCAGCTAGAAGCGATAACGCACTCCGACTTGCGCGAGCACAGGCCAATTTAGACAGCGCGCGGCAGGCTCACCGGGAAGCTGGGTCCGGGGGGCAGGGCGTTGCCGGGCAATGTTCGATCGCGGCGACATGGCGTTGCCTGTGGATTCTTGTATACGAGCATCCCAGTATAGCCGGCTGCCGGCTGTCCGCGGAAGGGAACTGCTCGCCACTTGCATCGATCACGGCGGCTGCGAGGACTTGCATGAAAACAGCCGTTCGCCTTTGCCTGCTGCTCGCCTTTCTGCCGACGTCGCTGGCGCATGCCGGCTGGCAGGCGGTCGAGAAGGTCGAGACCTACGCCATCTCGGGGCAGTCCGGCCCGGAGCTCTATGCCTCGATCGGCGGGCGCGGGCCGCTGCTCGGCGAGCGCCGCGTCATCGCGCATACCAATTTCAAGTTGACCTGGGTGAGGGACTACCAGCCGCAAGGCGACGCCTGCGTACTGGTGTCGGCGCGGCCGAAGCTGATCATCACCTACACCTTGCCGAAACCGGCCGCGCGGCTGCCGGGCGCAATCCAGAAGAACTGGGAGATCTTCTCAGCCGGCCTTGCCGCCCACGAGAAGGTGCATGGCGCCAGCATCATCGACATGGTGCATAAGATCGAGGCGGCCACCATCGGCCTGACCGTCGCCGATGACCGTGGCTGCAGCAAGATCAGGACCGAAGTTACGAGACGTCTCGCCGGAATTTCGCAGGCACAGCGGCAGGCGAGCCGCGATTTCGACCGGGTCGAATTCGGCCCGGGCGGCAAGCTGCGGCAGCTTGTGTTCACGCTGATGACCGGCGGATGATACTGCAGGGCTGCGGGGGGCGGCAGGGTACCACCTTTGCGGCCCTCACGCCTGCTCGGTCGGATAGAGGGTCAGGATGTTGACGTTGACCCGTGGCGGCTGGGTCACCGCGTATAAGATGGCGGCGGCGATGTCCTCGCTTTCTAGTTGCTGCATGTCGCCCAGCCTTTGCTCGACCGCCTGGCGCACATCCGCGCGCATATTCTGGGTGAACTCGGTCTTGACGGCGCCGGGCTCGATGCAGGTGACGCGGATACCGTCCTTGCCGATCTCGCGGCGCAGCGATTCCGCCATCGCGCTCACCGCGTGCTTGGTGCCGGAATAGACCACCGAAGGGTGGATATAACGGCCGGTGCCGGATGAGACGACGACGATGTGGCCGGCGCCTTGCCGCTGCATCGAGGGCAGTGCCGCATGGATCGGATAAAGCAGCCCGAGAATGTTGACGTCGACCATCCGGCGGTACTCTTCCGGCGTCGTGTTGCGGAACGGCGCGGCGACGCCGACGCCTGCAACCGCAAGCAGAATGTCGAGCCGGCCGTACTCCTGCTGGACCCGTTCGACCATCGCCGTGGCTTGCGTTTCGTCGGTGACGTCGACGACAATCGGCAGCGCCGCACTGCCGGTCTCACGGATCCGCCTCGCCAGATTGTCCAGGCGCTCGGCGCGCCGCGCAGCAATCACCAGCGTGGCGCCCTCGGCCGCCAGCGCCAAGGCGGTGGCCTCGCCAATGCCTGAGGAGGCACCAGTCACCAAGGCGATCTTGCCGCTCAGTTTTCCTGTCTGCATCTTTTTCTCCCGAGGTTTTGGATACGCCCTGAAGCTAGGTGCGGATGCTCTGAAAGCAATGCTTATGGGCGACTGAAGGACCGGACGGCTTGCGGGACAGAAGGGCCGGGACAGCGCCCTCCGGCAAGCCCATGTCTGCGCAATTTTCTTTGGGCGAACGAGCGGGCCTTGACGTGACTGGAGCTGTTGCGTCTTGATACGGGCTGCGGGGCTTCGCATGAAAACAGCTGATCGACTATGTCTGCGGGTGGCTTGTTTGCATGCGACGCGCCTGCAGGCACCACCGCGATCCTCTCGTGACCGACCGGGCTGAGCGCAAGATGAAGGTCCTCGTCGTCTATTGCCATCCCTGCACGGACAGCTTCAATGGCGCCGTCCGCGATATGGTGCTGGAGACGCTTGCCGATCGCGGCCATCAGGTCCACCTGCTCGACCTCTATGCGACCGGCTTCGATCCAGTCATGCGCACGCAGGAGTGGCGCGGCTACCACGACAAGGCGGCGAACCTGCAACCCGTGCACGAACATGCGCAGGAGCTGCTCTGGGCGGAGGCGGTCGTCTTCATTTACCCGACCTGGTGGTATGGCGTGCCGGCGATGCTGAAAGGCTGGCTGGAGCGCGTGCTGGTGCCGGGCTTCGCTTTCGAGATGCCGACCGCACGACGCGGTCCGCGGCCCAAATTGCGGCACATACGCCGGGTGATGGCGATGACCACATGCGGTGCCACGCCGCTGATGTCGTGGATCATGGGGCAGCCCGGCCGGCGAACCCTGCTGCGCGGCTTCCGCTCCGTCTGCCATCCGCTGTGCCGGACCAAATTCCTGGCGCTCTACCGGATGGACAGCGTCTCGGCCGCCGGTCGCCAGGCGCATCTGCAGCGGGTCAGGAAAGCGGTTGCAAGCCTTGGTCGCGCTGATGCGGTCGCCGCCACAGTGCCTGGCTGATAAGCTAGGCGAGCCGCCACCGGAACAGGCGCGTTGACTCTATTCCCCATTTCTGGAAATCTGGAAATATGGACAAGACGCTCGCCCTTTCCGCACTTGCCGCGCTCGGCCAGGAGACCCGGCTGGACGTTTTTCGCCTTTTGGTGCGGGCCGGCGCCGAGGGCGTAGCTGCGGGCGAGATCGCCTCACGGCTCGCCGCGTTGCCGAATACGATGTCGGCCCATCTCAAGATACTGTCCCATGCCGGCCTGGTGCGGACCGAACGAGAGGGCCGCAGCGTGCGCTACTTCGCCGATATGACCGGCTTTCGCGATCTGCTGGCCTACCTCATGGAGGATTGCTGCAATGGCGCGCCGGAACTTTGCCAACCTGTCATCCAGGCTGTGACCTGCAACTGCTAGGGGGAGGAGGTTCGTCTTGGTCAATCTTTCCCGCCGCCTTGCCGCCGAAGCCCTCGGCACAGCTCTGCTGGTCGCCACCGTGGTCGGTTCCGGCATCATGGCTGACAGGCTGAGCAATGATGTCGCCGTCTCCCTGCTCGGCAACACCTTGCCGACCGGGGCGATCCTGGTCGTGCTCATCACCATATTCGGGCCGATATCCGGAGCGCACTTCAACCCGGCGGTGACGCTGGTATTTGCGCTTCGACGCGAGATCGAAACGAACGCGGCGCTTGCTTACGTCGCCGCCCAGATTGCCGGCGGCATCGCCGGAACGTTGCTCGCGCATGCGATGTTCGAACTGCCGATCCTGCAAGTGTCGGCGACGGTGCGAACCGGAAGCGGGCAATGGATTGCGGAGCTGGTTGCCGCCTTCGGGCTGGTCTTCACCATCCTCGCCGGCCTGCGCTCACGTCCGGATTCGATCCCCTGGCTGGTCGGGCTCTATATCACCGCCGCCTATTGGTTCACCGCGTCGACATCCTTCGCCAATCCGGCCGTCGCCATCGCCCGTGCGTTCTCCAACACGTTTGCCGGGATCCGCCCCGCCGATCTGGCGGGGTTCATCGCCGCCGAGCTTTTGGGCGCGTTGCTGGCCATGGCATTGGCAGGGTGGCTGCTCGTCCAACCGAAACCAGTCCGACAGATGAAAGCTGCGCAATGACCATCACCATCTACCACAACCCCGATTGCGGCACCTCGCGCAACACGCTGGCCATGATCAGGCAGTCCGGCGAGGAGCCGGAGGTGATCGAATATCTGAAGAACCCGCCATCGCGGCAAAAACTCGTCGAGCTGATCGCGGCGATGGGCATGACGCCGCGCCAATTGCTACGAGAGAAGGGCACGCCCTATGGCGAACTCGGCCTGGGCGACCCCAAGTGGAGCGACGACGAGATCCTCGATTTCATGCTGGCGCATCCGATCCTGATCAACCGGCCTATCGTGGTGACGCCGCTCGGCACCATGCTCGCCCGACCCTCCGAAGCGGTGCTCGATATCCTGCCCAATCCGGATATCGGCCCGTTCACCAAGGAGGACGGCGAGGTCGTCATCGACGCCAGCGGTAAGCGCGTCGGCTAGATATCGTCTTATTTCGATCTTTGTCGAAATTCTCTTGACGTGCAGCGATTCTGGAAATAGCTTATTTCCATGAAACTCGAAAAAGCAGCCGCGCAACTTGAAGCCCTCGGCAACCCGACGCGGTTGCAGCTCTATCGGACGCTGGTGCGAGCCGGCGATGAGGGGCTGCCGGTCGGGCGCATCCAGGACAGGCTCGGCATCGCCGCCTCGACGCTGTCGCATCACCTCAAGCGGCTGGTCGACACCGGCCTGGTAACGCAGGAGCGCCAGGCGACCACGCTGATCTGCCGGGCCAACTATCCCGCCATGAACGGGCTCATCGGATACCTCGCGGACGAATGCTGCGCCGACGGCACCTGTGCGCCGGCATCGGCGGAAGCGGTCGCCAAAACGGCGGCGTGATTTTTTTGGCATTATAATTCGAAATTACCGGAAGGATGGAAGATATGGATACGATCGAAAAACTCCCTGTGGCGGTGATCGGCGCCGGGCCGGTCGGTCTGGCGGCAGCGGTCCACCTCATCGCGCAGGGCGTTCCTGTCAAAGTCTATGAAGCCGGCAATGCGGTTGCATCCAATCTCAGGGATTGGGGCCATGTCCGGGTGTTCACGCCTTGGCGCTATTGCGTCGATCAGGCGGCCAGAGACCTGCTCGAGGCGCATGGCTGGCGGATGCCCGAGCCCGAGGCATTCCCGACCGCGGACGACCTCGTCGCGGACTATCTCGAGCCGCTTGCAAAGCTTCCGCAATTGTCGCCGTCGATCGAAACCGGCGTCCGCGTCTTCGGCATTTCGCGCTGGGGCGCCGACAAGGTGCTGAGCAAGGGACGCGGGAACCGGCCATTCATGCTGGTGGTCGAAACCGCCACCGGCACCAGGCGCGACAGCGCCCGCGCCGTCATCGATGCGTCGGGAACCTGGCAGATGCCGAACCCGCTCGGCGCCGGCGGAATTCCTGCAGAAGGCGAAGCCGAATTTGCCGACCGCATCGCCTACGGCATACCCGATATTCTCGGCCGCGACCGCAGCCTTTATGCGGGGAAGACGACGCTGGTCGCCGGCTCCGGCCATTCGGCCGCCAATGCGGTGCTGGATCTCGCCAGCCTGGCAAATGTGGAGGCCGGCACGGCTTTCATCTGGACAACGCGCGGCACCGATCTGGTGCGCATCTATGGCGGCGGCGATGCCGACCAATTGCCGGCACGGGGCGAACTCGGCGCCGAAGTGCGCGAACTCGCCGAGAGCGGCGGCGTCAGGCTGGTGACGGGCTTTGCGGCTGTTTCGATCCGCGATGCCGACGGACGGCTGGTCGTCGAAGGCCAGACCAGGGACGGCTTGCAGGCGCTTGGCCCGGTCGACCGCATCATCGCCGCGACCGGACAACGCCCGGATCTGTCGCTGACGCGCGAGCTTCGGCTCGAGCTCGATCCGTGGCTGGAAAGCGTCAAGGCACTGGGGCCGCTGATCGATCCCAACGAGCACTCCTGCGGCGACGTGCCGCCGCACGGCCACCGCGAGCTCAGCCATCCAGAGCAAGGGTTCTATACGGTCGGCATCAAGAGCTATGGCCGCGCGCCGACCTTCCTGCTGCTGACCGGCTATGAGCAGGTCCGCTCGGTCGCGGCGGCGATCGCCGGAGACATGGTGGCGGCCGACAATGTCCAGCTCGTGCTGCCGGAGACCGGCGTCTGCACCGTGCCGACGATCGGTACTGCCGATAAGGGGTGCTGCGGCGGGCCGGCGCCCGCCGCTTCGGATGCCTGCTGTGTCGCCGATGTCGACGCAAAGGCGATCGGCAAAAGCGGTTGCGGCTGCAGCGTCGCCGCATGAGCCTTTCGCCGCCTTCGACGGCCATCCTGCGCAGCAGCGGTGCGATCATAACCACGCTTGGCCTGACGCAGATCATGGCGTGGGGATCGTCCTACTATCTTCCCGCGGTCATTGCACCGGCGGTCTCCTCCGATACCGGCTGGCCGCTGGCATGGGTTGTCGGCGGGCTGTCTCTCGGCTTGCTCATGGCGGGATTGATCTCTCCGCGCGTCGGTTCATCGATCGAGCGGCATGGCGGCCGCAACGTCCTGGCATTCAGCGCCGGATGCATCGGGGTCGGCCAGATCGGGCTAGCCCTTGCTCCCAACCTTGCGGCCTATGTCGCTGCCTGGCTGATCATCGGACTGGGCATGGGTGCGGGGCTCTACGATGCCGCTTTCGCCACGCTTGGCCGCCACTACGGCCACGGCGCGCGCTCCGCAATCACCGCGCTGACGCTGTTCGGCGGTCTTGCGAGCACGATCTGCTGGCCGATCTCAGCCTTGCTGCTGGGGGAGGTCGGCTGGCGCGGCACCTGCCTGGTTTACGCCGCCTTTCAGCTGGCAATTGCGCTTCCGCTCTATCTGGTGATCCTGCCCCGCGCGGCGCCGCAACCGGCAGTCAAACCAGAATTGAAGGAGGCGGCACCGGTCCTGGAAAACAATATGGATCCGTCGATCATGATCGTTCTGGCCGCGACCCTCACGCTTGCGGCGGTAATCTCCTCGACGCTGTCGGTGCATCTGCTCACCATCCTGCAGGGCAGCGGCATGGCGCTGGCCGCGGCTGTCGGGCTCGGCGCTCTGGTCGGCCCGTCTCAGGTGGCGGCGCGCGCGATCGAGATGATGATCGCGCGCTACCACCATCCGATCCTGACCAAGTTCGCCTCGGTTGCCTTTGTGGCGATCGGCGTTTCGGCGCTCTGGGCCGGCATGCCAATCATCCCGGTGGCGCTCGGTTTCTATGGCGCGGGCATCGGCCTCGAATCCATCGCACGGGGAACGCTGCCGCTCGCGCTGTTCGGCTCGAACGGCTATGCGAGACTAATGGGTCGCCTCGCCATGCCGAGCCTGATCGCCCAGGCGGCGGCACCCTCGGCCGGCGCATTGCTGCTGGAGCGCTTCGGCCCGCATGGGACGTTGGCCGCGCTTTCCGGTCTGGCGCTGGCCAACGTCCTCCTGGCATGCGGCTTGGGCTGGCGGATGCTCCGCCGGAGGGAATCGCAGGTTCAATCCCGATAGGATTTGACCAGCGTTCACCCCCTTCACCTGGGTAGCGGGAGATCTTCTAAGGGTCGGCAAGGAAGGATGCGGCGATCAGATCGTCGGCATCCAGCCGCAGGGAGCCTTCGGCGCCTCCCATGATGGCGGCAACTTTCTGAAACGTCTTCATCTCGTGCTCGGTGATCTGGGCGCTTCGCATTCTGGCTTTGAGGTCAGCAACGCGCAGCCCCAAACTGTGGGACATTCCGATTTTACGGTTCGACATGGTAAGATGCTCCTCCCCGGCCCATGTTTGTTTTGCCACCCGCCCTTATTCGCATTTCCTCCGCCTGCCTAAATATGAGGCATCGCGAATACAGCGCCCGAACGCCCGATGCAAGGGAAGGTTCCGGGGCGCAGAGGTCACGAAATAATAATGCGAAGGAAGCACGGCCGATGGTCCGGCCGGAGGTAGGACTTAGGTACGACGCGCGGCCGGACAGAGAGCTCCGGTGGCTCATCGGCTGGCGAGGACCATGCGGTTGCCTTCGCTATCGCGAAACTCCGCCACCGTGCGGCCCGGCTGCCAGGGCGCCTCATGCGGTTCGGTGACGATCTCGACGCCGCTCGCCTTCAACGCCGCGCTCATTGCTCCGACATTTTCGTCGACCAGCACCAATACCGGCTCCGCGCCGGGGGCGTCGTCGGTGCGCCTGATGAAGTGCAGGTTCGTCACCGCATGCGGAAATGCCAGCTCGATCCAGCGCCAGCCGCCATCGCCCATCTTCTGGTCGGCCAGCACCTGACAGGCGAGATGCCTGGTGTAGAACGCCTTGGCACGGTCCTGGTCGAACACTGGAAGCTCGGCAAACTGGATATGCATGATCGTCTCTCCTGCTTGATGGCTGCCGCGCAGCCGCCCACGCGGGAAAGACGATCCGGGCAACCGAAAAGATTCTTCGGTAATGAGAATCTTTTCAGCGCGGCCGGTCGTCCTTCGTTCATACCAACCAGTCAGGAGACGACGATGAATTATGCGCTCATTCGATATGGTGTGAACCAAGCCGACCTGGAAGAGAACCGCGCGCTGGTCGAAAAAGTGTTCGAAGCGCTTGCCGAGGCGGCGCCGCCGACGGTGCGCTATCTCGTGCTCGAGCTGGACGACGGTTCGTTCGTCCACATCGTCGGTCAGGACGGCGATTCGTCGGCGCTGACCGGGCTTGCGGCCTTCAAGGCGTTTACGGAAAACCACGCCCAGCGCCGCTCCACCCCGGCAATGCGATCGCCTGTCAAAGTCATCGGCAACTATCGTATGCTGGCGGATCAAAAAGCCGGGTAGCGCCTGCCATGCCGCTCGCGCAGAAATGGGACGCTACGCCGAAAATGAACAGGGCGACTTTGGAGGCGATGCTCGTCGGGTTGCGGCCAAGGCTGCATCGCTACTGCGCGCGCATGGCCGGCTCGGTGATCGACGGCGAGGATATCGTCCAAGAGGTGCTGATCAAGGCGCTGCAGGCGATCGACGGCGGCGCGATGGTCGAACGGCCGGAGCAATGGCTGTTTCGCATCGCCCACAATGCCGCGCAGGATCATCTGCGGCGGCGCAATCGGGAAAGGTCGCGCATGACCGAGGCCGACATGAGCGTCATCGAGGACCCCTCCGGTAGCGCCGACAGCCGGCTCGCCGCCCAGACCGGCCTGCGCTCCTTCATGCAGCTTTCGGTGCCGCAGCGCAGCGCCGTGATCCTGGTCGACGTGCTCGGCCTCAGCCTGCACGAGACCTGCGAAGTCACCGGCGCGACGCTCGCCGCCACCAAGGCCGCGCTGCATCGCGGGCGGGCCCAGCTCAAGCTGCTGGCGCTGCAGCCCGAGCAGGCGCTCGCGCCGAGGCTCGACGCCGATGACGAGCGCCGGCTGCGGCGCTATGTCGACCTGTTCAACGCCCGCGACTTCGACGCGGTCAGGGCTCTGATCGCCGAGGACGTCCGGCTCGATGTCGTCAACCGCGTCCGCCTGCGCGGCAAGGCCGAGGTGTCGACCTATTTCGGCAATTGCGACCGCGCGACCGATTGGGCGCTGTCGCTGGGCTTTGTCGACGGCCGGCCGGCGATCCTCATCCGCAACCCTGGGGACCCGGACGGCGCCGTGCGCGGCTTCATGCTGGTCGAATGGGCGGGCGAGGAGGTCATCCAGATCCGCGATTTCCGCTACGCACCCTGGTGCTTGCCCGATGCGGAGATCAGTACGATAGAGCGGTGAGGGGCTTGCCGAGATGGCGCGCGGAGGCGACGTGGCCAAGGTTACGCCACCGAACAAGTCTGCCATCGCCTCGGCCACCAAGCTGAAGGGCTCCGCTTCCGATTTCGGGGAGCGGTATCGTCGCGAAGAGGATCTACGGCCCACAGCCGTCATGCTCGATATAGAGCGGCGCCAGCTTTCGGATCAGGCAGCCTCTTCCTGGTTGACCCAAACGCAATTGCCACATGGCAGCAAGTTCTTAGAGCGGTTCCGGCTCTCCTGGAACCGGTAGCCCGCTCTAACTATTTGTTTTGCCGCATTTATGCGGACGCAAAATGATTCCATTTGGCTGCAAAATGCTCTAGCCGATACGCACGCGGCGCGTCACCTGGCCATTGCTCTCCCAGTATGTGTGTTTCTTGGCAATCAAGGGATCGTCCATCGCCGGTTGAATTTGTCCCGTGGTGCTGACCGCGCGCGAGGTCACCGTGTGTTCTCCAGGAGAGGGATTTGCCCAAGCCAGGGACCAAATTTTCCAGGCGTGTTCTGCCTCCTCACTGTGGTCAATGGTCGCTGGTGCCCAAGGCCCCTGGTCGATTTGCACTTCGACCCGGTCGATCGGCGCCCCCCAGGCTGCGCCAACGATGCGGTAATCTGAGTCTTTCCGGGTAACCTTCGCAGGCGCGGACTTTATCAGCGCTCGCCCGACTGACGTCTCGGCCCATACGGTCTCGCCGTTGTGGTCCTCCTCCCGGATGGTCACATAGTCACGGGCCATCAGAAGGCTCATGAACCGCGTATCGCGAACCTCGATGCGCTTTAGCCACTTGACGTTGGCGATCCCGTACCAGCCTGGCGCAATGAGCCGTACCGGGAAGCCATTGGGCGCCGGCAAGACGGCTCCATTCATTTCATAGCAGAGGAGATTATCGGGGTTCATCGCGTCGGCGAGCGACATGCTGCGAGCGAAGTTCTGCTGCATCTTGACGTCGCGTATTGCGACCTCGCCTTTGTCAGTACCGAAAAAGACGACCTCGATGCCCTTCTCCAGAACGCCGGCTTCCTCGAGGATCGGGGCGAGCGGCGTCCCAGCCCAGCGGGCATTGCCGATGCCGCCGGTGAAAAAGGGAAACCCGTGGTTGCCCGAGCATTCCACTGTGAAAACGACCTCCTGCCGCGGTCGTGCCCTGATGTCGGCGAGCGTCAATTTTAAGGGCTTCTTGACCAGGCCTCCGATCTCCATCGACCATGTCTTCTCGTCGATCGTTGGTCGGTTGAAATGCGAGATGCTGAAGAACTTGTCGTTTGGCGTTATCCAGCTATCCAAATCCTCCCAGACAAGCTGTTTCTGGATACCTACCGGATCGGGATTTTCGGTCGGCTGATCCAGCCATGGAATAACTTCCTCGCTCGGCCGTGTTGGAAAAGCGTAAGCCCGACGCGAGGTATAGAGAGCAGCAATTGCGGCAAGAGCCGCGCTTCCTTGAACAAGAAGTTCTCTGCGCTGAAAATCAGGCATGTTGTTTACCTCCCAGTTGATCCGGAACGGGCTGCAACGTGCCTTCGGCCGTAGCCTGATCACGGATAGGCGACACAATGTGAGGTCTGCCAACCCGGAAATATCCGGATGGCTCAGACAATCACCGACGCAAGTCAGGCATGTGAAGCGTTGGACGAAACTCTGGCTCGCGTTTCGCATGCCAAGAGTGCGCCTTTGAGAAGGAAGTGTCCACAACTTGGACGGGGACATGATGATGATTGCGACATTCCATGCCGATTTCCGGTTCTGCCAAATCGTTGCTGCTCGGATCGCTGCCGAACGCCCACTTCTGGGGCATTTTCGGACCTTCGTGGGTTCTCGTCGAACCGGTGTTTCCTGCCGGCCGGTGGTTGGTCGGGCGGCCGGCACCGCCCTGATCGCTTGGGGCGGCGCAACGCTTTTGGTCTGACGACCAGGGCTGCCTCGAATCTCGCATTTGCAGGAAACGATACCTCCTGACCCAAAGTGCATCGCACCGCCCAGCCAGGCCGGCTCACAACGCGTCGGGGCGGACCGGCGGTGCCGTCAAGCTTACGCAGGCATTCAGGCGTCGAGGAACTTTGAACCCTCGCGCCCGTTTACCGGCTATCACGTCTGGAGGTTCCGCCATGAATGTCAGCGATGAAAGGACTGTATCGCTTTGGGCGGCAACCGAAGTCGCGCCTGAGGCGATTCCGCTCGAGCGGAGTGAACAGGTCGATGTGGTGGTCGTCGGATCTGGCATTGCCGGACTGTCGGTCGCCTACGAACTGGCGATCGCCGGGCAAAAGGTGGCGGTGCTCGACCGCGGCCGGATCGGAAGCGGCATGACGGCACGCACCACCGCGCATCTGTCGTCGATCTGCGACGACTATTTTTCGGAACTGATCAAATTGCGCGGCGAGGAACTGGCGCGGATTTACTACCAAAGCCAGTCGGCTGCTATCGACCGTGTCCAATCGATCCAGGAAGCAGAGGGTATCGCGTGTGATTTCCGCCGCCTCGACGGCTTTCTGTTTCCGGCGTCAGGCAGAAGGGAATCCGTCATCGAGCGCGAACTGGGCGCCGCTCTGAAGATTGGTGTCGACGTCGAGAAAACCGCAGGCGTGTCGTTTGCAGGCTTTTCGGATACGCCCGTCCTTCGCTACGCCAATCAGGCGACATTTCACCCCCTCAAATATCTCCGCGGGCTGGCTGCGGGCATTCGCGCGCGCGGCGGCATGCTTTATGCGGAGACCATCGTCGACAAGGTCGCGGAGACCGACGGCGGCGTCCGCGTAAGCACGGTCTCGGGCTTTACCGTGTCTGCCAGATCGGCCGTTGTCGCCACTAATTCGCCGATCAACGATCGGGTCGCGCTCCACACCAAGCAAGCGCCGTATCGGACCTACGCGATGTCGTTCGAGATCGCGCGCGACGTTTTGCCGGATGCACTCTATTGGGACACGCTGGATCCCTATCACTACGTTCGCCTGCAGCCTGGTGAAGGCAAAACCGACTTTCTGATCGTCGGTGGTGAGGACCACAAGACAGGGCAGGCCGACGATGCCGACAACCGCTTCGCGGCCCTGGCGGACTGGATCAAAAAATTGGTGCCCGATATCGGCGCGGAAACCAATCGATGGTCCGGGCAGGTGATGGAGACCGTCGACTATGCCGGGTTCATCGGCCGCAATCCCGGCAACCGGCATGTCTTCGTGGTCACCGGCGATTCCGGTCAGGGCATCACCCATGGGGTTGTTGCCGGCCAATTGGTTTCCGACCTGATCCTGAAGGGGGAAAGCCCTTGGCGGGAACTTTACGAACCCTCCCGCAAGACGGCACGCGCGATCGGCGACTATTTGGTGGAGAATGCGACAGCGATCAGGAGTTTTGCCGAGTATGTCGCGCCTGGCGAAATCGATTCCGCCGATAAGCTGCGGCCGGGAGAGGGCGCTATCGTGCGCGAAGGGCTTACCAAAGTCGCGGCTTTTCGCGATGAGGACGGCACGCTCCACAAGCGCTCGGCCGCATGTACTCATGTCGGTTGCCATGTCCATTGGAACTCATTGGAACGCTGCTGGGACTGCCCCTGCCACGGCTCGCATTTTGCCGTCGACGGCACGGCTTTGAACGGGCCGGCCGTATCGCCCCTGGCTCCTGTCGGATAATTCTTCTTTTTTTCGCCGCCGCCGCGCAACTCACAATTCCTTCTCGGCCAGCTCCCGAAATGCGTCGGGAACCGACCGCTGTAGTCCGGGCGCGACCGAGGCGTAGCCGACCGCCTCCCAGCCGAAGCGGTCGCGGATCTTGTCGATGGCGCGATCCGCGGTCCAGCGCGCCGCGCCCTTCCGGGTGCCGGGGCGGCGGCGGTCGTCGTCGAGCCCGAGCGGCAGTTCCAGTTGCAGGCCGGCATGCTGCTCCAGATGCGATACGGCGATCGCCAGCAGCGAGATTGTCTTTTCGTGCGGATGGTCGATGAGCACCTTGCGCACCAGCGCCTCGGCGATCTCGGCCAGCATCGCGGTTGCCGAAATCGGCTGGTCGAGCGTGACCGAGCGCGTCACCGAGCGCAAATCGGCAAAGCGGACGCGAACCGTCACCGTGCGGCCGGGCCGGGATTTCGCACGCAACCTGGTGGCGACCCTGTCGGCCAGATGCAGCAGGGCGGGGACGAAGACCTGCTCGTCGGCCGGTTTTCGGCCGAGCGCCGATTGCGCGCCGGCCGAGCGCGCCCGGCGCTGCGTCTCAAGCTTGCGCGGATCGCGGTTCCACGCCAGCGCGTTCAGTTTCTCTCCCGCCGCCGGCCCGAGCAGGCGCTCCAGCGCGCCACTGTTGGTCTTCGCCAACTCGCCGATGTGTTGACGCCGATACCGGCCAGCCGCTCCCTGGTGACCGGGCCGATACCCCACATCAGCCCGACCGGCAGGTGGTGCAGGAACTCCAGCTCGTGGCGCGGATCGACCACCACGAGCCCGTCGGGCTTGGCCACTTGTGAGGCGATCTTGGCCAGATGCTTGGTGCGGGCCACGCCGACCGAGATCGGCAAGCCGAGCTCGGCCCGCACGCGGCGGCGTATCTTGCCGGCGATCTCGGCCGGCGAGCCGAAGAGGTGGGTGCAGCCGGCGACGTCGGCAAAGGCCTCGTCGATCGAAATCCGCTCGACCACCGGCGTGAAATCGCCGAGCACCTTGATTGCCGCATCGCCCAGCCGCTGATAATCCTTGAAATGGCCGCCGACGAAGATGAGTTGCGGGCAGAGTTCCCGCGCCCGCCGTCCCGGCGTGCCGCCGCGCACGCCGAACGCCTTGGCCTCATAGGATGCGGCAAGCACGACCCCGCCGCCGACGGCAATGGGCTTGCCGCGCAAGGCCGGGTCGAGCAATTGTTCGACCGAGGCATAGAAGGCATCCAGATCCGCGTGGAGGATGTTGGCTTCCATCCGGCCCGTTCGCCCGCGGCCGCTCGAACGCCGCATTGTCTCGCGTTATGATAGGAACATAAAGAGAACATTGCGGGCGAATTGTCAAGCAGCGCGGGGGCCGCCGATGACGGGCGGACGGCAATGTTCAGCCGCGCAGCCGATCGCGGGCCTGCATGAGCGCGAATCCCAACAGGTTCTCGCCGCGCCACAGCAGCGGGTTAGCCGCCCTCTCATCATCCGCCGCAAGGCCGATACCCCACACCCGGTCGACAGGGCTCGCCTCGACCAGCACCCGGTCATGCGTCGACAACAGATATTCGCACAGCGCCGCGTTCTGACGGAACTTCTGAAAGCTCCCTTCAGTCACGATGCGATATTTATTCGTGTCCCATTTGGCCCCATCGAAGCCGCTTACCTGCCGGCCAAGCTGCTTTGCCTGCTTGGGGCTCGCCGCCCTGAGGATTTGCGTTGCGGTCTGAGCATCACCAAACAGGCGTGCCTTCTCGGCCATCATCCAGTGTTCGGCAGTCGGATAGCTCAGGCCCTCGACGGTAAAGGGCGAATGCCACCACTGACTGAAGCACGACGCGGTTGTGCGGCCGTCCTTGGACGGCTCATGGCCCCAGAAGAACAGGAACTTCTGTCGGGGCTTTGCGCGAAAGGCTTTTTCAAGCCACGGTCGGTCGTAAATCATGGGCGAATGGAGCAAGGCGATAGGCCGGCTTGTCAATGCTCCATCCAGGGTGGGGTAGCGAAGATGAGCAGTGGCGCTGAATGCGATGAAATGCTGATCTACAGCGCCATCTTGTAGCCCAGATGACTGGCGGTGAAACCGAGGCGCTCGTAAAAAGCGTGCGCCTCCCGTCGACCTTTGTCCGTGGTGAGTTGGACGAAGCTGCAATTGCGCGAACGGCACGTTTCAATCGCCCATTCGACCATCAGTCTGCCGACGCCGCGCGAGCGCCATTGCCGGGCGACGCGAACGCCTTCGATCTGGCCGCGCCAGGCACCCTTCCTGGAGATACCCGGAAGGAAGGTGAGTTGCAGGGTCCCGACCACTTGCCCGGCCTCGACAGCCACGGCCAGCAACTGGTTGGGATCGGCATCGATTGCGCTGAAGGCATCGAGATAGGGTGGCGCAAGCGGCGTGGATGGGTCTTCCCGGTCTGCACCGAGCACATCGTCGGCAAGCATTGCAACGATCGCCGGCAGGTCGGGCGCCTGCGCGGCACGGAATTCGATCTCGCTCATCGCGCGAAGACATACGGTGCGACGTCGGCGATCGCAATATCCGTTTTGACTTGCAAGGGAGGCGCGCGCCTTCAGGTGATCTCGAGCGCCCAGAGGCGGTGGCCGTAGCGGCGGAAGAAGCGGGCGAAGAGGCGCTGCTGTCTGGCACGGGCGAGGTCGGCGGCGCGCCTTTCCTGCCGCCAGCGCGGCATGTTGCGGAACATCGACAGGAAGCGGGCGGCGTCCTCGAGTGCCTCCTCGGCTGTCTGCGCCGGGCGGATCGCCGCCAGGAACAGAACGCGGCTCAGCTTCATCTGGTCAATCGCCGCCTTGCGCTGGCGATGGCCCTGGCGTGCCTTGCGGATGCCGTCCTGGCGGATGGCCGCGAAAGCGGCAAGCATGGCCGGGCTGTCGCCGCTATAGCCGCAGGCATGGGCGAACTGGGCTGGGTTCATCGTCGCTCCCTTGCTGCCGGCCGGCTGCGGTTCTGTGGCTCGCGCCGATTCCAGTCCGCATGATATATAAGCATAACTCAAATAATCTAACAAGCGAAACTTTAACTCTGATGTAAGCGGAACCGACTCGACTCCGCCCCGAAAACCGATAATGATATGGAACAAAGCAGGAACAATGGGGATGGACTATGGCATTAGCGGGCAAGGAAGCGACGATCGCCGATGTCGTCTCGATTGCCGTCGAGTGCATCGATTGCGGCCGTAACAGGTGGTGGAAGCCGGCCGAGCTCAAGCGGCATGGGGTGAGGCCGGAGACACCGCTATCAGCACTTTCGGGGCGCCTCATCTGCAAGGCCTGCCGTGCCGATGGCCTGCCGGGCGCCGCCGTTTCGATCCAGGCCGCCTTCATCGACGACCGGCAACGGGTGCGCGCCGAGGCGCGCCTGCTCAACGGTCGAGAGCCGGAGCAGTCGAGGCGGGCTTGAGGGGGGAACTTCCTTCTCCCCTTGTGGGAGAAGGTGGCCGAGCGAAGCTCGGTCGGATGAGGGGTGTTGGACGGATCGCTACTAGGAAGACGTAAGGCTCTAAAAATCGTTCCGTATTTTTGACGCCGAGTTTCTTCCAGCCCTCATCCGGCTCGGCGCTGTGCGCCGATCCACCTTCTCCCACAAGGGGAGAAGGGAAAGCGGTCCGTCAATACCCCAGCAGTTCCTTGAGCGGGATGACGCGGAAGACGTTCTTGATGGCATAGCGGTTGAAGGTCAGGGTCTTGGGCGGATTGTACTGTTCGACGATCAGCTCAGCGGCGGTGCGCTTGACCAGCTTCTTGATGAAGGCCTTGCCGTTTTGCTCGTTCTCCTCGGGCAGCGTCTCGATCACCACATGATCGCCGGGCACGGCGTCGCGGCCGCCGCAATAGATCATCTCGCCGGGCTCGTAGCGCGGCACCATCGAATCGCTCAGCACGTGCAGCGCAAACACGTTGCGCAGATGCCGGATCCCCGGCGGCCGCTGGACATAGCCGGCCGGCTGGCCGTTGAAGGTGAAGTCGCCATCGTCGCCGCCGACGGCGGTGCCGAGAAGCTGGATATCCATCGGCCCGGCGGGCAGGGGGCCAGGATCGGTGACGATCTCCGCATCGGCAACCGGCCCGGCATCTTCGAGGAAGACGACCTCGCCCTTGCCGAGCGCCACCGGGTCGACGCGCAGGAAGGCGGCGGTCTTCAAAAGGTTCTCGGTCTTGGGCAGGTTGCGCCCGGTTTCCCAATTGCCGACGGCAGCGACGTCGGTGTCGTTGTGCTCGGCAATGTGGCGCATCACCAGGCCGCGCTGCTTGCGCGCCCGGCGGATCGCCGCCCCGACCTTGATCGACAGTGCAGTTTTCGCCATGGCTCCATCTGAGGCATAAGATTCGGTTTCGTCTATGCAAGAATCGCTTGCATTTCTGTTTGAGTTATGCTCTTATACGCTCATGCACAAGTCGCTTCACCAGCTTTCGGTCCTCGAATCCTCCCTTCAGCGCGCCGGCAGCGCTCGCCTAGAGGCGGTAGCGCAACCGATCGCCAAGGCCATGCATGTGCCAAACCTTTCCCCTTCGTCGCGGCTGTCCTCCTCCCCGGCCGGGACGATGCCCGAGGCTCGCGCCTCGGATCCGGCAGCGCAAGCGCCGGAACGGCCGGAGCCGTTCCCCTCACGGCTCCGGATACGAATTACCCGTCGACCGGCAACGCGGATGCCGCGGTTTCCTGGATCCGTACCGAAGATGGCACGGTCATCGCGTTCGACAAGCGGAGGGGCAAGGCAGTGTCCGGCGCAACAAGGCAGGCGACCGAGATGAAGCTCGACCGCAGCAGACCACGAGAAGGCTGACCGCCTTTCAAGCCTGAGGCGGGCGAAGCCGGCGCCGCACACACAACCATCTTTGCAGGGAACAAAACATCATGGCCGCCCGCTATTCCGCCTCGGAACTGGAACAAATCGAGAACTGGCTGATGAGCGGATTGTCGGCCGCGAAGATCGCTACCCGGTTGACCGCGCTCGGCGGCCGCCCGGCCTCGCGCGCGGCCATCATCGGCATCGTCCACCGCACGGCCCCTTTGCGCGCCATCGGCCTTGCCAGGTCCAAGGGCTGGTGTGGCGGCCGGCATGGAAAATCGGCGCCAGAGCCGTCGAACCCCGCCGGCCAAGCAGGGGCAGTACCGGCCGAGCCACGCTGCCGCCCCGCCAGGCTGTCGGCCAGGCTGGCGCCGCCCGCCTGGCAGCCGGGTCCGGCTCGGATCACCGGGTCCGATGGCGAGCCGCTCGAAATGCCGGCGCCGCGCCCGATCGCCGCCGGTGGCCGCCAGCCACATTTCGCCGCCATGCGCTTCATCGATTGCCTTTTCGACCGTTGCCGAGCGCCGCTCTACACGACGCTGCAGGAGGATGCCGAAAACGATGCCACCGGCAGTCGCCCCGGTTTGGACATGCTGTGCTGCGGGCTGCGCACAAAGCCTTCGAAAAGTTATTGCGCCTATCACGCGGCGCGCTTCCTGCGCACGCTGCCGGCCGAAGCGATTTGAGCCCAGTGGATGACGGAAATTCGCCAGAGCCCGACGACGGAAAACCAGGAGGACCGAGCCGATGAGCAGCAAAACCGCCCAGAAGACCAAAGCCAGGCCGCCGCGATTGCCGAAGGGCGAGGCCGAGCAGGTGCGCATCCGCAAGGAGATCGGCCATGATTTCGCGCTGAAGGACGACAGGTTCGGCCGCAAGCGGCTGGCCAAAGGAACGCAGGAGGCGGCGCGCCTCTATGAGGTCTCCAATGACGGCCACACCGCGACCGGCGGCATCGTGCGGGTGCGCAATGTCGACCCGCTGAGCGGCCTCACCTCGCTGTCGCGCCAGCAGCGCGAGGCGGGGATGCGCTACCGCCAGGATTTCCGCAGTTCGTCGGAGGCAACCGCCAAGCCGATGGCTTGGGCCGAGCGTGTCGACGGCGGCCGCACCGGCAGCGGCGTCGCAGAACACATCCTGTCCGCCGGCCGCGACCATGCCGAGGCCACCAGGGCGCTTGTCCATTGGGAGATCGCCGGCATCGTGCAAAAGGTCTGCTGTGCCGACGCAACGGTCAAGAGCCTGGCCGAACAGGCGGGCGAACCGCGCGACGTGGTGGTGAAACTACTCAAGATCGGGCTCGACATATTGGCCGTGCATTACGGCATGATGCTGATGCGCAAGCCGAGATGAGGAGCCCCGCCGATCCGGCCGGCACTACCGGCCGGATCGATCCGTCAACGACGGCAGACACGGATTCTTTCGATGATCCGGTGGTGATGACGCCAGTGCCTGATGACTTCGGTATGGCAGCGCCGGTGGTACCGGTACCGGTAGCGCGGCGCGTAGTCCTCGTTATAGACATCATAGCGGTAACGGGGGACGTACTCATCGTCGTAATCGGAATACCGATGGTGGCGATAATAATAGTCGTCGTCATAGCCGTTGCCGATGCCGATCGTGACGCTGCCGCCGGCATTGGCCGGGCCAATCACGGAAGCCGCCGAGGCGATGGCGATCACCGAGGCAAGCAGGAGCTTCTTCATAGCTACCTCCTTCATTAACGTCCCTCTAATAGAAAAACCCGCGAGGGGCAGGCTCGTTCCACAAATTAGCAAGATGCCCCCAACTGAGAGCCCCAATTAGCGCCGCGTGGGCGAAAATGCCTCTGGCTGTGCGGCAGGGTGGCCGTCGACGCAAGCCTCGAGCTGGTTGTGGTCCGCGCCGTATGTATCCCGGCGTCCCGTCAAAACAGCGACACTCGGGCGGTGCCAGTCCCGTCACCTTGCCGATCTATAGGACATGCCCCAGTTCCAGCAAAACGAAAGCGGTCGCACCCAGCACAGCGAGGGCGTAGGCCGCATAAAGAACAAGCAGCATCACCTCAAAGTCCCGGACGAAACTAGCGGCAATCCTGGTCTCCTGAGGCTCCGCTTTCTCGATGCGGTCGGCTTCCAGCTGCTCCGTTGCCACGACGAGGCAGACTATCCTGTCGTTGTCGGCCGCCTGCAATATCCGTTCGGTCAAATCGACTGCAATCACTGGATCATCGGCCAACTGATCCCGCGATAGCCGGCTTTCAGTGACGGTCTGGATTTCACGCTTTCTCACGCACGCATAATTGCGCCGACTAAATTAGGTTCCACTGAAATACATAGTAAAATACATAGATTGCGTCCACCCGATCGCATGGGTGAGGCGTGAGCCCTGCTGGGCGTGGAACCACCGCCCGAGGCCCGCATTTGTCGACCGTCGAGGCGAATCTCGATCCGCATCCTCCGATCAAAGGGCGCCGGCTTCTTCATAGGCTGCTACGGTGCGCCAGTGCTGGTAGGTCGCAATGCTAAAGCCGCCAAACCTTCATATCGCGAACGCAGCGCCGACGTCTTCGGTTCTGACCGGTTATGACGAAGATCGCATGCTTACTTATATCCGGCTGCTCGATGCTTCGGCGGAAGGAACCGATTGGCGCGAGGTCGCCCGTATCGTTCTGCACATTGATCCGGAGCGGGAACCGGAGAGGGCTTTCCGGGCGTGGGCGACACATTTGGCGCGTGCACGATGGATGACCAGGAAGCGGAACGAACCGCGCCAATTGCATGATGAGTGGTGGGGATGAGCACCATCTAGGAACTGCCGTCCCGGTCTGGCCGTTGAGGGAGGAGGCCAACATGGAAAAGCGACCAATGACTTCTTGGCGAGCCAATACTTTCGAGCTGTGCTGCCTTCTTGCAGTTCCGCTGTCGCTTATCCTTACCGTTTTACTGGCTGGTCTCATCCTTAGCTGACCTGGCGTGGGTTGCTCGCCAAGGGCTGGTCGGTCGTGATCCGACAAGATCCCGCACTGTTACTTCACAGCCGCCGCCATCACATCCGAAAACAGCGCCCGTTCCACCGCCGGCTCCAGCGTTTCGGCGAAGGGCGTTGCCAGGTGGTGGCGGTCGCGGAAGGCTAGTTTGCCGTCGATGAAGACGTGGCAGGTGGTCTGGTCGCAAAACCGGTCGGTCATGTCGATGTAAGTGGCGTTCGGCGTCGAGCGCACGATGTCGCGCTCGACTGTGGCGATGTCGTCGTTTGCCGCCATGATCCTCGGCGTGTCGCATGTCGCGGGCGTCTGGCCCCGCCACAGAGCGCGCGCCACGCATTTGTCGGCGTAGCTTGCATTGTAGGGCACGTCCCTGATGACCGCGACCTTGATGCCGGCCTGGCTGAAGGCCTGAAGCGTCCAGGCGAGGCCCGTCCGCCACTGCGCTTGCCAATCGGCGTGCTTCAACTCCTCGGGCGATTCCTTCATCACATTGCCGATCGAGAATTCCGAAATCACCACCAGTTGCGGGTGCAGCGCGATGATGTCCTGGACCGACTGCTCGCGCCACTGGTCGCATTCGGTGTAGTCGCGCTTCAGCCGCCAGTTCCAGGTCGTCACCCGCGAAGCCCGGCAGGAGGATTTGAGAAAGGTGACGACGCGAAAATTGTTCTTCTCGGCCGCCTTGATCAGCGGCGTCGACCAATGGTCGGCATGCGAGTCGCCGAACAGCACGACGGAGCGCTGGGCATCCTTGCGGCCGAACATGCAGGGCTTCGGCTTGACGGTCTCGAAATCGAGCACGCAGCCGCCATTGGTCGCGCGCACGGTGGAGAGCTGGGCGGCGCTGTCGGCGATGACGTGCTGTTCGGGGCTGAGATTGTGCTCGGCAAAGCGCGCATTGCCATAGGCCGCGACCACGCCGGCGCCGGTCAGCGCGGCGGCGGGCACCAGCGCCCGCGCTGCTCCGGCCATCAGCCAGCCGTTGCGGCGGATCGGGTTCTCGATGAAATGATAGGTGAACATCGACAGAACCAGCGTCAGCGCCGCGCAGGCAAAGCGGTCCAGGATGGACAGGTTGGGAACCACCATTGCCGCGTAGACGATGACCGGCCAGTGCCAGAGATAGAGCGAATACGACAGCCGGCCCAGCCATTGCATGGGGGGCAGCGCCAGCACGGCGCTCGGCAGATTGCGGCCGCCGCTGCCGCCGAGCAGCAGCAGCACGGTGCCGGCGACAGGCGCCAGCGCATTCACCCCGGGAAACGGCGAGTCTTCGTCCAGCATCAGATAGGCCCAGGCGATCAGCACCAGACCGAGGCATGCCTGGAGCGTGGCCAGCAGCGGCCGGTCGCGCCAGATCTTTGCCGGCGCCATGGTCGCGAGGCCGCCGGCGGCGAATTCCCAGGCCCTGAGAGGCGAGAAGTAGAAGGCCCAGGGCTGCGACACTTCCGTCAGCCAGGCGCAGGCGGCGAAGGAGGCTAGGCCGGCGACGCCAATGACGATTATAGCGGTGCGCTTGCCCGGGCGCAGCCATGCGGCCATCAAAAGCAGCGCCGGCCATGCCAAATAGAACTGTTCTTCGACCGACAGCGACCAGAAGTGGATGAAGGGGTTGTTGGTGGCGTCGGCGGCGAAATAGTCGAACGACCAGCGGATCAGCCAGAGGTTGATCATGTAGGCGGAGGCGAACATAGCGCCTTTCGAATAGAGCGCCTGTTCCTCCGGCGACAGGATGAAGTAACCAGCAAACAGCGTGGCGAGAATAACGAACAGTGCCGCCGGCAGCAGGCGCCGGGCGCGCCGGGCGTAGAAGCGCCAGAGGTTCAGCCGCCCGGTTTCGGTTATTTCCGTAACCAGGTGTTTTGTAATCAGGTAGCCGGAGATGACGAAGAAGATGTCGACGCCAGCAAAGCCGCCGGGCAGGCCGGAGAGACCAAAATGGAAGGCGATGACACCCGCCACCGCCAGTGCGCGCAGCCCTTCGATGTCAGGCCGAAATGATGCCGACACAATCACCTCGTGCAAGGAATGCCCACCTCGCAGAGGCTCGACCCGATGCGCCGATATTGCAATGCAACAAATCTAACGCAGTGCAACATAGGGCGAGGGGACAGGCTCCTCCCACTCGTCGCATGGGCGATTCGCTCACATTGGCGGTTCAGTCACGAGGCGATTGATATGGAAGCGAAGGGTGCCGAGGCGATCAGGCCTTTTTTCAAAAACTCGGCCTTCAGCACCAGGCCCTTCACCTGCCTGGTGCTGCATTCGATCTCGCCTGGATCGCCGGTGCCGGCAATGCCATGCGGAGGCTAACCGGCGGGCTGCGAGCAGACGGGACCGCTCGGGGTGGCATTGCCACTCCGCGACATGCGTTCCGACCAGGCCATGCCGATGGCGCCACGGCAATCGAACAAAAGCCGTGGCCTTCATTGCGCGGATATTCCGGCGTAGCGACGTCAAATGGCTAAGCCGCCGTGCAGACTGGAAGGTCGCGCAATGACGGACCTGCCCGCCCTTTCGCTTGGTCCGTTATTGCGATCGGCAAGACGCCGGCGGTCACTTGTTACCGAGCTGGTTGGCCATCTTGCAGAAGTCGGCATGCGTCTTGGCAATGCCGGCGTCGCTGCATTCCTTCAACACCATGGCCCGGTCGCTCGTGGAGATGGCCATCCATGCGGTCTTGAATTCGGCTTCCGACTTCATGCTCTTCATGCCGGCGTCGGTGAAGAAGGGTGACATTTTCTGCGGATCGTCGAGCGCCGAAGTGCCAGTGGCACCGGCGGCAAGCGCTGCGCCGGTCATCATCGAAAGCGCCATCGCGCCCATGCAAAGCATCTTGATGTTCATGATCATTCCTCCTGAGCTGCTGCTTTGAGGTTGTCCATCAGCGAGCTACGAAGGAACGGTGTTTTGACCCAAAAGTTCCGCGTTCCGGCGCAGACATGGAACAGGATTGCCCGTGACGCCATTTATGCAAAAAATTCTACCGTGACTGAAAAATTCTACCGTGACTGAATAGCCGCGCTGCCGATCTGAAGCCCGACAAAGCCAATTAAGGTCCAGGGCAATCGGTGTCCAGTTGGGGGAGACGCTGCGAAGTTGCACGCCGGCTCAATATGCCCGATCATGGCGACGGCGGGGCGGAGGTATCAAGTGGCGGCAAATCGTCGAAACGGCGCGCACCTGTCGGAGCCCCGGCGGGCGGGCATTGTTGCCGCTGCCAGGGCGCTTCCGCGCACATCGTTGCCCAGCGTAGCGTCGGTCGTGACGGCCGTCGCGGCGCTCTATTTCGGGCGCGAGGTCTTTCTGCCAATCGCAATCGCCCTGCTGCTTACCTTTGCGCTTGTACCGATGGTGTCGGCACTCAAGCGCGCTGGCATTCCGCGTCTTCCTGCCGTGATCGCGAGCGTGCTCGGCGCATTCACGGTGCTGGCGCTGTTCTCCTTCATCGTCGCCACGCAGGTCAGTGAACTGGCGCAGAACATCCCGCTTTACCAGGCTAATATCCTGACCAAGGTCCGGTCCCTCAAGGACACCGGCGTCGGCGGCGGTATCGTTTCCAGATTGAGCCGGGTGATCGAACGCGTCGGCCAGGAACTCGACAGACCCGGACCTGTGCAACCCGCCGCCGATCAGCCTCCGCGGGAGCCGATCCCGGTCGAAATCGTCGCGCGCGAACGACCGCTCGAGGTTCTCCAGAATCTGATCGGCCCGCTGCTGAGCCCGCTGGGATCGGCCGGGCTGATCGTCGTGGTCGTCATATTCATGCTGCTCGAGCGGGAAGACCTGCGCGATCGTTTCATACGTCTCGTCGGCTACGGCGATCTGCATCGAACCACCGAGGCGCTGCAGGATGCCGGCAAGCGGGTCGGCCGCTACCTGCTCATGCAATTGGTCGTGAACATCGTCTATGCCGTGCCGATTACGTTCGGGCTTTGGGTTCTGGGCATACCCAATCCATTGCTGTGGGGCTTGCTGGCGCTGGCGCTGCGCTTCGTTCCCTATATCGGCCCGGTCATCGCGACGCTGCTGCCTCTGTTCCTGGCGCTGGCCGTGGCGCCCGGCTGGTCGCTCGTGCTATGGACCGCCGGGCTTTTCGTGGTCGTGGAACTGATCACCGGCAACGTGATCGAACCCTGGCTCTACGGCTCGCGCACCGGGCTGTCGCCATTGGCCATCATCGTTGCGGCGATCTTCTGGACCTGGCTCTGGGGGCCATTGGGCCTGGTTCTGTCGACGCCGCTCACGGTCTGCCTCGTCGTGCTCGGCCGCCATGTGCCGCAGTTCGAATTCCTCGACGTTCTGTTCGGCAACGAACCCGTGCTCGAACCGCACGCCCGGCTTTACCAACGGCTGCTGGCCGGCGATCCCGAGGAAGCGACAGACCATGCCGAGGAGATGCTGGAGGAAAACTATCTAGTCGAGTTCTACGACAAGGTCGCGATTCCCGCACTTCTGCTCGGCGAGCAGGACCGTGTGCGTGGTGTGTTGAGCGATGAGCAAAGACAGCAGGTCGCCGGCAGCGCGCTGACGATGGTGGCGAACCTCGACGACAGCGCGCAGGAGGAGGCGGAAGCGGACGATACGGCCGCGGCCGAGGACAATGGTGTACGCGAGGACAAGCAGATTCAGGGGGAGGACGAGGACGACACCGAACTGCCGGATGGCACGGGCATGTCGGTGCTGTGCGCCGGAGGGCGCGGCGAACTCGACGACGCCGCTGCCGCCATGCTGGCGCAGGTGCTCGAAGTCCAGGGCGCTACGGTGTTGAGGGCGAGCTTCGCCGATCTGGAACCGGGAAGCATTCGCCGCCTTGAACTCGACGCCGTCGATACCGTCGTCGTCGGATTTTTGAACCGCGATTCCGTCAAGCACGGCCGGTTCCTGGTCCGTCGGCTGAAACGCGCCAAACCAAGGTTGCGGGTGGGTATCGTGTTGTGGTCGGAACCCGACAGCGACAACCAGGAGGCAGACGCCAGATTGGCCAACGAGATCAATGCCGATTTCGTCGCACACGGCATGGTCGGCGCGGTGCTCGGCGCGTTGTCCAGCGCTCCGCCGGTGGCGCTGAAGGCTACCGCCAAACGCCGCATGCGCCGCTTGACGCCGGCGCGCAAGAAAGAGCCGCTCGCCGCGGCAAAATGAACGCGGCCGACGACGGCGGCAGGTCGGGTTATTACCGCTTTCGCGAAAGTGGTAATAACCAAACGGATCAGGTTATCCTCGCAAGGTCGCGCTGAACCGTCCGCCCCGGCAAACGGCGCCAACCTTCATACAGTCCAGAAATAGCGCACCGTATGGAAGAAGACCGGGGCGGCGAAGACCAGGCTGTCAGCACGGTCCATCATGCCGCCATGGCCTTCGATCAGATGGCCCCAGTCCTTGACGCCCTGATCGCGCTTGATGGCGGAGGCGACCAGCCCGCCGAGGAAGCCCATCAGGCAGGCGATGAAGGCGACGCCGGCTGCCTGCAGCGGCGAAAACGGCGTCAGAAACGACAGCAGCACGCCGAGCAGGCTCGATGCCGCCAGCCCGCCGACCAGCCCCTCCCAAGTCTTCGACGGCGAGACCGTCGGCGCCAGGAGATGCCGGCCGAACAGCTTGCCGAAGATATATTGCAGCACGTCGCTGCCTTGCACGGTGATGATCAGGAAAGCGATCAGCAACAGGTTGCGGCCTTCGAAGCCAGGCACATCGAGCGTCAGCAGCGCCGGCACGTGGCTGACGCAGTAGACCGAAATCATGACCGCCCATTGCTGCGCCGAGACGCGCTCGAGAAAGCGCTCGGTGTCGCCGTGCAGCGCGGTGATCGCCGGCATCAGCAGGAAGCAGTAGACCGGGATGAAGATGGTGAACAGGCCATACCAGGCGGTCCACACCAGCCAGTACTGGAACGGGATGACGATGCCGAACATGCCGAGCAGCACCCAGTGGTCGCTGCGGCGGCTGTGCGTCAGCGTCACGAATTCGCGCAACGCGGCGAACGAAATCAGCGCGAACAGGATGGTCATGCCGGGGCGGCCGAAGAAGAAGGCAACGGTGATCGCCACCACCATCACCCACCAGGCATTGATGCGCTGGGTGAGGTTGACCAGCGTCGGCGACAACGGCTTCGGCGCGCGCCACGACAAAACGCCGGCGACGACGCTGGCGCTGATCAGCACCGCCAGCAGGCCGACAATCAGAATGAGGGTTTCGTGCATCATCGGCAGCATTTTGCCTTGATCCTCAATCGTCTCGCTCCGGCCGGGGGTTCAGCGCCAGCAGCGTTTCGCGGGCGCGGTCGAGAAAGGCGCGGCGTTCCTCACCAGGTTGAATGGCGATCGGCGCGCCGAAGACGACGCGGCAGAGCAGCGGCACCGGCACGAATTGCCCCTTGGGCAGCACCCGCGACATGTTCTCGATCCAGCACGGGATGAGCTCGACATCGGGTCGCGCCATCGACAGATTGTAGAGGCCGGAGCGAAACGGCAGGAGCGGTTCGTCGGTCATGTTGCGCGTGCCTTCGGGAAACAGGATCAGCGAATGGCCCTGGTCGAGCACCGACAGCATGATCGAGATCGGGTGCTGCGTTTCATCCGTCCACTGCCGGTGGATCAGCACGGAAGACAGCATGTCCTCGGCGATGAACCGGCGCAGCCGCGTCTTGCCCCAATAATCGGCGGCCGCCACCGCATGGGTACGGGCGCGTTCCTTCTCGCTGAGGCAGGCCGACAGCAGGATGAAATCGCCGTGGCTGGCATGGTTGGCGAAGTAGATGCGCTGCCGGTCCGATGGCTGGCTGCCGTTCCAGATCGGCCGCACGCCGGTGACCGCCCAGGCCAGCGCCGACAGGCCGACCGAGGTCACCGTCTGCAGCAGGGTATAGGTGCTGACGCGAAGCTTTGTCATGGACGGGCTCAAAAGAATGCCGCGACGACCGAGGCCGCCGCGAACAGGCCGAACGCGATACGCTGCTTGGCGAGCAGGCGGCGCGTGCCGGCCATCCGCTGCTCGAGTGAGCGGCCGCCGGCAGTGGACTTCAGCCGCATGCCGCGCCAGCACGTCGTCGATCGCCGCGCCGCCGCCTGCCTCGCTGGCGTGGCTGGCCATCAACCGAAACAGCAGCGCGTCGAACAAAAGCAGGGCCGAGAGAATGATTGTGGCTATGGCACTTGCGGCGGCGATCAGCCAGGCTACCGCGGACAGCGACGATGTTTGCGGCGCAGCCGCCAGGCCGATGACCGGCGCCGCCAGGAAGGCAGCAGCAATCAGCAGCAGCGGCCATGTCACCTGCACCATCAGCCCGGCAGCGAACGCTTCGGCCCTGTCACGATAGGCGGTCATGCCGGTGCGTCCGTGCAAAGATGCACCGGCCGGCCCGCGGCGGCGAGCTTGCCTCGCGCCTGATCGGGCGTGGCGGCCCGGCCGCTGGCGACCAGCCATTCGGCGACCACGGCGGCGCTGCGTTGGAAGCCGAGCGCACAGCAGACCAGCACCGCGCCCTGCTTCTGCGCCGCCTCGATCGCCGCCACCGCTTGCGCACGCGCCTCGCGAGACGGCGGCAAAAGGTCGACCATGGGCAGGCTCACCCAGCGGATCGAGGCGCCACGCGGCCTTTCCAGTTCGCCGGCAAGGTCGATCACCGTGCCGAAAGGGTCGGCTTCGGCGGCGGTCGGAAAACGGCCAAGGGAAACACCGTCGGCAATGACGATATGCGCCGGAAGCTTTCGCGTCCACGCCCACACATTGGCCTTGGCGCCAAGGCGGTAGGGCCAAAGCAGTAGACGGCTGGCCAGCGACACGCGGCCATCGGCTGTTTTCTGGAACACTTTGGCGCCGGCGCCGGCATAGGCGAAAGCGACTATGGCCAGCGCCAGTGCCGGCCACAACAGGATGAGCCACAGCGCCGAGACCAACGCGCCGGCAGCGGCGCCGGCCAGTGCAAGGCTTGCGCCGAGCGCATAGAACAGCGCCAACCGCCGTGCCTTCGGGTCAGCGCTCAGGCGGAAGCCGGTGAACGGCAGCTCGCTGTCGCGCGGAAACAGCCACAGGGCGAAAAGGCCGAGCAGCGCGCCGGTCGGAATGTCGATGAAATGGTGCTGCCACGTCGTCAGCACCGAGGCGCCGATCAGGAAACACCAGACATGCCAAGCGAAGCCGGCGATGCCGGTCAATCTGTAACGCCAATGGTCCCAGATGATGACCAGCAGCGCGATATGCAGCGACGGCGCCTGGTTGAAGGGTTTGTCGAAGCCGCCGAGCACGGCGAACATGAAGCCGGGCAGGCCGCTCGTCTGCGGGCGCACGAAGGTCGCAGTCAGCGGGAACAGGATGAAGCAGGCGACGGCGACGAGCTGCGCCGTCAGATAGCGGCCGGCAAGGCGGTCGACGCCGCTCTTCGAATTGTTCAACAGCAACGACAAGCCATAGAACAGGTTGATCGACCAGTAGGGCACGATCGTCCAGGCAAGGAACGGGATGCCATGCTCCCAGCCGTAGACGATGCTGCCGACATCGTCGCGCCGCGACGCCAGCCAATTGGCGAAGCCGTAGGTGGCGTAGAAGAACGGCGCCAGAAATGCCAGCCACAATGCGGCGCGCAGGACGATCCCGGGATACGGCTCGCGCGGCAAGGCCGGAAGGGCATCGCGAGGTAAGGCAGAGGCAGGCAAGTCCATGTTCAGACGCGCCGCGCGACCGAAACGGTGAAGATGCCCCACTGGTCGATGCGCTGGTCGAGCTTCTCAAAGCCGGCGGCCGCCACCAGCTGGTCCATCTCGGCCTGCGTGCGGCGGCGCATCACCCAGGCCTGGCCGCCGCGATGCGAGGTCAGGCTGCGCGCGATCATCTCGAGCTGCGGATGCCAGGGCTGGTTGGTATAGACGAGCAGGCTTCCCGGCTGCATGGCGCTGGCCAGTCCACCGAGCGAGCGGGCGATCACGGCATTGTCGGCAAACAATTCGTAGAGCCCCGAGACGATGGCGAGATCCGGCGCCGGGTCGAGCCCGGCCAGCATCGTGGCGTCGAAGGCGTCACCTTGATGGAAAGTGACGCTCGCCGGCAGCTGGCGCTCGGCGATCAGCTTGCGGCCGAGCGAGACGTTGAGCTCGGAGAAATCCTGCAGCCGTACGCTTGCCGGCGGCTCGGCGCATTTCTGCACGGCATCGAGCACGTAGCGGCCATGGCCGGCGGCGATATCGACGATATGGACCGGCCGGCCGGCGGCCTTGAACGAGGCGGCGGCGCTGCCGATCAGTTCTTCCAGATGCAGCTTGCGCTGGCGGATGCCGCGCCAGCCGATGGCATCGAGAAAGGTGCGGTCGATCATGCGGCCGATGGGGCTGATGCCCCGCGCCTCGTTCTCGTAGACATAGTCGAGCGTCGAGCCCGAATCGAAGCCGGTGGCAATCCCCGTCTTCATACCGGACGACAGCCAGGCGCCCATGCGGATCGAAGCGCGGCTCATTGCCCAGTAGAGGCCCCTTAGCGACAGCAGCGGCAGCGGCGAGGCAAGCCGGTCGGCCTCGTCGCGCGTGTAGCCGGCGCGGTCGGCCTCGGTCAGGTCGACCGGCTTTTCCGGCGCCGCGAATTGCTTTTCAAGGAAAGCCCTGATCAGGTCGAGTGCCTTGTGGCGGTCGCGCTCGCCCAGCGTGTCGTGGAAGAAGCCGGCCAAAACATGCCGCTCCTTGGCCGGGCTCGCCAGATTGACGAAAAACTCGTGCTGCGGTTCATGCCGCACCACCCAGTCACTGCCGGAGATCAGAAGCTGTGTCGGCACCGTGATGGCGCGTCCGTCGGCGACGATGCGCGCAGCATGGTCGTAGAGCTCGACCAGGATGTTGGAGGCGATCGGCCGGGTGATCAGCGGGTCGGCGTCGAAGGAGGCGATACGCTCGGGGTCATGCGTCAGGAATTTCGCCTTGACGTAGGAATTCACGAAGAAGCGGCCCTTCAGCTTCTGCCACAACGCGATGCCTTGCTTGGCGAGGGGCACGTAGAGCTTGACCGAGAAGGCTGGCGAGGCCAGCACCAGGGCGCGAATGTCGGGCGCGTAATCGTGCACCCAGGCGGCGGCAAGCACGGCGGCGAAGGATTGCGCGATCAGCGCGATGTCGCGCCGGGCAAAGCCGTCGCTGTCGATCTCGCGCACAAAACAATCGATGTCGCGCACCAGCGCGGCAAATGACGGCGCATAGCCGCGTTCGCCGGCGGAGCGGCCATTGCCGCGCGCGTCCCAGGCATAGAAGGCGTGGTCGGGCATCTGGAACTCGTCGACCAGATGCGCCATACGGCCGCCATGCTCGTGGCCGCGGTGGAACAGCAGGATGGCGCCCTTGGGGTTTTCCGACAGCGCCGGCCAATAGCGATAGAAGATCTCTGTGCCATCGTGGCTCTTGAAGCTGCGCTCCTGCGCCACCCGCTCGATATTGACTGAAGCCACGGCGGCAACCGTCTGTTGGTGAAGCATGTTGTTCTCCCTGGCGAGACCGGAATTCAGCTACCGCTCCCGTTAAGGCCGCTGCGTATCCGGTTGATGGCGGTCGCCAGCGAGAGTGTAGCCATGGCCGGAAACACGAGCGGCGTGAGCGCCGGGACCCACAGGCCGGACGCGATAAGCACCGCGAGGATGCCAAGCGCCAGCGCCCGGTCGCTTTTGCCGAACGGGCCGGCATAGTTGCGCCCAGCTCCGGCCGCGATGCCGAGCACGCCGGCGAATTCCGCGATCATAGCCGCGATAGCGAATGCAACGACGCCCCAGGCAGGAAAAATGACAGTAAAGGCCAGGATCAAAGCGAGATCGGAGACGACATCACAAAGCTCGTTGAGATACATGCCGAGCGTCGAGGCCTGGCCATGTTCCCTTGCGAGCATGCCGTCAATGGCGTTTAGCGCCATTCGCGTAAACAGCACGAGCGGCATCAGCAGAAAGACCGCGCGGCGGCCTGCAAGGGCTGCCACCGCAAGGCCGGCAGCGAGCGAGAGGGCAGCGGCCAACAGTGTGATCTGGTTGGCGGTGACGCCGGCCTTGGCCAGGCCGTCGGCAAGCGGCCGCAGCCTGGCCTGGAAGGCCGGTTTCAGCGCATAAAGCGTCGGCATGTGCGAACCCCCCGGCCGCGGTGCAAATGATGTTGGCGAGGATGGTCAATTGGCGCGCAAGACGCAAGGGCGGCGCCCTGCCATTTTTCGACATCCGGATATGTCGGCGCTAGCTTTTCCTGTCATTGTCGACCGGGAACCGTGCTGGCAAGCTTTCTTCGGCCGTGGCCCAGGCGCGACTATGATAACGCCGCAGGACGAGAATGCATGTCGCGAAGACCGCCAGCCCGCAAATCACGCCGGGCGACATGCCTCCGCCGAAAGCGGACTTAACAACGATGCCGGTGAAGGCGCCGGCGATGGCGCCGTTGATCGTGCCCACCATCCCAGCGGTGGTCATGAAATATTGCAGCGGCGAGGGGCGGAGGCCCTTGTCGACCAGCACCGCCGAGAGGTCGTCATGCGTGGAGTTGACAAGGTATCTTTGCAGGACCGGCGCCAGCTCGACGAAATAGTGGCGGATCCTGGCCATGCCGCGGGCATGCACCATGTCCTCGATGGCAACCTGCACAGCGCGCACGAAGGTGACCAGGCCGATGAAGAAAAGGCAAGGTAGCAAGATAAGGCTGAACAACACGAACGGCCTGCCCATCTCCGTGACCTGGGCGACGAAGGACAAGGCAATCGTTGCGCTCGAGACCGACGTCAGGAACAGATTGGCTCGCTGGTTCGCTTCCTGAATGGTCGCGGCGCGAGCGTTTTGCAGCACGAAATGCTCGGTCGTCAGGCACTGCAAGACTTGCTGCGCCTGGTCAGGCGGAACCGGAGCGTCGGGAGAACGGGTCATCGACATTCCCCGCTTCTGCCCGCCGGAACCGGCAGGGCAGAAGCGGGCGTCGTCCTGCTGCGAGCCATCAGGACTTGCCGTTGCCGCCGTTGATGGCGATACGCTTGGCCTTGGCCTGAGCGCGCGCCGTCTTCGGCAGCGTCACGCTTAGCACGCCGTTCCGGAACGCGGCGTTGATCTTGTCTTCGTCGACTTCGTAGCCGAGCGGGATACGCCGCTCGAAACGGCCATAGAAGCGTTCGGAGAACTGCCTGTCCTTGTCCTCGGTCTCTTCACGCTTCTCGCCGCGCAGCGTCAGCACACCGTCATCGAGCAGCAGCTCGACGTCTTTCTCGTCCATTCCGGGGATCTCGGCGGTGACGCGGATCTCCTTTTCGCTATCGGAGATTTCGACGCTCGGCCAGCTGGCGCCGGCAGCGGAGAAGCCACCGAGCGACGGCAGCCTCGTGTCGAAGCCGCGGAACGCCTCGTCGAACAGGCGGTTCATTTCGCGATGCAGCGTCAGGAAGGGATCGCGATCGCCGCTGCGGAACAGGCTGGGGGCCTGATTATTCTCCCGGCCCCAGGGAATGAGATCACGAATAGCCATTGCATAGTCTCCTTTCTCGACTGGTTCGTTCAGGCAGCCTGCTTGTTTGCTTCGACCTGCGCGGCCTTCGGCCCGGTCTTCGGCGAGGCGACATCGGTCGCGATGGCGATGCGCCGAGGCTTCATCTCCTCGGGCACCTCACGTACCAGATCGATGCTGAGCAGGCCGTTGTCGAGCGAGGCGCCTGCGACCTTGACGTGATCGGCAAGCTCGAAACGGCGGGTAAAGGGCCGTGTGGCGAGGCCATGATGCAGATACTCCGCGTTGTCCGGCTCCTTATGCTGGCCGGAGACAATCAGGAGGTTGGGTTCATGAATGATTTCGAGGTCGTCCTCGGAAAAGCCAGCGACGGCGATAGTGACGCGGTAGTTGTTCTCGCTGCTGCGCGCGATGTCATAGGGCGGCCAGGCGTCGAAAGCCTGCGGCGCATTTTCCAGCAGGTTGAAGACGCGGTCGAAGCCGATGCTCGACCGATAGAGCGGGGAAAAGTCGAATGCGGTTCTCATAGCTACATCCTCCATCGAGCAACATAGATACGAGGAGCGCCAAAGAGCTGGCGCTCCCTGGTTTCGCCGGCCCCATTTCGGCGACCGGTGCCATCGATTTGGTTATTGTCCGCCGCAAGTCAAGACCCCGATGGCTCTCGCGTTGCCGGTTTTCGGGCCGGTTTTTGGTCGGTTCGGCGAGGCTGCCAATCTACTTGTGAGAGATGTCCGGCAGGAGATTGCCTGTTTGGCTTCAATCGCCAACGCCGAGTTCCCCGGCCGGTTATTGTCTGCCGCAGGTCAAGACCCAGATTCTTGTGTTGCCGGGCCCATTCCCGGCACTCGCAGATGGAGCTGACCATGACACGCGACGAGATCATTTCCGTGCTGGGCCCGGTCGACGACGCCGTTATCGCCGACATTGCGGCGACGGACGGGACGGTCCAGGAATTGCGTGAGGCCCTGGCCTGGATCGCCGCCGACGAGGCGCTGGTGAACGAAGGCCGACCGCTGCCGACGGCAAGAGTAGCGACGCTGATCGAACTGCTGCAAGGGCCGGACGAGGAGGAATAACCGCTGTTGCCGCGATGCTCTTGAACCGCGCAAAGGGACGAACCATGTCCTTCAGCGGCGCCGGCTGGTCGCCGGTGCCGCCAGCATGACGTTGCTTGCTCAAACAAGAAGACGATCAGAAAACAAGGAGGAAGTGATGGACGACGTCCGCTTCGCCGAGCCGATCACGTTGAAATTCCAATCCAGCGAGCGCAAGGTCGCCAGTAGTTGGGAAGCCATCGAATGCATGCGTCAGCAGTGGCCGGACCGTGCCCGCGGCCGGAGTTGGCGCGCCGCCTATCGGGCCTGCCGCGACGCGCTCGACGGCTGGCGCACCGCGCGAGATGCGCGCAAGGCCTTCGTCAGGGCGGCGCGCAACGCCGGATTGCTCGCCTGCGAGCCTGTCGACCACGCCGGCTAGCCCGGACCCTCCGATATTTGAACTCCAAAACAAGTTGGGGAAAAGGCAACTGCCTTTCCCCCACCGCGAGAGACTTTGCCCGCTGTCTAGCGGCAGATCGGCTTGCTCCTCAGTGGACGGTGATAATGCCGTTTACGGCCCGCCATTCGGAGGGCTGGATCAGGTGATGATGGGCGACGCGCACCGAATGCAGCGGGCCTTCGATTTCGCGCTCCCAGAAATCGAGGAAATGCTTCAGCGTCGGGAAATCGGGGGCAATATCGTATTCCTGCCAGATATAGAGTTGCAGCAGGCTCCGATGATCGGGCAGGCGATAGTGGATCTCCGCCGTGGTAAGACCAAACCCTTGCATCTGGAGCTGAAAGTCCCTGCTGGTCATGCGATCGTCCTTTCCGTTGAAATCTCGGTCCGTTGAAATCTCGGTCTGCAAAACGCCTCGCCTTCCACATAGGTTCCCGCCGCCACGAGCGGCTCCGGACCGGCGGCATTTTGAAATATCGCGCCAAAATTTGAGCCGCACTTTAGCTGAGAGCGGCTAATGTGCGAACGATTACAGTGCATTGGCACTCTCATGCGTCGAGTGCTAAAATTTTTGCGTGACCCTCTTGAAAGCAGAAAAAAGCGCGACTAGTTCGTATGCGCGCGATGCCTGATGAAGGGGTCGCGCACCCCGTGCCGGGCCGATATTGCCGGTTCGGTCAGGAGGATCTTCGAAAATCTGTTTGTCCCGAGAGGAGAACGACATGACGTTCCGTCCATTGCACGACCGTATCCTGGTCCGCCGTATCGAGGTCGACGAGAAGACCGCCGGCGGCATCATCATCCCCGACACCGCCAAGGAGAAGCCGCAGGAGGGCGAGGTCATTGCCGCCGGTCCGGGCGCGCGCGACGACAGCGGCCAATTGCAGCCGCTCGACGTCAAGGTCGGCGACCGCATCCTGTTCGGCAAATGGTCCGGCACCGAGATCAAGCTCAATGGCGAGGATCTGCTCATCATGAAAGAGAGCGACGTGCTGGGCGTTATCGAGGGCGCCGGCGAGATGAAGAAGGCTGCCTGAGTGGGCCTGAACAAGCATTCCAGTCAACGAAGCTGCCTATCGAAGGAGTGATCCAATGGCTGCCAAAGATGTGAAATTTCATACCGAAGCCCGCGAGAAGATGCTGCGCGGCGTCAACATCCTCGCCGACGCGGTGAGGGTGACGCTCGGTCCCAAGGGCCGCAACGTCGTCCTCGACAAGTCGTTCGGCGCCCCGCGCATCACCAAGGACGGCGTCACCGTGGCGAAGGAGATCGAGCTCGAGGACAAGTTCGAGAACATGGGCGCACAGATGGTCCGCGAGGTGGCTTCGAAGACCAGTGACGTCGCCGGCGACGGCACCACGACCGCGACCGTTCTGGCGCAGTCGATCGTCCAGGAAGGCGCTAAGGCGGTTGCCGCCGGCATGAACCCGATGGACCTGAAGCGCGGTATCGACAAGGCGGTCGAAGCCGTCGTCGCCGAACTCAAGGCCAATGCCCGCAAGGTGACCAGGAACGACGAAATCGCCCAGGTCGGCACCATCTCGGCCAATGGCGACGCCGAGATCGGCCGCTTCCTCGCCGAAGCGATGGAAAAGGTCGGCAATGAGGGCGTCATTACCGTCGAAGAAGCCAAGACCGCCGAGACGGAGCTCGAAGTCGTCGAAGGCATGCAGTTCGACCGCGGCTATCTCAGCCCCTATTTCATCACCAATCAGGACAAGATGCGCGTCGAGCTCGACGAGCCCTATGTGCTGATCCACGAGAAGAAGCTGTCCAACCTGCAGGCGCTGCTTCCGGTGCTGGAGGCGGTGGTGCAGTCGTCCAAGCCGCTGCTGATCATCGCCGAGGACGTCGAGGGCGAGGCGCTGGCGACGCTGGTCGTCAACAAGCTGCGCGGCGGCCTGAAGGTCGCGGCCGTCAAGGCACCGGGCTTCGGCGATCGCCGCAAGGCCATGCTGGAGGATATTGCCATCCTGACCGGCGGCACGGCAATCAGCGAGGATCTCGGCATCAAGCTCGAGAACGTCACGCTCAACATGCTCGGCCGCGCCAAGAAGGTGGTGGTCGAGAAGGAAAACACCACGATCGTCGACGGTGCCGGCTCGAAGAGCGAAATCCAGGGCCGGGTCTCCCAGATCAAGGCGCAGATCGAGGAGACCACCTCCGACTATGATCGCGAGAAGCTGCAGGAGCGGCTGGCCAAGCTCGCCGGTGGCGTCGCCGTCATCCGCGTCGGTGGCTCGACCGAGATAGAGGTCAAGGAGCGCAAGGATAGGGTCGACGACGCCATGCATGCCACCCGTGCCGCGGTCGAGGAGGGCATCCTGCCCGGCGGTGGCGTGGCGCTGCTGCGGGCGGCAAAGGCGCTCGACAATATTCAGGTCGACAATCCCGACCAGAAGACCGGTGTCGAAATCGTGCGGCGCGCGATCGAGGCTCCGGTGCGCCAGATTGCCGAAAATGCCGGCGCCGAAGGCTCGATTATCGTCGGCAAGCTGCGCGAAAAGCAGGAGTTCTCGTTCGGCTGGAACGCGCAGACCGGCGACTATGGCGATCTCTTCGGCCAGGGCGTCATCGATCCGGCCAAGGTGGTGCGCACCGCTCTGCAGGATGCCGCTTCCGTCGCCGGCCTGCTGGTGACGACCGAGGCGATGGTGGCCGAGAAGCCGAAGAAGGAAGCTGGCGCGCCGGCAATGCCCGGCGGTGGCGGCATGGACTTCTAAAGCCAGGCTTCCAAAGCGCGACTTCGAAACGGCAGATGGACCGTGTCCGCCAAAAGCGGGCACGGTCTTGCCGGTCCGGGACTAATGCTGAGCAGGTGTTGCCATGGATATGATGGACAGTTTTGGAAAGATCGCGGCGCCGACCCGCCCGAAAAACGATTTCAACTATGAAGCCGACTGCAGGGCGGCGCTGGCGCCTTTGGTCGACGGCTTGCTGGATATGGCCGAGTCGGCCGGCTGGGACCGCCGCAAGGCGGCCTACACGCTGATGTTTCTATCGGCTCAACGCGTGGGGGCCGGCACGGAGGAGCGCAAATGATCGCGGCGCGGATGCGCGAATGCCTGCGCCTGCTGCGGTGGTCGGAAAACGATTTCGCCGAAGAGGCGGGATACCCGCTCGCCAAGGCAAAGGCGTGGCTCTACGGGCGCGAACATCCGCCGCTGGGCGTGGCGGCCTGGCTCGAAGCGCTGGTCAAGGTGCATCGGCTGCTGCCGCGGCCGGGCATGCCCCCGATTGCGTCCAACTCGCAGATCGGTGGCATCGTTCTGCAGGCGGCCCTCGAGGATCGAAGCGCCCGCGCGGTGGAGTTCCGAAAGGAGCCGATTGAGCCAGGAAAGGAGAGTGTCATGGATCGTGCTTCGTTCGACAAGCCGGTTAATATCCTCACCGGCCTCGGTACACCGACGAAGATAGAAAGCGCGGCTGAGGCCTATGCACTTTTGGCTGAATGGCCGGCAACGAGCCGGACGGCCGCGCATGACATCGCCGCAAAAGCGTGCCGTGCAGCACTGGAAGGAGAGATCGACGCCGAAACGGCGCGCGCCACCTTCGTTGCCTTCGCCCGCCGCAACGACCTGCTTGCGCCGCAGACGAACGGGATGGTTGCCGGCGAGAGCGTTGCTGGCGCGACCGTTGCCGACTGGGCAACGCGCCCACAGCGCGTCAACGCCCCGGCCTGAGCGAGTGCCAATCTCCCTCCTTGAGGGGGAGATGTCGCCGAAGGCGACAGAGGGGGTCGGTACGTCCTGGCGCGACGCCATATTGGACGAAAGAGAAAGTTGGCGCCTCACGCGCGGCGCCCCCCTCTGTCCTGTCGGACATCTCCCCCTCAAGGGGGGAGATTACGCGCTCAGCCGCTTTCGCTTGCTAAGCCATCGGCAGCAGCCGGCGCATGATCAGCGAGGCGTGGCCGCCCACGCCGTGTGCAGCCGGCCGGCGCTCGACGACCTCGAAGCCGTGCTTGCGATAGAAGGCGATTGCGCGGTCGTTGCCCTCGATCACTTCCAGGGCGATGCTGGGAATACCCGCATGCGCGGCAAGAACGGCATGCAGCAGGTCGGCGGCAAGGCCGGTGCCGTACTCGCTTTTGTCTATATGGAGCCGCTCGAGCATGACCTCGCCCTTGTCGTCCATCGCTGCCATCGCATAACCGGCGAGCGAGCTGTCAGCCCGCTCGGCGACGAAGGACATCTTGTTGTCGTCCCCGAGCTCGGACGCCAGCCGCTCCGGCGCGTGCCTCTCATCCGACAGCCGTGCCGTGGTCGCGGCACCCAGGATCGGCGAATAGGTCTGTCGCCAGGACCCTCCAAGCAGCCGCGACACCGCCGGAACATCCTGTTCGGTCATGGTTCTTATTTGAGGCATCGCCACCTGCCGTGCAGTTTATGGCACCGCAGCGTTCGCTCGGCCATCACCGCATTACCCGCGATTTCAGCCAGCGGTCGAAGGCCACGGCGAGGATGAGGATCAGGCCGATGACGATGCTTTGCGTGTAGGACGAGACGTTGTTGAACTGCAGCCCATTCTGCAAGACGCCGATCAGTCCTGCACCGACCACCGTGCCGCCGACGCTGCCGATGCCGCCGAACAGCGAGGTGCCGCCGATAACGACCGCCGAGATCACCGTCAGCTCGTAGCCGATGCCGGCGACGGCTTCGGAGGAGTTGAGCCGCGCCGACAAAACGAAGGCGGCAAGGCCGGCGAAGAAGCCGACGATGATGTAGACCGAGATCAGGATGCGGTCGACGCGCAGGCCGGAGAGGCGCGCGGCCTCGGCATTGCCGCCGACTGCGTAGACCGCGCGGCCGTAGCGCGTGTAGCGCAGCACGATGTGGCAAAGGATGGCGGCAATCGCGAAGATGATCGCCGGCACCGGTACCGGGCCGATCAGGCCGGTACCGAACCAGCGCATCGAGGCGTCGAAGCCGGAGATCGGGCCACCATTGGAGATGGTCAAGGTCAGGCCGCGAAACACGGTTAGGCCGCCGAGCGTGACGACGAAGGGCGGCACTTTCAGCCTGGTGATGGCAAAGCCCTGGACGCCGCCGGCCACGGCGCCGACGACGACGGCGGCGAGAAGGGCGGCGAACCAGCCATAGCCCTGCGTGCCCGTTGTCGACAGCGACAGCGTGTTGGCGGTGCCGCCTTTGGCCACCACCGCCGCGACCATGCCGCAGAAGGCGAGCAGCGAGCCGACCGACAGGTCGATGCCGGCGGTGAGGATGACGAAGGTCATGCCGAGCGCGATCAGGCCGGTGATCGAGATCTGGCGCATGATGTTGAACAGGTTGATCGGGTCGATGAAGCTCGGCTTCAGCACAGTGAAGACGACGATCAGCAACGCCAGGAACATCAGCGGGCCGAAGCTCATCAGCAGGCGCGCAATATTGACGCCACCGCGCTGGCTCCGTTCGGTCGTACTGGTCATTGCGTTGCTTCCTGCTTCTGGTCGAGCGCCATCAGTTCCATCAGTTTCTCCTCGGTCGCCTCGACGCCGGGCATCTCGCCGGTAATGCGCCCGCGCCGCATGGTGACGATCCTGTCCGACACTGCAAGCACCTCGGGCAGCTCCGAAGAGATCATCATGATGGCGATGCCGCGCGCGGCGAGTTCCACCAGGATCTGGTGCACTTCCGCCTTGGCGCCGACATCGACGCCGCGCGTCGGTTCATCGACGATCAGCACCTTGGGATCGCGCGCCAGCCAGCGGGCAAGGATCACCTTCTGCTGGTTACCGCCGGACAGGCCCTCGATCGCCTGCTCGGGCGAAGCCATGCGGATCGACAGCATCTTCCTGTAGTTCGCCAGCGCCTCGCGTTCGCGCCGCTCGGCCATGAAACCGACACTGGAGTAGCGGTCGAGCGCGGCGATCGAGAAATTGGTGAGGATGGCGAGTGCTGCGAAGATTGCCTGGTGCTTGCGGTCCTCCGGCACCAGGCCGATGCCGAGCTCGATGGCGTCGGCGGGTGATGCCGGCGCGATCGGCTTGCCGTCGAGCATGATGGTGCCGGCGGCAATGCGGTCGGCACCGAAGATGGCGCGGGCGAGCTCGGTGCGGCCGGAACCGACGAGCCCGGCGACGCCGAGGATTTCGCCCGCCTTGAGGTCGAGATCGACGCCTTCGAGTACGATGGCGTGCGGCGCCTGCGGATCGCGCACCGTGCGCAGGCCGCGCACAGAGAGCCGGACGTCGCCGGCGACATCGCGCTGCGTCGGCCTGGCATAGAGCTCGGAAGCGGCACGGCCGACCATCTTCTCGATGATCTTCGGCAGCCTGATCGGCCCGCCTTCGCGGTCGAGATGGCCGGCCAGCCTGCCGTCGCGCAGCACGGTCATACGGTCGCAGATCGCCGATGCCTCCTCCAGCCGGTGGGTGACGAACATGATGGCGACGCCATCCTTGCGCAGCCGGTCCATGATCGACATCAGCCTGTGCACTTCGGTCTCGGTCAGCGCCGAGGTCGGCTCGTCCATGATGATCAAGCGGCTCTTCAGCGATAGCGCGCGGGCGATCTCGACCAGCTGCTGCTCGGCCACCGACAGTGCGGAAACCGGCGTCGCCGGGTCGAGATTGAGCCCGACGCGAGCGATGATCGTGCGGGAATCTTCCTCCATTCGCCGCCAACTGACCAGCCCGAACCGGCCGAGCGGCGCGCGGCCGATGAAGATATTCTCCGCCACGGTCAGCGTCGGGATCAGGCTCAGCTCCTGGTAGATTGTTACGATGCCGTGGCGCTTGGCATCCTGCGGATTGTGCGGGCTGAATTCGACACCGTCGAAGACGATGCGGCCGCTGGACGGCGGCATCACGCCGGACAGGATCTTGAGCAGCGTCGATTTGCCCGCTCCGTTCTCGCCGAGCAGGCCGAGGATCTCGCCGGGGCGGACTTCAAGCGAAACGTCGTTCAGCGCGGTGACGCCGGCAAAGCGCTTGGTCACGCCCTCGACGGCGAGCAGGGCGGGCGATGGCGCAATGGCTTCGACTGGCAAAGGATGCTCCTTGAATTGTGGTCCACCCGAAAGGCCACGGGACAGCGCCCCTCTCTGTCGTGCCGGACATCTCCCCCTCCAGGGGGGAGATCGGATGTCACCCAGGCTTTCGCTACTCCGGCGTTGAAGAGAAGGCGACGCGTTGAAACTGCCAATCTCCCCCCTTGAGCGGGAGATGCCCGGCAGGGCAGAGGGGGCGCGACAGAACGCTGCTTTTGGCGCTGTGCGCCCTCGGCGCTTACTTCGTCTCGCCCAGCCTCTCCGCCTTGTCGAGATTGTCCTTGCCGATGACGATCGGCGTCAAAAGCACCAGCTTTTCCTTCGGCTCGGTCTTGTCCCTGGCGTAGGCGACCGCGATCTGCACCGCAGTGCGCGATTGTTCGCCGGGGAATTGCTCGACCGTTCCGGCCAGCTTGCCGTCGCGCACGGCGACCAGCGCTTCGGGAAGCGCGTCGAAGCCGTAGATCTTGACGTCGGTGAAGTTGCGCGCCGCGCAGGCTTCAACCGCGCCAAGCGCCATGTCGTCATTGGCGCAGATGATCGCGTCGGGCTTGCCGTTGGCCGCAAGGCCGGCCTCGGTGACGGACAGCGCCTCGGCGCGGGCGAAGTTGGCGGTCTGCTCGAAGATGATCTGGTACTTGTCCTTCATCGGATCGAGGACATTGTGCACACCCTTGTTGCGGTCGATCGCCGGGCCGGCACCGGGCTGGCCCTGCAGATGGAAGATCTTGGCGCCGTTCGGGAACGCCGCCACCATGGCCTGCGCTTCGGCCTCGCCGCCTTTGACATTGTCGGCGCCGACATGGGCGAGGATGCCCTCGACGCCGTCGACGCGGCGGTCGATGGTGACGACGGGAACGCCGGCCTTGACCGCTTCTTCGATGGCTGGGGCCAGCGCGTTGACGTCGAGCGGCGAGATGACGATGGCGTTGACCTTCTGCACGAGTGCCGCCTCGATGTCGGCGGTCTGCTTGGGCGCCGAGTTCTGGCCGTCGCTCTCGATCAGGTTGACGCCCTGCGCCTGGGCTTCCGCCTTGATCTGGTTCAGCATGTGCACGAAGAACGGAAAGCCGAGGCTCGGCACCGAGCCGAGGATGGTCAGCTTGTCCTGGGCAAAAGCCAGTTGCGGAGCGGCCACCGCCAGGGCGCCCATCGCCGCGGTCGACAGCAGGAATTCACGTCTGTTGATCAATTTAGTCTCCTCCCAGATGAGCGCACGACCCCGGAACCGGAATGGGTTTTCCGGAAGGTTCCTTGCGTCGATTCAAAAATGGAGTGTCCTTCGAGCGCCCAACTCGTGTTTGAAGGGACGCAACGGCGCTCCAGCCGGTCCACCGCGACGTTCTCCTCCGCTCGGTGCCTGCCCAAGGATGCTAACCAAGGCCGGAGCTTTGCGCAAGAACGGGAGAAGGCAAGACCTACCGATCGATCATCACCATGGTGCGCTCGCCGTAGCGCGGACCGGCGACCTTGCCCGGCGCCAATGCGTCGTCGAGCACCTGCATCTCGGCTGTGTCGAGCTTGATCGAAGCCGCGGCGACGTTCTCCTCGAGGTACTTTCGGCGCTTGGTGCCGGGGATCGGCACGATGTCGATGCCGAAGCCGCTCCCCTTGTGGAGCAGCCAGGCCAGAGCAATCTGGCCTGGCTTGACGCGCTTGGCCGCGGCGATGTCGAGTACCATGGCTGCCGCCTGCATGTTGGCGTCATAGTTGGCGCCCTGGTAGCGCGGGTCGCCGCGCCGGTAATCGCCCTCTGGATAGTCTTCGGCGCGCCTGACGTCGCCGGTGAGAAAGCCGCGGCCGAGCGGCGAGAACGGCACCAGGCCGATGCCGAGCTCCTTCAGCAGCGGAATGATTTCCGGTTCCAGATTGCGCTCCCATAGCGAGTATTCGCTCTGCACTGCCGACACCGGATGAACGGCATGCGCCCGGCGGATGTTGGCGGCACCGGCTTCCGACAGGCCGAAGAAGCGAACCTTGCCCTGAGCGATCAGCTCGCCGACAGCACCCGCCACATCCTCGAGCGGCACCGCCGGATCGACGCGGTGCTGATAGAGGAGGTCGACATGGTCGGTGGCAAGCCTTCTCAGCGAACCTTCCAAAGCCTCGCGGATATGTTCGGGCCGGCTGTCGCGCTCGGTGCCGACTTGCTTGCCGTTTTCGATGCGGAAACCGAACTTCGTCGCGATCGTCACTTCATCGCGCCGGCCCTTCAGCGCGCGGCCGAGCAGCTCCTCGTTAGCGTACGGCCCGTAGACTTCCGCGGTGTCGAGGAAGGTGCAGCCGAGTTCGATGGCGCGGTGCAGCGTGGCGGTCGATTCCGCCTCGTCGGCCGGGCCGTAGGACTGGCTCATGCCCATGCAGCCGAGACCGATTGCCGAGACTTGCAGGCCCTGGCTGCCGAGTTTGCGCATCGTCAATGTCATGTGAAGCTCTCCGGATCAGCATCGCGTTCCAAGCCGCCAGGGCAATATAGCGCACCGGCTCGGTTTCCACAGATCGGGAGGCGCCACCGCGCGCGGCTCGCAGCGACCGCCAAATTGACAGCCGACACGCTCTCGGCCATCCTTAAGGCACGCCGCCTTGCGGCTTGTGCGTGAGTGACCAGCATGGCCAGTTCCGTCGCCAGTCAGAAATCCAAGCGCGCCGCGGTGCGGAACGCGCTCGACCGCCACAAGGTGTACATCACTGCGCAGCGTTTTTCGGCCGGCAGCTACAGCGCGCGCGTGCTGGTCGATGGCGAGGCCTATTGGGTCGACGAATTCCGGCTCTGCCAGCTGCAGCAGGGCCTGTCGCCGGCCGAACTCGAATTGACACCGGCCACCGACGATTGAGCGGCGTGACCTCCCATCCTTCGTCATCCCAGGGCGGAGCAGGAGCGAAGCTGCGTCGCGGAGACCCTGGGATCGATGCCGTGACATTGGAGCGCCGCTGCGATGGGATTTTGATGCTGCGCTCGTTGCTTTTGCCCGCCACCTACGTCTAGTCCATGCCAGCTCCTTCGAAGCTCAAGGCCTATCGCGCGAAGCGCGAGTTCACGAGGACGCCGGAACCCGCCGGCGGGCTGGTTGCCGGGGAAGGCAACCGCTTCGTCGTTCACAAGCACCACGCCACCGCCGACCACTACGACCTTCGCCTCCAGGTCGGCGACGTGCTGAAGAGCTGGGCGGTGCCGCGCGGCCCCTCGCTCAATCCGGCCGATAAAAGGCTGGCGGTCGAGACCGAGGACCATCCGCTCGAATATATCGACTTCGAAGGTGTCATTCCCGAAGGCGAATATGGCGGCGGGCCGATGATCGTCTGGGATACCGGCGTCTGGGCGCCGATGGACGACGTCGAGAAGAGCCTGCGCACCGGCTCCTTCAAGTTCCGCCTCGCCGGCGAGAAGCTGAATGGCGGCTGGATGCTGACGCGGCTGAAACCGAAGCCCGGCGAGGATGAGGGCAAGAAGAACTGGCTGCTGCTCAAGGAGCGTGATCTGGCCGCCGACGCCAAGCTCGACATATTGGAAGCCCGGCCGGAAAGCGTCAAATCCGGACGCCGCATCGAGGAACTGGTGGCAACGCCGAAGCCGGCCGCCAAGCCTGCCAAGCCGGTGGTGCTGAAGCCAGGTGCATTGCCGGGCGCCGTCAAGGCGCCGCCGCCCACCCGCATCGAGCCGCAACTGGCGACGCAGGTTTCGAAACCGCCGGGCGGCGAAGGTCCCGCGGAAAAAACGCGCGAAGCCTGGCTGCACGAGATCAAGTTCGACGGCTACCGCACCATGGCGCATGTTTCCGACGGGAAGGTCAGGCTGATCACCCGCGCCGGCCTCGACTGGACGAAGCGCTATGGCGACCTGCCGCTTGCCTTCGCCAGGCTGCCCTGCCGCGAGGCGATCATCGACGGCGAGGTCGTCGCGCTCGACGCCAAGGGCATCAGCCGCTTTGCCCTTTTGCAGGATGCGCTGGCCGAAGGCGCCGGCAACAAGCTCCACTTCTATGCCTTCGACCTCCTCTATCTCGACGGCTGGGACCTGAGGCAAGTGCCGCTCCGCCGGCGCAAGACGCTGCTTTCGCAGCTGCTGTCCGGTCTTGGCGCCAACTCCGCCATCCAGTACAGCGATCACGCCGAGGGCGACGGCCAGGCGCTTTATGACCAGGCATCGGAAATGGGGCTGGAGGGCGTCGTCTCGAAACGTGCTACGGCGGTCTACCAGAGCGGCCGCACCAAGACCTGGACCAAGACCAAGGCGCTTCAGACCGGCGATTTCGTTATCGCCGGCTACACTGTCTCCGACGCGGCCGAGGGGCTGGCCGCACTCGGTCTCGGCGAATTCGAGGATGGCGAGCTGCACTATCGCGGCAAGGTCGGCACCGGCTTCGACGCCGCCACCGCCGGCGAGTTGCTGGCGCGGCTGGAGCCGTTGCGCGCCGGGGCGTCCGCGCCGGAAGGTGTTCCGCGCGAAATCATGCGCGAGATGAAGTGGGTGCGGCCGCTGCTTTCGGCGCATATCCACTACGCCAACCGGACCACCGACAATGCGCTGCGCCATGCCGTGTTCCGCGGCCTGCGCGACGTCGGCCTGTCGACGCCGGTTTCGGCCAAGCGCAAGCGGCTGATCGCCGAGGCCGACCTCGCAACCATCTGGGTGACCAACCCGACGCGGCGGCTGTTCGGCAAGACCGGCCCGACCAAGCTCGACATTGCCGTCTATTACGCGCTGGTCGGCGATTTCATGCTGCCGCACATTCTCGGCCGGCCGGTGTCGCTGGTGCGCTGCCCGACCGGCAGACCGCAGGACTGTTTCTTCCAGCGCCATGCCTTCACCGGCATGCCGTCATCCGTGGCGACCTTCGAGGCGACCAACTCCGAGGGCGAGACCAAATCCTATCTCTCGGTGGAAGACGCCAAGGGCTATCTGGCGCTGGCGCAGTTCGGCGTCGTCGAGTTCCACACCTGGGGCACCCATCGCACGCGGCTCGACAAGCCTGACTTGATCGTTTTCGATCTCGACCCGGGCGAGGGGATCGCCTGGCGCGACGTGGTGGAGGCGGCGGTGCATATTCGCAGCGAGCTCGAAGCGCTAGGGCTGGTGCCGTTCGCCAAGACCTCCGGGGGCCACGGCATCCACATCACCGTGCCGGTGACACAAAAGCAGAACTGGAAGAAACTGCATCAGGCGACCAGCGCCATCTCCACGCATCTTGCCGCCACCGCGCCCGACACTTTCACCACCACCATGGGCAAGGATAACCGCAAGCGGCGCATCTTCATCGACTATCACCGCAATGCGCGCGGCCACACCTCGGCGGCTCCCTATTCGCTGCGCGCCCGCACCAATTTGCCGGCCTCGACACCGGTGAGCTGGAGCGACCTGGAATCCGTCGACGCCCCGCAGGACCTGAATTATTCGTCACTGCCGGGCCTGCTGGCGACGTCAGGCGACCCTTGGGCCGACATGGAAGATTTCGCCCGGGATTTGCCGTTGATAGCCACCGCGAGGTAGTTCTGCGGGCCCCAGACTCCATCGACGCTCCGGAAAATTTGAATTATTCTTCGCCATGGACCTCTTGCGTGCAGGCGGCTCTCAGCGGAGGAAGATTTCGCTAGGGATTTGCCGGTATTGTAAGGGCCCGGTATTGTAAGGGCAATGTAGGATTTCGGCAGTCCCGTTCGTCCTCCGGACGAATGAACGCTGCGAACTGTTCGACAGCACAAGGCCGCGTAGGAGTATTTCATGGCGCCCAGGGCAAGTTGGAAAGGTTACCTCAAGCTCAGTCTGGTCAGCTGTCCGGTCCGGCTCCATCCGGCGACCAGCGCCAGCGAACGCATCAGCTTCAACCAGCTGCACAAGAAGACGCACAACCGCATCAACATGAAGCCGGTCGACCCCGAGCTCGGGCTGGTCGAGCGTTCGGACCTGGTCAAGGGCTACGAATACGAGGACAAGCAGTACATCATCATCGAGGACTCCGATCTCGATGCGGTGCGCATCGAATCCAACCATACGATGAACATCGAGGCTTTTGTCGACGAGCATTCGGTCGACGTCATCTATCAGGACGCGCCCTATTACCTGGCGCCGGATGGCGCAATGGCCGAGGAGACCTTTGCCGTGCTGCGCGAAGCGATGCGCAAATCGGGCAAGCTGGCGATCGCCCGCCTTGTGCTGTCCAGTCGCGAGCGCGTCGTGACGATCGGCGCGCGCGAGAACGGCATGTTCGTCTGCACCTTGAGGAATCCGAACGAAGTGCGTGGCACGGCTGAATATTTCGGCAATATCCCGGCCGGAAACCCCGATCCCGAAATGCTGCAATTGGCCGAAGCGCTGATCAAGCAGAAGGAAACCACCTTCGATCCAAAGAATTACGAGGACCGCTACGAGATCGCGCTGATGGCGATGATCCGCGAGAAGCTCAAGGGCCACAAGCCTATCATCGCGGCGGCGCCTGAGCGCGGCAATGTCATCAACCTCATGGATGCGCTGAAGGCGAGCCTGTCGCAATCGGCCAAGCCGCCGGCCAAGTCCAAGAGCAAGGCCGATGAAACGGCCAAGCCCGCGGCGAAATCCGCCAAGGCCGGCGCCGCCGCGGCCAAGGAAAACCCGCTCAAGGCGAACCTTCTCAAAGCCGTCGGCAAGAGCAAGGCGTGACGGCTCTCGCCGGCACGGTCTTCGGCATCGTCGGCGCGCTGGCGGCCTTCCCGCTCAGGCTGGCGGCGCGTGAGGTCGAGCGCCGGCACGGCCAGTTGCGGCGCGGCGTCACTCGGCGCACCACACATGTCGTGTTGGGCCGCATGTTGCTCGCCAGGGCCGGCGATACCGAGATTGAACGCCGCGTCGTCACCGAGCGCGCGGCCGGGCGCAAGCTGGTCAGCGAGAACGGCTTCCTGCGCCTGCTCGGGCTGATGAAAGCGCCGGAGGCTTCGGCGCTGTCGCGGCAGTCCCTGATCGACCAGTCGCGGCTGACCGGCGCGGATCTCGACCTTTTGTCGCTGTTCGATGCCTTCGAGCATGATTGCGAACCGTATTCCTTTCGCGACCTGATCCTCGCCCGCAAATATGCCGGGCTGGTTGCCGGCGGCGCCTCATGGGGGGCGATCGCGCGCTCTGTGCATCGCTCGGGCCCGGTCGCCTCGCTCACCGCCAAGTCGCTCGCCGTCGGCTCGCAGCATGGGCGGGCCAACGCGATCTATCTCGAGGGAGGCCAGAGCGAACTTGACGGCCAGCTGCTGTTCGATCTGGGAACGCAGGATGACGACACGCTGGAAGAGCTGTTCGCCGATGCCGAGGCGGCGGAAGAGGCTGAAGACCACGAGCAGGCGGCGGCACTCTACCAGCGCTGCCTGGCCATCGACCCGAGCGATGCCATCGCCGCCTTCAACCGCGCCAACTGCCTGCGCGCGGCCGGCCACGCGGCCGAGGCGGCGCACGACTATGCCCGCGCGATAAAGCTCGATCCCGGCTTCGTCGAGGCCTGGTTCAATCTTGCCGGGCTGATGAGCGAAGAGGGGCGGGTAGCCTCGGCGCGCCGCCATTTGCTGAAGGCTATCGCACTCGATCCCAATTATGCCGACGCGGTGTTCAACCTTGCGAGGCTGGAGTTCGACGCCGGCAATCTCGCCGAGGCGCGGCGTCGCTGGGTGCGCTATCTCGAGCTCGACGCCAATTCCGAATGGGCGCGTATGGCGGCCAAGGGGATACAGTTCGTGGATTTGCAGCTGGCGCGGAAATCGGCGGGATAGGTGGTTCAATGACCGCGCTTGAACACCCCCCTCTGTCCTGCCGGACATCTCCCCCTCAAGGGGGGAGATCGGCAGCTCCGGCGCCCCGCGTGCCTTTCAGCTTTGGTGGTTGGCGAAAACGCCGACGCCATCCAATCTCCCCCCTTGAGGGGGAGATGTCCGGCAGGACAGAGGGGGGTGCGAAGGATCTCGGCCTTCATCTGCGGGCCACCCCATGACCACCTTCCTCTTCGACGGCCCCGACACCGCCGCCATCACCATCCTGCTCGCGCATGGCGCAGGCGCTCCTATGGACTCGCCCTCGCTGACAGCCACGGCAAAAGCGCTCGCCGCGGCCGGTTTCCGCGTCGCGCGCTTTGAATTCCACTACATGGCCGCCCGCCGCTACGGCCATCGCAAGCCGCCGCCGCGCGCCGAGACGGTTAACCCGGAATACGTCAAGGCGATCGCCGACCTCCGGGCGAAGGGCGTGGAGGGTCCGCTCATCATCGGCGGCAAGTCGATGGGCGGACGCGTCGCTTCGATGATCGCCGACGAGATGTTTTCGAAGGGCGAGATCTCGGGCCTGCTTTGCCTCGGCTACCCCTTCCATCCGCCGGACAAACCGACGCAGCTTCGGACAAAGCACCTCGCCGATCTCAAGACGCCGACATTGATCCTCCAGGGCACGCGCGACGAGTTCGGGACCAAAGACGAGGTCGCGACCTATGCTCTGTCCGAGGCGATCGAGATCCTCTGGCTGGAAGATGGCGACCATGATCTGAAGCCGCGCAAAAACATCTCCGGCTTCTCCACCGCCGATCATCTGAAGACGCTCGCTGATGCAGTGAAGGCGTGGACCGAACGCATCGTGCGCTGAAGCAGGCCGATGAAGATCGCCACCTTCAACGTCAACAACATCAACAGCCGGCTGCCGAACCTGCTCGCATGGCTGGCCGCCGCCAAACCCGACATCGCCTGCCTGCAGGAGCTCAAGGCGAGACAGACGCAGTTTCCGCGCACTGCGCTGGCGGCCGCCGGCTACGGCGCGGTTTGGGTCGGGCAGCCGACCTGGAACGGCGTCGCCATCCTTTCGCGTGGCGCAGAACCCGTTCTGACCCGCGAGGCGCTGCCCGGCGACGATAGCGACCAGCAGGCGCGCTACATCGAGGCGGCGGTCAACGGTATCGTCGTCGCCTGCCTCTACGCGCCGAACGGCAACCCGCAGCCCGGCCCGAAATTCCAGTACAAGCTCAACTGGCACGAAAGGCTGGAGGCGCATGCGGCGCAGTTGCTCGACACCGGCCTGCCCGTGGTGCTGGCCGGCGACTACAACATCGTGCCCGAGGCGCGCGACATCTACCCGACCCGCTCCTATGACGACAACGCGCTGGTGCAGCCGGAAAGTCGCGCATCGTTCCAGCGGCTGCTCGACCAGGGCTGGCTTGACGCGCTGCGCAAGAAGTACCCGACGGAGACGCTCTACACATTCTGGGACTATCGCCGCAATCGCTGGCCGCGCGATGCCGGCCTGCGGCTCGACCACATCTTGCTCAGCAAGAAGCTGTCGCGCCGGCTGGTAGCGGCGGGCATCGACCGCGACGTGCGCGGCGAGACCGGCGCCAGCGATCACGCGCCGGTCTGGGTGGAGTTGAAGTGAGGCACGGAGGCTGGCGCCGCCTTTCCGGGCGGCAACCAGTCAGGTTGGCCGCGCCGCTTCGCGGGCGAACGCCTCGGCATGCCGGCAACCCTCGACGATCTCGAAGGCCATCTGATGGTCGGCTTCCGCTCGTCGCGGACCGGCGAGGTCATGCCGCTCGAATTCACCGTCGGCGGCGCGTTGCGCTATGTCAGCCTGCCCAACCGGGTGACGGTCAACGGCTCCGACACGATGGCGGAGCTGGCGCGTCTCGGCTTCGGCCTGGTGCAGGCGCCGCATTACCGCTTCGCCGGGGATTTCGCACGCGACACGCTTGTCGAAGTGCTGCCGGATTACCCGCCGTCGCCGACACCGCTGTCGGCGCTCTACCCACAGAACCGCCAGCTCGCGCCACGGGTACGCCTGTTCATCGACTGGGTGACCGGGATTTTTGGCGAGGATGAGACATCGGGCCGGGTGTGATCGTGCACCGGGGGCCGCCGGCTACTTTGCGAAGGGCCCGTTCCTTCGGGCCCGAGGGACCCCAAGGGGGAATTGAACTGCCCCTCCACTTTCGCCAACCTCCAAACCGCAAGAAGGGCACCATCGTGCGGCTTTAGGACGGGCGCGCCGCCGGCGCCTATGAGCTGACAGGTGGGATTGGATGAGGACAGACGCTGCGATCTCCCCGCGTTCATCATCCTCGGCCGGCAAACTGTAGGAGTTCACCGACATCGTTGCGCTGATCGAAGCGAGGGAAACCGAAAAGCCGATGGTTGCGGAAGGTACAAAAACGGACCGCCTCACCTTCACGATGGAAAATTCGGACAGTTAGCCGACAACTCGGCCCATGCTCGATCCAATTCGAGTTTCGATTGGGTCTTTTCAATGCTTTTCGCGGTAGAGTTGTCGATGAAGTTGCTTTCGACCCGCATGACTCGAAAATTTCCACCTGACGGCCGCTGATAGAGGACAATATAGCCGCAGTAACGATCGATGTTTTCAAACTTCGCCGCTATGTCGACTGCGGCATAGACGCCAGGAAAGGCAGCGTTCTCTGGGTCCTTCAACCACGTGAATTTGAGTAGCCGGCGCTCGCGCACAGCGCCGGCCTGAGAATGAAAATGTTTACTTTGCTCCACGAAGGCGTTCGATGGGATCGAAGCTTTGGCGGTATCAGTTATCATTTCGTATGCCCGCCCATACTCTTGGCTATCGAGCGAAAGGAAATAGCGACCAACCGTTTCCGTTGCATCTCGAACCGCGTCCTCCGAGGGCGTCCACTCTTGCGATTGTGCGGGTAGGATCGCAACCAACACCGAAGTCACGATCGCAAGGAAAGCTACGGCTGCATGTGTCATGGGAATTTCTTCGCAGGAGCTTGCCACGAATGCAATCCGGTCACGGCCGATAGCCGGAATTTCGAACTGACCCACATCCCAATGGCGCGCTATGTTAGCGCCGCTGCAAGCGGATTGTCACATATCTCGAACTCCAGCCACTTGCGGTTGCCCGTGCGCGCCATCGCGGCCCTGATCCTTGATCAGCTCCGCCCTCGTGCTATAAAAAACCATGTCAGGGACCAGCCCCGCGGCCACGGCGCCGCTCATCGTGATCGACCTTCAGACCGGCATGTTCGACGGTGTTGCCGAACCGCCGATCCATGATGCCGACGGCATCGTTGCCCGCACCCGGGCGCTGATCGAATGGGCACGGCGCAGCGGGCGCAAGGTCGCCTTCATCAGGCATGACGGGCCGCAGGGCGATCCACTGGCGCCGGGTGAGCCGGGCTGGCCGGTGTGGCCGGCGCTCGGCCAGGCCGAGGACGAGCCGACGTTCGCCAAGCGTGTCGGCGACGCGTTCAGCAATGCCGCGCTTGCAGAATGGGTGGCCGGGCAGGGCGCCGGCGAGGTCGTTCTGATCGGCGCGCAGACCGATTTCTGCGTGGCGGCCACGGTGAAGGGCACCGTGGTTTCCGACGCCCACAGCACGCTCGACGCGGCCAGCGAGACCGCCGCGGAGATCATCGCCCGGCACAATGCGGCATTTGCCGCCGCCGGGGTCAAGCTGGCGACGACAAAAGCCCTGACCGATAGCTGATCCGCCGGCTCATCCCTACGCCGTCAAAGCCTGATCCAGCCGGGAAGCAACTGGGTTCAGACAATTTGGCGCGGGGCGCCTCACTACTGCGGGCTTCCGCCGGCGCGGCCTATCGCGTATTGGCGCGAGAACTCTCCTTTGGCCTTTCCTGGAAAACCATGATTCGTCTCGAAAGCATCAGCAAGCAGAACGGCCGGCAGATCGTCTTCATCGAAGCCTCCGCCGCGTTGCAGAAGGGCGAGAAGGTCGGGCTGGTCGGGCCTAACGGCGCCGGCAAGACAACGCTGTTTCGCATGATCAACGGCGAGGAGCAGCCTGACGAGGGCCAGGTCTCGGTCGATCGCGGCGTCACCATCGGCTATTTCAGCCAGGATGTCGGCGACATGTCCGGCCGCAGCGCCGTTGCCGAAGTGATGGACGGCGCCGGGCCGGTGAGCGAAGTGGCGGCCGAGATGCGTGAGCTCGAGCACGCGATGGGCGACCCCGATCGCGCCGGTGAAATGGACGAGATCATCGCCCGTTACGGCGAGGCACAGCACCGCTTCGAGGAGCTCGACGGTTACGCGCTGGATGGGCGTGCTCGCGAGGTGCTGGACGGCCTTGGCTTCAGCCAGGAGATGATGGACGGCGACGTCGGCAAGCTGTCCGGCGGCTGGAAAATGCGGGTGGCACTGGCCAGGATCCTTTTGATGCGGCCCGACGCCATGCTGCTCGACGAGCCGAGCAACCATCTCGACCTCGAAAGCCTGATCTGGCTGGAGCAGTTCCTGAAGAACTACGACGGCGCGCTGCTGATGACCTCGCATGACCGCGAGTTCATGAACCGCATCGTCAACAAGGTGGTCGAGATCGATGGTGGCTCGCTGACCGCTTACTCGGGGAATTACGAATTCTACCAGCAGCAGCGGGCGATCGCCGACCGGCAGCAGCAGGCGCAGTTCGAGCGCCAGCAGGCGATGCTGGCCAAGGAGATCGCCTTCATCGAGCGCTTCAAGGCGCGTGCCTCGCATGCCGCGCAGGTGCAGAGCCGGGTGAAGAAGCTGGACAAGATCGACCGGGTCGAGCCGCCCAAGCGCCGCCAGAAAGTGTCGTTCGACTTTCAGCCGGCGCCGCGCTGCGGCGAGGACGTGGTGACGCTGAAGAACGTGCACAAGGGCTATGGCAGCCGCTCGATCTACGCGGGATTGGATTTTCAGGTGCGCCGCCGCGAGCGCTGGTGCATCATGGGCGTCAACGGCGCCGGCAAATCGACGCTGCTGAAGCTGGTCGCTGGCGCTTCCGAGCCGGACAATGGCACGGTTGCGCGCGGGCCTAGCGTCAAGATGGGCTATTTCGCCCAGCACGCCATGGAAGTGCTGGAGGGCGAGCGCACCGTGTTCCAGACGCTGGAAGATGCATTTCCGCAGGCCGGCCAGGCGCCGCTCAGGGCGCTGGCCGGCTGCTTCGGCTTTTCCGGCGACGAGATCGAGAAGAAGTGCCGCGTGCTATCGGGCGGCGAGAAGGCGCGGCTGGTGATGGCGCTGATGCTGTTCGATCCGCCCAATTTGCTGGTGCTGGACGAGCCGACCAACCACCTCGACATCGCCACCAAGGAAATGCTGATCACAGCACTGTCGCAGTACGAGGGAACCATGCTGTTCGTCTCGCATGACCGCCATTTCCTGGCGGCGCTGTCGAACCGGGTGCTGGAACTGACGCCCGAGGGCATCCACACCTATGGCGGCGGCTATACCGAATATGTCGAGCGCACCGGGCAGGAGGCGCCGGGGTTGCGGAGCTGAGGCGCGCACCCAGCTCTGCCGCTCGATTCCGGAGGCTAAGCACGAGCTGTTCAGCCGTGTATCGCAATTTCGCGCAGCGGATCGCCGCCATCGATGAACAGCCGGCCTTGCGCGGTCAACGCGGCGCCGAGCCGTCGCAGGGCAATTTTTCCTGCTTCGGGATGACGCCCGTCCAGCGCGCCGACGCGCACCGCAACGGCAATGTCGAAGTGCTTCTCGTCGGCCTCCAACTCGAAATCCTCGATGGCGACCTGGCGAAGGCTCAGCCGGCCTGCCGCAATCTCGGCGCGCGAAGCGGCCCCGGCCTGCGCGATGGCCTTGGCCGAGCGGTCGATCGCCAGCACGTGCCCGCCGCCGATCCGGCGCGCGATCTCGCGCGCTGCAGCACCCGGTCCGCAGCCGATCTCCAGCACTCGCATGCCCTGCCGCAAGGGCAGCGCATTGACGATCGCCAAAAGCCTTGGCGACAAGTCGATCGCCATACGCTCTTCTCCAGCTTTTTCGCAATCCGAGATTAGCGACCGCGGCCGCCGACGGGAAGGCCGAGAGACGCGGGCATCGCCGATGTGTTCAGCTGGTATGTTCAGTTGGGTGCTGCTTGAGCAGGGGGCATGTGATCGACACGAAGAGGTCCGGTCTCCCGCGGGCAACCAGGCGGACCCCGAGCGGCCCGGCGTCGTTGACCTGAGGGGTAGGGAGGGACTGGCGCCGAGCCTAACCGGTTGGGGGGTAGATCACCGGCCGTTTATGTGTATACGCTCAAGCTAATATGAGCGCAAGCTAATGTTGTGCCTCAGCGATGTTGGACGATTGTGCCGATCAGTGGCCGGTTGTGGCTTCCTGCCGCGCCCTCCAACCCGGCCAACACCGCTTATTGCCTTCAAGTCCTGGCTCCATTGCTGTACCCCGGCCGAAATTCAAGGAGCCTGCAATGACCTCACATCCCGACATCCCCGACGCCAGCATGGCGGTCGATGGGGCCGGCATGACAGCCGATGACCGGCGCGCTCGCGAGGCGGATGCCGCATGGCAGGACGATGTTCGCGAGGGCGTGCGGCATGTAGGCGACCTGGATTCGCTGCCGCTGTCGCCAGCCGAGCGGGCGGCGGCCGAAGCCGCGGCCACGCGCCACAAGGTTCGCATCCCCAAGGCCTATCTCGACCTGATCGACTGGAACGACCCCGCCGATCCGATACGGCTTCAGGTCATCCCGTCGCCCGACGAACTGGCAGAGCAGGAGGGCGAACTCGACGATCCGATCGCCGACCACGCCTTCAGTCCGGTGCCAAGATTGACGCATCGCCATGCCGACCGGGTTTTGCTGTTCCCAACCTATCAATGCGCGGTCTATTGCCGGTTCTGCTTTCGCAAGGAGCAGCTGACCTCGATCGGCCGCGGCTATACGCGCGAAGCTCTCGACGAGGCCTTCGCCTATATCGCGGCCCATCCGCAAATCCGCGAGGTGATCCTGACCGGCGGCGACCCACTGTCGCTGCCGGACAAGGTGCTGGCGGAAATCCGCGCCCGAGTCGAGGCGATCCAGCACGTGCGGCTGTTGCGCATCCACACTCGCGTACCCGTCGCGCTGCCGTCGCGCGTCACCGGCCGGTTGGTTCAAGCCTTGCAGGGCCGGCTGATGGTCACGGTCGTCACCCATTTCAACCATCCACGCGAAATCACGGAGGCGACCGAGCGGGCCTGCCGCACGTTGCGGCAGGGCGGCTTCGTGCTGCTGAACCAGAGCGTTCTGCTGAAAGGCGTGAACGATACGGTCGAGGTGTTGGAAGAGCTGTGCCGCGAGCTGATGTATCGTCTTGGCGTCAAACCCTATTACCTGCACCACGGCGACCTCGTGCCCGGAATGGCGCACCGGCGCACCACGATCGCCGAGGGCCAGGCGCTGGTCAGCGCCTTGCGTGCGCGCCTGTCCGGCATCTGCAATCCCGTCTACGTGCTGGACCTGCCGGACGGCGGAGGGAAAGTCCCGCTCGGCCAGTCCTATCTCGAGGCGTGCGAAGGGGAGACGTGGCGAATACGTGGGCTTGATGGGGTTGTGAGGGGGTATGGAGAGCTGGTTGGGGAGGAGGGACGCGCAGCCGCCGTCCAAGCCGGCCCACCTTGGTGACCTGACACGCAGCCCCTGATCACGGAAGCATGCGTTAACTGCTGTTCTATTTGGTGGTTGCGCAATTGCCAAAATAGTGAAAACGTTGGTCCGGGGTAATGGGTTAGGGGAGTTCGTCCCGGCTGTTGCGAGTTACGGGGCGGCGCAAAAGTCATGAACTTTCCACGGTTTCTGGTGGCGCTGACCACCATATCGTCCATCGTGGCGATCTCGACTTACCTTGCGACGGGTTCAATCTGGAAGACGCTGGCCTGGACGATCTTGACCTTGATCGTCATGCAGGTTGGATATTTCCTGTTCGTCGTCCGGTTGATCTACGGATCCGGGGCGAAAAGCGCGGAGGTAAAGCCGCGGCGTCTGAGGGCTGTGCCGCCGAACCGTCGAGGTCGCGTTCAGCTTATGTAGTAATGTCCCATATAGATATGATGGTCTAGACAGGACATGTTCGGTTCTGGGAATGTGCATTGGACGTTCCGCTAGTTTAGTCAACTAATATATATCGCCCAACTCATATCGTCGTTTTTGAGCTAGCGGGAAAACCTGCCTGCTGCTTGTACGACCGTGCCCAACGCCACATTTTACAACCGGCTGGCAAGCTCCCTTTTGTTGATGCCAGCTTGGATGGCGGCGGTAGAGACGGGCCTGAGCAGTCGGCCGAAGCTGCCGATCTCCCCTACAAGGCGAGAGATCGGCGCGTCGTCGGCTTAGCTTTTGGCCGCCGCGAGCTTGTCTTGCGTCTTGGTCTCGAAATCGCTGGCATCATGGCGCTCGTGCAGCTGCATCGAAGGCTCGCCGAAGGTGCGGTTGACCATGCGGCCGCGCTTGACCGCCGGCCGCGCGTCGATGGCGTCGGCCCAACGCTGCACGTTCTTGTACTGCTCCACCTGCAGGAACTCGCCGGAATCGTCATACATGCGGCCCTTGGCCAGCCCGCCATACCAGGGCCACACCGCAATGTCGGCAATCGTATAGTCGCTACCGCCTAAATACTCGCTTTCGGCGAGGCGTCGGTCGAGCACGTCCATCTGCCGCTTGGTTTCCATGGCGAAGCGGTCGATGGCATATTCGATCTTCGTTGGCGCATAGACATAGAAATGGCCGAAGCCGCCACCGAGATAGGGCGCCGAGCCCACCTGCCAGAATAGCCATGACAGGGTCTCGGCGCGGGCCGGCTGCTCCGTCGGCAGGAATTCGCCGAATTTTTCGGCGAGGTAGAGCAGGATCGAGCCGGATTCGAAGATGCGGACCGGCTTTTTCCCACTGCGATCCATCATGGCCGGGATCTTCGAGTTCGGGTTGACCTCGACGAAGCCGCTGCCGAACTGGTCGCCGTCGTTGATCCTGATAAGCCAGGCGTCGTATTCGGCGCCGCTGTGACCGAGCGCCAGAAGTTCCTCCAGCATGATCGTCACCTTGACGCCGTTCGGTGTCGCCAGCGAATAAAGCTGCAGCGGATGCTTGCCGACCGGCAGTTTCTTGTCATGCGTCGGGCCGGCGATCGGCCGATTGATGCTGGCGAAAGCGCCGCCATTTGCCTTGTTCCAGGTCCAGATTTTTGGCGGGGTGTATTGGTCCGTTGCGTAGTCGTTCATTCGGAGGCCTTTGGAAGGTTGGGTTGGGAGGATATCAGATATCAACGTGGGTAATGGCGGAGGAACTTTGCATAGGGCAGCTCGGGATAGCCGTAGGTACAGATAGGGCTGCCGGCGCTGTTGCAAAACCCCGGCGCGAACGGCGCGGCGCCGGTCCACGCCAAAGCCGGCGCCACCTCTTGCGCCTGATCACCTGCGCCATACCTATAGCCCATATCAGCCTGCGAACATTGCCGGGAACCAAAGCATGAATATCGAACCCCTTTTGCGATCCATCGTGGCCGTCCGCGCCACCGTGCCGGAGGACGCCTTCACGGCAAATACACTTGGCACCCGCCGCGAGGGCAGTGGCGTGGTCATCCGCGGCGACGGGCTGGTACTCACCATCGGCTATCTCATTACCGAGGCCGAGGAGGTCTGGCTGGCCGACCAGGACGGGCGCGTGGTTCCCGCCCATGCGCTTGCCTATGACCAGGAGTCGGGCTTCGGCCTGGTGCAGGCGCTGGCGCCGCTCGGGCTGCCCGCCATTGCGCTCGGCGACGCGTCCAGGGCGAAGATCGGCGATCCCGTCGTGCTCTCCGACGGCGTCGGCCGCTCCGTGCGGGCGCGAATCGTCACCAAGCAGGAATTCGCCGGCTATTGGGAATATCTGCTCGACGAGGCGATCTTCACGGCGCCGGCTCACCCTTCATGGGGCGGCGCCGGCCTCATCGGCGCGGATGGCAGGCTGCTCGGCATCGGTTCGCTGCGCCTGCAGATGAGCCGCAACGGCGAGGTCGCCGACATCAACATGGTGGTGCCGATCGATCTTCTGCCGCCCATCCTCGACGATCTGCTGACGCGCGGGCAGGTCGCCAAGCCGCCGCGGCCGTGGCTCGGCGCCTTCTCGGCGGAGAGCGACGGCAAGGTCGTGGTGATGAGCGTCGCCGAGGGCGGTCCAGCCGCCCAGGCGGGCCTTCGCCAAGGCGATGTCATCTCGGATGTCCGCGACACGGCGGTCGATGGGCTTGCCGATTTTTATCGCAAGCTTTGGAACAGCGGCCCGGCGGGCGCCGAGATCCCGCTCCGGGTGCTGCGCGACGGCCGCGAAACCTGGCTGCGCGTCAAGTCCGCCGATCGCAACAGTCTGCTGTGGAAGCCGCCGCTGCAGTGAGGCAACCGAAACCTCTCACTCTCCGCAAGCGCTGAAGCCAGTGCCCGGAGTCCATTCCGCAAATGGGATGACCTTGCCTTCGACCGATACGGTCGCTTGCCTGGTGCTGCCGTCCGCCAACTTCTTGCTGCTTTTGCCCTTGCCGGTCAGCACATTGTAGTCGCAGTCGCCGGCAACATTGTCGTCCATGTAATCCCAATATTCATAGGCAAAACCGGCGACGACGAACGTGCCGTTGCGCCAGGCGAGCGTCAGCGTCTTGTTGGTCCGCTCGCTGCCGATCTCCATCGCCGGAACATAGAGCTTGATCGAGCCGTTGGGGAGCGCAGTGAGTTCGGGCTCGGTGTCGGATCTGGCGGGGCCCGGCCGCTCGTAATCCTTCCATTCGCCGTAAATCTGTTCATGCACGACCCCGGCAGGTCTGAGAAAATTACCGTCGCGGTCCCTGCGGAACAAATGCAGATCCATGGGATGGCCGGGCTCGGTCTCGACGATCATCGCCAGATCGGCGGCACCGTCGCCGTTCCAATCGCCGGTCGCCGCGGTGATGATCTTCTGCGTCTCGATCGGTTCTGCCAGTGCGGCCGCCGGCAGCAGCAGGACCAGACCGAATATTGTCGATCGCATGAAAATCCTCTTCGCCTGGACAGGCCTGAGACGCACGCGCTTCTCAGGAGGCCCGGCTCTGCCGCGTCTCGGAACGGCTCGTCTCGTTGAGCAGCCGGCAGAGCGAAACCGCTTCACGACGGCTCAGGCCGATCAGCGCGATTTCCGAAAATTGCGCCGGCAGATCGTGAACGATGTCCCACACCATCCAACGGCCGTTCGGCTCCATGACACATTCATAGCGCAATAATTGTTCCTGCATCCGACCCCCGGCTTTGCTCACCGGACTGGTACAGCGTCGAGGTAAATGAGTTGTTGCGCGGCGAGAGTATTCCGCGGCTGTCAAAACCAGGCGTTGAATCCCCACAGGGGCGAACCCGACAGGTCACGGCTGACGGTGCCGATACTCTCGACAAGGCGGCAGGGCAGGGACGCTTCCGGCGTGAACGGCGGCCGCCGCCAGAATTGGTTCAGGCGTTGCGGCTCGCCATATGCGCGTCGAGCTTCCTCCTCGAGGGGCCGTAACGCTTGATGATGGTCGCGGCCTCGCTTTGCGGTATGCCGTATTTGCGGGCAAAGGCAGCGACCTCGTAAGGCTCTTCGCCTGAGACCAGTTTGCGATCCTGCTTGGTCTTGGATTTGTCGTCGGCCATGGCGTCCTCCATCACATCTGGTCGTTATAGGGCTCCTTGGTCCGGCCGACCATCCTGGCCAGTTCGGCAAAGGACGGCACGCCGGTTTCGCCCTGGGCATTGTTGGCCGCCTGCAGCAGCCTGAGCGGAAAGCAGACGGCGTCGCGGTTGGATGGCGACATGTCTTCATAGAGACGCTCGTCGCTGGTCATCGCCGCCTCGGCCCGGCGCAACGCCATGTCGACCTCGTCGACCGACAGCAGGCCCTTGTGGACCAGCGCGTTGTTGACGGCCGCGATCGCCATCATCAATCCTTCGAGTTGGAGATTGGCGACGTTCATCGTTTTGCGTCCTCGCCGGGCTTCTTGGCGGTGGCCTTGTGGTCTGGCCGGATCGCTGCGCGCGGCGGGTTCTGGCCCTCCGAATGCCGGGTCTTGTCGTCGAAATCGTCAGCCGGCCTGGTCAATCCCATGCCGCCGGGAGGCGGCTTGTTGCCGGCCGCATCCTGCGAAAATTGGTCGGCCGCGTCGGGGCTCATCTTTGCCGGATATTTCCTCGCTCCGGTCTCGTAGCGGTTCGGGTCGTCGGCCATGTCCTGTGCTCCCGTTGCAATGAGCAGATAACTTTCATGCGGCGGCAGCGGTTCCGTGGCGAAATCGACGTTGCCGGTGCGCAAGCCGTCGCAATCTGTCGGGTTTTCGTGCATCCTTGTGCATGCCAACGATGCTTCGCTCCGACGCGCCGGCAAAATGCTGCTCCTACTGCGGTGGGCGCGACCACGACTACGAGGATTGCCCGAAGCGCAAAAGCGATGCCGAACGGCAGAAGGAGACGCCAGGCAACGCGTACTGCCGCGGCTGCAGGGGAAATCCGCTAGCCAGCCTGAACCACCCCGCCGGTCCGGGGCCGGCCGGCGCGAAGATCCTTCCATGTCGAGAGGATTGCAATGCCGCCGCTATTGTGGGCAAAAGCAGCACGGGCAATCGGGTTGGGGTGGGGTAATGACCGAAACGCAAGGCAATTCAGGCCGTCCGCAGGGCAAGCCGGGGACGGCGTCGGGGTCGACGCACTCCTCATCGTGGCGCTCGGCATCTTTGCGCTGTTTGGATCCTGGTACACGATCGATCAGGGCGACCGCGGCGTGCTCTTGACCAACGGGGCGCTGAGTTCGGTCGTCGATCCCGGACTGCATTTCAAGCTGCCGTGGTTACAGCGCGTCGAGAAGATCAGCCTGCGCCAGCAGGTGCTCAAATGGGGCTGCGAGAACCAGAACGCTTGCGGCGGCCTGCCGGCCATGCAGGCCTATTCGCGCGACCAGCAGCCGGCCGACATGCGCGTCACCGTCAACTTCCACGTGCCGGCCGCCGAAGTCAGCAACGTCTACACCAATTATGGATCGATCGAGGCACTGGCCGACCGTGTCATTGCCAGGAAAGCACCGCAGGAGATCAAGACCGTGTTCGGCCAGTACGACGCGGTGTCGGTTATCCAGAACCGGGCGAAGTTCAACAAGGACGTTGCCGACGCCATCGCGGCGGTAACCGACGGCCCGGTGATGATAGACAGCGTGCAGGTCGAGAACATCGACTTCTCCGACGCCTACGAGCAGGCGGTCGAAGCCAGGATGACGGCGCAGGTGGAGGTGCAGAAGCAGGAACAGAACCTGCAGCAGGAAAAGATCAAGGCCGATATCGCTGTCACCCAGGCCAAGGGCCGCGCCGACAGCGTCAAGGCCGAAGCCGAGGCCAGCGCCTACAAGACCAGGGTCGAAGGCGATGCGACCGCGGGCGCCATCAAGGCTCGCGCCGCCGCAATCGCCAACAATCCGCTGCTGGTCGAACTGACCAAGGCGGAGAGATGGAACGGCGAATTGCCGAAGTCGATGATCCCGGGTTCGACAGTGCCGTTCCTGGAGCTCAGCACACCTGCCGCAGCATCGAACTGAGGCGCGGCGCCGCGGCGCAAACCAGATCAGGACGGCGGCAAGGTAGCCGTCCCATTGCGGTCACGGCTGAAGCACGGCGCCTCGGGCGCTTGCTTGCGTTCGCCCGAGAAAAGCCGTCAGCAGCTCCATTCCCACCGGCCAGTCGCCGAGCCCGCTGTCGCCATTGATGTGGCCAAGCGGCCCGGCGATATGGAAATCGCTGCCCCAGCGCTCGGATTTCGCCCTGACATAGTCCAGCGAGCCGTAGGGATCGTTGGTGCTGGCGACAATCAGCGACGGAAAGCGAAGCTGTTGTTGCGGCGCGTCGGCGAAGGCCCGGGCCGAGGAGGGGAAGGCCGGCGACGCAGGGTCCGGAACGGCGACCAGCAACGCGCCGCCGATAGAGCGGGGGGAGATCCGCTGCCAGTGTACGACCAGCAGACAGCCGAGGCTATGGGCGACGAGCACCGGCGGTGTCCATGCCTGGCATACAGCGGTTTCCAGTGCTGCCACCCAGTCGTCGAAATCCGGCGCATCCCAACTCGCCGGACTGAACCGCCGCATCGCCGGGCTTGCCTGCTGCCAATGCGTCTGCCAATGGGCTTTGCCCGATCCGCCGATGCCCGGCACAATGATGAAGTCGGTCATGCGAAGCCCTTCTTTCCTGATGCCGCGCGCAATTCTAGGTCTTCTCCTGGGCAGCGGAATGAGAGATCATCGGAAAGCAGCGACGAAATCCGATGGATTAAAGGCGATCATGCGGAACGGCGATTATCGGCCAAGGCTCGATCCCACCGATCTGGCGATCATTGAGATCATGCAGGAGGATGGCCGCATCGGCATTTCCGAGCTTGGCCGCCGCGTCGGACTGTCCCAGCCCGCCACCTCGGAACGGGTGAAGCGGCTGGAGGAGCGCGGGGTCATCACCGGTTACAAGGCGGTGATCAATTCGGCAGCGCTCGGGCTCGGCACCATGGCGGTCATCCGCCTGCGCACCACGCATGAGCATATCCAGGCCTGCCTGAAGAAGTTCGCCCAATTGCCGGAGGTGGTCGAGGTGCTGCGGGTGACCGGTGAGGATTGTTTTCTGGTCAAGGTCGTGGTCCCGTCACCGCCCGACCTTGAAAGCATCGTCGACAGCATCGGCCGGTACGGCACGGTGACGACAAATGTGGTTCTGCGCGCCGAGCAACCGAAGCGGCTGGGACGCGAATTGATAACCAGGGCCTGACCGGTCTATCGCTTGGTCTGTGTATGCCCGACGGCATTGGCGAACGAGATGCCGCCCTTGATCTCGCGCATCGCCATCGAGGTGATCGTGCGCCGCACGCCGGGCAGCCGGCTGAGCTCCTCGCGCAGCATCCTGTCGAGCGCCATCATGTCGACGGTGACGATCTGCAGGAGATAGTCGGCCTCGCCAGTCGTGGCGTGGCAGCGGCGGATCAGCGGATGCTGTTTGACCGCCGCCTCGAAGGCGTCCGACAGTTCGAAATCGATCGACACCTGGATGAAGGCCTCGATGCCGAAGCCGAGCTTGGCTGGGTCGATCAGGGTCGAGTAGCCGCGGATGACGCCGGCGTCCTCAAGCGCCTTGACCCGCTTCCAGCACGGCGTCTTGCTCAGGCCGACCTCATCGGCGAGCGCGGCAAAGGAGGTGCGGGCATCGCGTTCGAGCACCGCGACGATCTTCCGGTCGACCGCATCCAGCATCATTCGTTCTTTCTGTCTGCTTCAGAGGCAGCTTTCGTCCTTCATTTCTCGCCAATCGAATAACAGAAAGGGACAATGTTCGGCAAGAAAGCGATTAGACTCGGGGACCGGGATCCAACAAACGCCTGCGGCCCAACGGCCGCGGCAAGGAGCATGGCCATGGACAAGCAGGACTATTATGCCCGCATCGAAACGCCTGAGATGCGCGACTATGGCGTCTACCTCAAATGCGACAGGCTGCTGGCCTGCCAGAAGCCGCTGGCCGAGATGGTCAATGCCGACGAGCTGCAGTTCCAGATCGTGCATCAGGTCGAGGAGCTGTGGATGAAGCTCATCGCCTATACGCTGGTCGATGTCGTCGATTTCCTGGAAAAGCAGGATACGCATCGCATCGTCACGCTGATGGGACGCGTGCACCGGCTGATGCGGCTGATGACGGCGCAGCTCGACCTGCTCGAAACCATGTCGCCCAAGGAGTACCAGCAGATCCGGCTGCAGCTCGGCAATGGCAGCGGTCAGGAATCGCCGGGTTTCAAGCAGCTGTTGCGTCTGCCGCCGGATCTGTGGCGGGCCTTCAAGACGTCATACCTCGACGGCCGCGGCCTCTCGGTCGAGGATGTCTACGATACCGGCTACGATCACGGCGACAGCTATGTCGTTGCCGAAGCGCTGGTCGAGTTCGACGAGCTGTTCCAGAAATTCCGCGCCAACCACCTCTATCTCATCCACCGCACGATCGGCCTCGGCGCGAAATCGCTGAAGGGCAGGCCGGTCGAATTGCTGGAGGCCGGCGCCCGCCACCGCTTCTTCCCGGAACTCTGGGACATACGCTGGGCGATGACCGACCGCTGGGGCAGCCAGTATGGAACGGTACGGGAGCCGATCAGCAAGCCGGGGGTGAACTTAGGGTAGTTTCAGGCTCGGGTTCCTCGCCTCGCGCGAAGCGGCGGAGAGAGGGCCGCGAAGCGGCCGGAGAGGGGCCTTTTCTTTGCCGGCGCAGTCCCCCTCAACGTCGCGGCTTCGCCGCGCCACCTCTCCCCCATGAATGGGGGCGAGGAAACCTGCCTTCTCCCCGCGCACTTGTCTCCTGCAGGTTTTTCGGGGGATGATGTCGGGCTTGCGGCTGGTGGTGCGTCCTTGGGGCACAACCATCGTAACTCTTGGGAGGACGTCGTGACCTTGGAAACCGCTCAATCAACCGTCCAGTCGCCGTGGCAGACCGCGGCAATCCTCATCGCCCGCCTGATCTTCGCAGCCGTCTTCCTGATGGCCGTGATCTTCAAATTCGTCGATATCGGCGCCACCGCCGGCTATATCGCGGCGGCCGGGTTTCCATTCCCGCTCTTCCTGGCCTGGTGCGCAGCCCTGCTTGAGGTCGTCCTCGTTCTATGCTTCCTGACTGGCGCCTTCTTCTCATGGGCAGCACTTGTCGCCGGCGCCTATGTGCTGTTCCTGGGCTTCGCCTTCCACGGGCCGTCGCACTGGGCCGGCAACCAGGCGGAGTTCGGCTTCTTCGTCGATCACTTCACCTTCCTGGCCGGGCTGCTGTTTGCCGCCGTGCACGGGCCGGGCCGCGTCCTGGCGCTGAGGCTTGGCAGGGGGTGATGCCAAAGCTTGCTGCGGCGGTCATCCTCGATCGCCGCGTCACATCTGGTCGTTGTAAGGTTCCTTGATCTGACCGACCATGCGCGCCAGTTTTGAGAAGGAGGGCATGTCCGTCTCCGGCTGACATTGATTGGCCAGCTCCAGCAGTCGGATCGGGAAGTTGACGGCATCGCGACTCGACGCCGACATGCCTTCGGACCTTTCCTCGTTGGTCTCGCTGGCTTCGGCCTTGCGCAATGCGATATCTATCTCCTCGACGGAGAGCACGCCCTTGCGGACCAGGACCTGATTGATCGATGCGATGGCCATAAGCAGGCCTTCGAGTTGCAGATTGGCGACGTTCATGATTTTTGCTCCCATTGGCTAGGGTTCAAACGCGCGAATGCCTGTTCTGATCCGGACGGTGGCGTCTCGCCGGACATTCCAGTGTGCTTCGCCAATCGGCTACTCTGCGTTTTTTCGCGTCTCAGGTGAATTTTGTTCTTGCTTTGTGCCGGCAGCTATGCTACTAATGTGGGTATGGTGCTAATTGGCTCCAACGACCCGCCCGCCGAGGCGGGTTTTTTGTTTCAGGCTTCTTTTTCGATCAGACGTTACGTGAGCTGGCTATGAAGTCGGCGGGACAGCGTCCCCCCTCTGTCCTGCCGGACATCTCCCCCTCTAGTGGGGAGATTGGCTGTCATTGCCGCTTTCGCCAATTTTGTAGGTGCAAAAAGGCGCTGCCGCCAAAGCTGCCGATCTCCCCCCTCGTGGGGGAGATGTCCGGCAGGACAGAGGGGGGCGCGAAGGAACGCAAGCTTGCCGGCTGACAGCCGAGGCACCGAGGGAAGTTCCCATTTTTTGCCGCCGATGGCACATTTTGTTCTTGCTTTGTGCCGGCAGCTATGCTACTGATCTGAGTATGGTGCTAATTGGCTCCAACGACCCGCCCGCCGAGGCGGGTTTTTTGTTTCAGGCTCCCTTTCGACCAAACGTTACGTGATCTGCCGGCTGTGAAGTGGGCGGACGCAGCGAGGCGCTGGAACTGCCGATCTCCCCACTAGAGGGGGAGATGTCCGGCAGGACAGAGGGGGCGCGAATGAACACAACCTTGGCGACCGTTTCTTGAGCACAACCTCGCGGCGGGCAAAGGAAATCGCTTTTTTTCACCGTGCCACATTTTGTTCTTGCTTTGTGCCGGCAGCTATGCTACTAATCTGCGTATGGTGCTAATTGGCTCCAACGACCCGCCCGCCGAGGCGGGTTTTTTGTTTCAGGCTTTATCTTTCGATCGAATGATGTGCGTGCTGCCGGCTGTGAAGTTGGCGGGACAGCGCCCCCCTCTGTCCTGCCGGACATCTCCCCCTCTAGTGGGGAGATTGGCAGCTTGGGCGACAGCACCTTTTTTGCATCCTACAAAATTGGCGAAAGCGGTGATGACAGCCAATCTCCCTCCTTGTGGGGGAGATGTCCGGCAGGACAGAGGGGGGCGCGACGGAACGCGACCTCGAGGATCCTCAAATTAGCGCGCCGCCGTGCGCCCATCCCAGGAAAAGCACCATGTCCAACCGTTACGCCACCATCATCATCGACGATGACGGCCGAGAGGTCGTCAGCGCTATTGGCGAGTTCGCCGGCACCGCACCCTATGCACGCCATGGCCGCTTCGAGCAGGTTGTCGTCGGCGTGCGGATCGGCATGGTGCGCGGCGGCCCCGGCGACGCGGTCGGCGGTTTCGGCTTCCCGTTGGGAGCACTCGACGGCAAGGCGGCGGCAATTCTAAGGGCAAGGCTGAATGCGTTGCCCGACGCCAGTACATTGGGGCCTGGCACGACGACCGATGCGAAATCGGCAAGCCAGCCGCCGAAGCCGAAGTCGGCGCGCGCCGCCAAGAAAGCGAAGCCGCGCAAGCGCATCGTGCGGCCAGGCAACAAGAAGCCGGCGATCTCCGCCGGGACGGCGGAGTAGGGCATGGCCAAAGCTCCTTCCGCCGGCGATCCGCAGCCGCACGATCAAGCACCCGGCAAGCAGACCAGGCGGGCGAAGAAGACGCTGGCCGACGGCTTTCTCGAAGCGATCCGCGCCGATTTCCGCGCCCATGGCGCCGGCGTCATCGCCGAGGTGCGCGCCGAAAAGCCCGACCAGTATCTGAAGCTCGTGCTGTCGGTGCTGCCCAAGGATCTTAGTGTCAACATCAACAATCTGGATGCATTGAGCGATGACGAAATCAGGCAGCGCATCCGCGGCCTCGAAGCCGTCCTTAGGCCGTTCCTCGAGAAGCCGGGCCTCGAAAAAGGCCTCGCACAGCCGGGCGGCAAGGAAGGAATATCTCAGCCTGCTGGCGGAGCTGGACCGGAGGCGCCGCACTAACCAGCTTGCCGCCTATCGGCCCTATCCCCGACAGGCCGAATTCCACGCCGCCGGCGCGACCAATCGCGAACGCCTGTTCATGGCCGGCAACCAGCTCGGCAAGACCAGGGCCGGCGGCGCCGAGTGGGCGATGCACCTCACCGGCCGCTATCCCGACTGGTGGCAAGGCAAGGTTTTCGATTGTCCGGTTCGGATGTGGGCGGCCGGCGTCACCGGCGAAAGCACGCGCGACAACCCGCAGCGCATCCTGATCGGCCCGCCGCAGCAGCAGGCGGCGTGGGGCACCGGTATGATCCCGGCCGACGCGATCCTCAGCACGATGGCGGGGCGGGCGCCGGGCGCGCTCGACAGCGTCGTGGTGGCCTGGGGCGGCGGTGGCGACGTGCAGGCCGGCGAATCCGTGCTGTCGTTCAAGAGTTACGAGAAGGGCCGCGAGAAGTGGCAGGGCGAGACGCTGCACGGCGTCTGGTTCGACGAGGAGCCGCCGCTCGACATCTATTCCGAAGGGCTGACCCGCACCAACGCCACCGGCGGCATCACCATCGTCACCTTCACGCCGCTGCTCGGCATGTCGGACGTGGTGCTGCTGTTTTTGTCCGCGGAGCAGGTGGGAGGGATGGGGAGGGGATGACAGGGCTGCGAAATCGCGCAACTCGCGTTCCTTCGCGCCCCCCTCTGTCCTGCCGGACATCTCCCCCTCTAGTGGGGAGATTGGATGTCGCATTGGCTTTCGCCAATCTCCAATGCTTGCGGATAAGCGAGACGCTGAAGCTGCCATCTCCCCCCTTGAGGGGGAGATGTCCGGCAGGACAGAGGGGGGCGCTGTCCCGCCATCATGAAAACATCTTACCGAACAGCAGCATACGTCCAACACCTGCCACCATGATTCAATGCCGCGAGGGTGAAAACAATGACCCGTCACGTCACCTTCATGACCATCGACGACGCCGAGCACTACACGCCGCAGCAGCGCGCCGAGATCATTGCCGCCTATCCGGCGCATGAGCGCGAGGCGCGGGCCAAGGGCATTCCGGTGCTCGGCTCCGGCCGCATCTTTCCGGTGGCCGAGGAGCTGATCGCCTGCGAGCCGTTCCGGCTGCCGCGCTATTGGCCGCGGCTCGGCGCGCTCGATTTCGGTTGGGACCATCCCTCGGCCGCGGTCGAGCTTGCCTGGGATACGGAAGCCGATGTCGTCTATGTCACGAAGGCCTGCCGTGCCTCGCAGCAGACTCCCGCCATGCAGGCGCTGACGCTGAAACCGTGGGCGATTGGCTGCCATGGGCATGGCCGCGCGCCGGCGGGCGCGAGACGCTGGAGGGTGCGGGCACCGCGCTTGCGAAGCAATATTCCGCGCATGGGCTGAACATGCTCGCCAGCCATGCGCAGTTCGCCGACGGTTCCGTATCGGTCGAGGCCGGGCTGATGGACATGCTCGACCGCATGCAATCCGGCCGCTTCAAGGTGTTTTCGACGCTTCTGCCCTGGTTCGAGGAGTTCCGGCTCTATCACCGCAGGGACGGCCAGGTGGTGAAGCTGCGCGACGATCTGATGGCCGCGACCCGTTATGGCGTGATGATGCTGCGGGAAGCGGTGGTCGATCCGGCGGTATTCAAGGCGGCGCGGCGGAAGGCCGGGCAGGCCGATCCGCTGGGGTTGTTCAGGTGACCCTCCGCATCATTCCCGCCACGTTGCGCGACCTCTCCTACATCGCCGCCAATCTGCGCCCCGAGGATCGGGCCGAAATCGACTGCCAATTGGACAACTGGTCGCCGGCTTTGCTGGCACTGACGGCGCTGCAGGGCTTTGCTTATGTCGCCGAGCTCGATGGCAATCCGGAGGCCGGCTTCGGTGCTGCCGAGCAGCGCAGCGGATTGTGGATCGCCTGGAGTTGGGGCACGCGCCGCATGCGGCGCTGCGTGCCTGCTATTACGGAGTTCTTTCACGCGGTGCTCGGGCCGGAGGTTGCGGCACGCGGCGCCTGGCGGGTCGAGGCCCGCGCCTTGGCAGCCAACGGTTTGGCGCTGCGCTGGCTTGCAAGGCTGGGCGCGACGCAACGCTGCCGCCTGCCGGGCTATGGCCGGAACGGCGAGGACTTTCTGCTCTACGACTGGACAAGAAGCTCTCACTTTGGAGAAAACCATGTGCCTTTTTCAAAAGCCGCCGGCGCTGAAGCCGTTGGCGCCGACACCGACCATTGCCGACAAGGACGTGCAGGCGCGCGAAGCCGCTTTACGGGCTCAGCTTGCGGCCAATGATGGCACTGCAGGAACCGTGAAGACCGATTTGTCGCCCGGCGACCTCACCGGCCAGCGCCGCGTGCTGCTGGGGGTTTGACATGGGCGCCATGAGAAGAGTGTTCCGCAACCGGGTGCTGGCGTGGTGGTACTGGCGCCGGCACGCAAGGTTGGCGAAGAAGCGGTGATGCTGCCAATCTCCCCACTCGTGGGGGAGATGCCCGGCAGGGCAGAGGGGGCGCTATCCCGCCGCCTCGGTGATCAATTTGCAATTACCGCCATCGGCTCATTCCGGTGGGAACGAAACTGAGCTTGGCGTTCCTTCGCGCCCCCCTCTGGCCTGCCGGCCATCTCCCCCACGAGTGGGGAGATCGGCAGCTTCCGCATTTTCCGTAACAGCCGAGCGCAATTCGTGTTCCTTCCGCACGGTTGACATTCCTTCCTCAGCCGCCATGCTGCAATGCAACATGGCCATCGAGGAGTCCGGCATGACAGAAGCCCGGTCATCGCGCATCGAGTGCCTGGACGGGCTTCGGGCGCTCGCCGCGATCTGGGTGCTCATCGGACACTGCCTGCTGTTGACCGGCTGGCATATTCCTATTCTCGGCGAACCGGATCTCGGCGTCGACCTCTTCATCATGCTGTCCGGTTTCCTGATGGTGTTCCACTACCAGCTGCGCCAGGACAAGGAGCCCTGGCAAAGGCCGGAAACCTGGCTGAAGTTCTGGACCCGCCGCTATTTCAGGATTGCGCCGCTGTTCTACGTCATGCTGTTCGCTGCCCTGGCGCTTGGCCCTTATCTCTACCAGTCCAGGATGGTCATCGACGAGTTCCTGCTGCGGTCGCCGCAGGCGCCCGAGCGTTATCTCGACGGCGGCTTGAAAAACATCGGCGCCCATCTGCTGTTCCTGTTCGGCCTGGTGCCGAATTTCGCCTATCGCACGCCGCTGCCCGACTGGAGCCTTGGCTTGGAGATGCAGTTCTATGCAGTGTTCCCGGCGATTATGCTGCTGGTGCGCAGGCTTGACTGGATATGGAGCGGTATCCTGGTCGCGGCGATCGGCAGCGCGATCGTGTTGTTGATGGGACAATTGTCGGTGCATTTTCCGATGCCGTCGTTCCTGCCGCTGAAGATGCAGATTTTCCTGTGCGGGATGCTGCTGGCGGGCGTCGTCCATCAAAGGCAAAAGCGGCCTTTCGTGCATCTGACATTGGCCATGGCTCTGGCCGCGCTGCCCTTCGGCGGCGGCTACGGGCTTGGCAAGTTTTTGATGCGCGAAGCGCTCGTCGTGGGTTTCTTTGCGCTGGTTCTCTACCAGATGCTGCCGGGAATAGCGGGCATCATGGCCAGAAAGATCGCCATGACGCTCGCCAACCGGTTCTTTCATCTGATGGGTGAGCTTTCCTTCAGCATCTATTTGATCCATCTGCTGGTTCTCCAGCCGGCGGCGGCTCTGGTTATCACCCAGTTCGGCCACGAATTGTCGGCGCCGCTGCGCTTCGCGATCGTTGTTGTCCTCGTCTTGCCGGTGGTGTGCCTGCTGTCCTGGATCACCTATACGCTGATCGAAGTGCCCGGCCAGAAGATGGGACGTTTCGTGGTGCAGCGCTTTGGGCGCAAAGCCGCGCTGGAGACGACGCCGGCGGAATAAGGCGCTTCCAATCTCTCCGCTTGAGGGGGAGATGTCGCCGAAGGCGACAGAGGGGGTCGCCGATCCACGCGAGACGACCCCCTCTGTCCTACCGGACATCTCCCCCTCAAGTGGGTGTTTGGACCGGGGACATCGCGAACAGGTGTGCGAGGACATCGCGAACAGTTTGGCGCGCTTTGCGCTGGGGGGTTCGGGATGCCATTCGAGGACACGAGCGC